>CALDSX010000031.1 GCA_937924445.1 uncultured Chthoniobacterales bacterium
TGCCGCATCCGCGGCTACGTCTCCACGGCACGCAAGAACGGCCTCAACGCCTTGGAGGCGTTGCAGCGCGTGTTCCTCGGCACCCCCTTCGTGCCAGCGGTCAACACCTCGTGAGTCTCGCCCACGCGTCGGGTGCGTGCGTCCCGCCATTCACTCACAGGTGGCCGCCTAAAGGCGGGCGGCTACCTGAGCAGTTACTATTTCTCGAACAATGCCGCGTTCGTCGGCGCATCACACTCCTCGTCCTGTTGCTAGGGGCGAAGCGCTCTCGAACGGCTGCGCGTTGCTGTTGATCTTGCCCCTCGGCCCAGGGCCGGGGCAGAGGGAAGTTCTCGTTCAAATCATGGAGGGAGCGGATTGCTGTGCGGTAGAGACAACTTTAGATGGCTTTCTCGCGGGCTATTATTCCACGATGCTTCTTGACTGAGGGGAACGTATGGTGGGGCGTAAGAGAAAGGCGATCTTCTCGATCTGGTCAACCGACTGTATTTGGCTCGTTTTTTTAAGCGAAATGGTTACAATCTGAAATCCTCCTGGACACAGGCGTTTTGTGGTCTAATTAACGCAGTCTTTATAATCTCACACTCGTATTAGAAAAAAACCATTCACCAAATGATTGTCGTTATATCAGGAACAAATCGTCAGGGGTCAAAGACGTTTCAAATCGCATCAGCAGCCGCTGTGAAACTTCGTGAGATCGGAAGGAGGGTCGAATTGCTCGACCTGAGACAGCTTCCCAGAGAAATTATCCATCCGACCGCTTACGCAGAAAAACCTGCTTCATTTGAGCCTTTACAGAATTTGGTTCTTGATGCGGCGGGAATTCTGTTTGTCATACCGGAGTACAATGGCTCCTTCCCAGGAATTCTGAAGCTATTTATAGACATGCTTCGCTTCCCTGAGAGCTTTAACGGAACTCCTGTTGGATTTATAGGGCTTGGGGGGCGGCTGGGAGGCATGCGGCCGGTTGATCAAATGTCGCTGATTCTACAATACCGCGGTGCACATATTTTTGGGAAGAAGGTAATAATTCCTGAAGCGACAAAACTCGTCGTGCACGACACGCACATTGATGAAGGAGAGCTTCAGGAAAGGTTTGAAGGGTTTCTTTTTGATTTTTCTTATTTTGTTGGGATGCTTCGCGGTGATTCTGCGATGCACTGACTCAATCGACCGGTATGGAGACTGCCTCTCCCCTCTTTGCCCAATCGGAAGGCGTGTTTAGATTCTTTTCAGACAAAATTTCAGATGAAGGCTCAGCTTCAAAACTTCTATGTAATGCGTTTCATGCTGGACGCTGAAGAGAAGCGGTTTCTTGAGTCTTTTTGTAAGCAGGCAAATCTCGCAAATGGATATTTTGAGCAGTCTGATGGCGTGATTTTGCTTAACGAAGATCAAATTCGAGCGTTTCGTCTTGCGCTGGCTCGGTTCAAGCCACGAAACGCTCATGAGCAAGTTTTACACGGTGAATTTTGGGAGTGCATGCCGGATTTTATGGTAGTTTCAGAGAAGCGTGATGCCTATTATGACGACCTTCCTCTGAAAGCCGACAGCTCAAATCGAAGTAATCCTGGGTTGCCTTGAATACTTGATTTTTTTGTTGGCAACCGCTCGGCAAATCTATAGCTTGAAGGCGAATAAAATTTTACAGCCAAATGAACACCTTCCAAAGAATCCTCCTCGCCTTTTTTGCTCTCTACGCGCTGACTTTTGATTTCACCTCTATGCTGCTCGGCCAAACTATCGGTTTTGAGGGAGCCGGAGAATTGCCGATTGAAATTAATGCCGACGGAGAGACCCGTTTTGAAAGTGGTATTGCGATCGCAGAGAAAAACGTCTCAATTGAATTTGGCACCACCTCGATTTACTGCGAAAAGGCACGGTTTAACGTTAAAACGAAGGAGTTGGCACTTGAAGGTGATGTTCGTATCTATCAGGACGGGCAACTTTACCTTGGTGACAAAGCTATTTACAACGTTGAGATCAAGCAAATTGAAGCCGTTAATTTAAAAGGGGCAAAACATCCGATGCTTCTGGAGGCTGAATCGTTTAGAACCGAGTCGGAAGAAATGTTCCTTGCGAAAAATGTCAAAGTCACCACACACGACTCATCCAAGCCTGACTTTCATTGGGAAGCTAAAACCGTGAGGCTTTATCCGGATGATCGGGTTATCTTTAGCAACGTCACTTGGAAAGTTGGTAATGTTCCGATTTTCTGGTTTCCTTATCTTTACCAAAATCTGGACGACGCGTATTCTTTCTCTATCTCGCCCGGATACAGTGACACACTTGGTGCTTATTTGCTTACAAGCTATTCTTTTCCGATTGGGGATAAAATTGCGGCCACAGCCCGGGTTGATCTGATGACTGACCGGGGCGTCGGATTTGGTCTCGATGGTACTTACAAATATGGCGAAAATAAGCGCAACCGCGGAGCTTTCCGTATGTACTACCTCGATGATTCAGACCCAACCATCACCGCTTCAGGGAATCGCCGCAAGCAGGACCTCGATTCCTCTCGTTATCGGCTCAGTCTCCAACACCGGGCTTTTTTCACGAACGATATCTACGCTAACATCAACATAAACAAATTAAGCGACAAGTTTGTTCTTCAGGATTTCTTCGAATCCGAATATCGCCTCGACCCTCAGCCTGATAATGTGGTGTCTGTCACAAAGTGGGATGAAAATTACGCCCTGACAGCAACCGTTCGTGGTCAGGTCAACGACTTTTTTCAGACCACAAGTCGTCTTCCTGAGGTTGCTCTAGAGATCAAGCGCCAGCCGGTCTTTAATTCCGGACTTTTTTACGAAAGTGAAACGAGCGTTGCTATGCTCGAAAGAAATTATGCTGATAACGAGTCCAGAGTTTTTATAGATGATAAAACGTTGCAGCTTCTTGAGGACTACGACGCCACGCGGTTTGACACCTTTCATCAATTCACTTACCCTCTCAACGCCATGGGTTGGCTTTCTCTGGTTCCTCGCGCAGGATTTCGCGTAACCTACTACGATGCCACCGCAAATTTGGAACGAACACCAGGCAAACTAACGCTGGACCCGGACAGCCAAACAAAGATTGCGACACCTGACACTTTGAAACTTCGTGCGGCTGGGTCTGACACACGAACAAACTTTAATCTTGGATTGGAAGCGTCTATTAAAATCAGCAAAACATGGGACGATATCCAAAACCGTGCCCTTGGTCTTGATGGCCTCCGGCATATTGTGCAGCCCTACACTAATTTCTCCTATGTCTCTGACCCGAGCGTTAAGCCGGAGAAAATTCTCCAGTTCGACCGTTTGATCCCGTCCACCCAGCTTAATCCTGTTGATTTTCCCCAATTCACGGCCCTTGACGCCATTGATCAGTGGACTGTTTTGCGCCTCGGAGTGCGGCAACGACTCCAAACCCGGCGTGGCGACAGCACGTTTAACTGGCTTGAACTCGACACTTTTGCGGATGTGAACTTTGAAAATCCCTATTATGATCAAGACATCTCTAACCTTTTCAACAACCTGACTTTCCGGCCATTACCCTGGGCATCGTTCAATATCGATTCGCAGCTTCCAGTGTTTGATGACGGTTTTACCGAAGTAAACACTTACATAAGCTTTATGCCAACCGACAACCTGGATTTCACTGTCGGTCACAGATACCTAAATGATAATCCGTTTTTTGAGGATAGCAGTTTGTTTACGTTGGGCTTGACCTGGAAAATCAACGACCATTGGGCGTTTAGCGCCTATGAGCAGTATGAATTCGACAACTCCACTCTTCAGAGCCAAAGCTACATGCTCCATCGCGATCTTCAAAGCTGGATCGCCTCTCTGGGCGCTGTCATGCGAGATAACGCAGGTGGAGATTCCGAATTTGCCTTCCTGCTCACATTCACACTCAAAGAGCTCCCTGAACTGAGTTTGCCGTTGGGTATGGGCAACGGTCAGGGTGGTGCCCGTTAGAAGAATCGAGCGCAGGGATTGCAGCACACCAAACCTTGCAGAAAAAGATTCGACTCTCGGATGCTGCTTCTCAGCCGACTTATGATTTCTCGTCATCCTCAAAGGGAGGGTCGGCTGAAGCATTAGCAAAATCTCCAGAACCGCCACAAGCCTCTTCTTACATCGCTCTGCTTTCAGCAAAGCTCCTCACCTGGGGATTTGGTCTCTGGACGGTGTGTATACTTCTCTTTCTATACTCACCCATTCTTTTACTGATCATTTATTCGTTTAATGATGCTCGTTATGGAATAGAATGGCGCGGGTTTACTCTGCGGTGGTACGAGGCATTATTTGGCAACCGCCTTCTAATTGACGCATTCCGAAACAGTCTCATCGTTGGGAGTCTCACGACAATTGTTTCGACCCTCCTTGGCACGACAGGAGCATGGCTCATGTACAGGTATCGGTTTCCATTTGAAAAAACCTTAGGGGCATTGATTTTTATACCCGTGGTGATTCCTGAGGTGTTGATGGGTGCCGGGTTGTTGCTGCTTTTTGTCAGTGCGGGAATCGAGCGGGGCTTTTTGACTATGATCATAGCTCACACCACATTCTGTTTTCCGTTTGTAATGATTGTTGTGCGCGCACGTCTCGAGGGAATAGATCCGCATCTGGAGGAGGCCGCTTTGGATCTCGGAGCAAGACCCTTTCAAGCCTTTGCGCTGGTTGTTTTGCCGTGCCTCCTTCCCGCTGTGTTCGCTGGTGCTTTAATGGCGTTTACTCTCTCCCTTGATGAATACATCGTAACACTCTTCACTGTGGGCGCTGCCGATACTCAGACTCTTCCACTAGCCGTTTTCCCTTTAGTCAAGAAAGGACAAACACCCCAGCTCAACGCTCTCAGCGCTCTTTTCATCAGTGGAACGATTCTGCTTGTTATTCTCAGCGAGATCATTAGAAGATTGGCCAGTGGAAAATCTTCCCGCGTGGAAATTTATCGAAAGGACGTTATTTAACCTTCGCAGACTTGTTGCCCTTTTATTTGCTCACCGAAAAAACTTATTAAAACTATGAAAAAACACATTTTTCTGTTGATCGCTACGTTATCTGGTCTGGTAAACAGCGCCGTGGAAATTTGGGCTCAAGATAATCAATCTCAGAACCAGACTCTTAACATTTACTGCTGGACTGAATATATTCCGCAATCTGTTATTGACGCGTTTACAGAGCGAACTGGTATAAGGGTTGCCGTTGCGAATTATGCGTCTAATGAGGAGATGCTTGCCAAAATCGGTGCGGGCGCGGGCAGTTATGATTTGATCCAGCCCAGCGACTACACTCTCGCAATGCTAAAGGCCGACGGACGGGTGGAAAAGCTGGATCTTTCCAAGATCCCTAACCTTGCCAATATCGCCCCTGAGTTTCGCGGGCTCGATTTTGATCCGAATAACGAATACTCCGTGCCCTGGATGGCCGGTCTGGTTGGTATTGTGGTAAATGTCAAAGAAGTTAAACGTCCTGTCACCGGTTATACTGATCTTTTCAAACCGGACCTCAAAGGTCGAATCATTTGCGTGGATGATCCACGAGAATTAGTGACGTGGGCTCTCTACACGCTCGGGAAAGACATCAATGATATCTCTCCGGATGCGCTCGACGCGGCGAGTGGAGTCCTCAAAACGTGGATGCCGCTTATTCGAGCCTTTGATTCCGATAGCCCCAAACAGGCTTTTCTCAATGGCGATGTGACAGCCGGTGTCGTCTGGAGTGGAGAAGCTGCTCTCCTGCTTCGTGAAGACCCCGACACCTTCAAATGGATATTACCCTCTGAAGGAACTCATCTTTTCTTGGATAATCTCGCCATCCCGAAGGGCGCAAAAAACATCGAAGCAGCCCACAGATTTATGAATTTTGTCCTTGAACCACAGGTCGGCAAAATGATATCGGAAGAATTTCCTTACACGAACCCAAATTTGGGCGCTCGAAAACTTCTCGACCCGGCGGATCTAGCAAATCCTGCTAGTTACCCATCAGCCGAGGAGATAAAAAAGTTGGGCATGTTTAAGCCAATTGACGGCGCACGAGCTGCGGCGATTGATCGGCTTATCACAGACCTTCGCTCCCGTTAGGTGGCTGTTATTTTACGTTGTGAAATTCTTTCGACGAACTCGGGATGTCTGATACACGTCGCCCACGCTTTGATGAAGGCCGGGCTTTGCGCTCCCCGGGACTGCGCGGCTGGCTGCTCCTTTCCCCATTGATTGTATGGCTCGTTTTATTTGTAGTTTTTCCGACATTTCTTACTGTTTGCGCAAGTTTTTTCCGCACGGACGCTTATAATTCGCTTGTTTTTGAATTCACCCTGTCAAACTACACGCGTATTTTAGACCCGCTCTATTTGGGAATTATCGGACGCTCGCTCTGGCTGGCGTTGCTCACGGCAACGCTCTGCCTTCTGGTCGGTTATCCAGTGGCATATTTCATTGGGCGAGTCTCGGGAGAATGGAAAAACATCCTTTTGATCGCTGTTATGCTTCCGTTTTGGACCAGTTTTCTTATTCGGACGTATGCTTGGTTTCAGATTCTCGCGACTAAAGGTTTTCTGAATGCTGCTCTTTTGTCTCTTGGCTGGATTAGCGAGCCACTCGACCTCCAATATACCTCGTTTTCTGTGGTGCTTGGTTTGGTCTATAACTATCTGCCGTTCGCCATTTTGCCCATCTACGGCAGTGTTGAAAAACTAGAATCCGAGTTGGTTGAAGCGGCATACGACCTGGGAGCGGATCCCCGCCGAGCGTTTACGAGAGTAGTTCTGCCACTGACTGCGCCGGGAATGGTTGCAGGATTTTTACTCGTTTTCGTGCCTGCTCTTGGGATGTTTGCAATTACCACCCTAATGGGAGGTGGAAAGATCTTAATGATAGGTAATGTGATTCAAAACCAGTTCCTTGGCATGGGGAGAAACATGGCTTTCGGATCGGCGCTTGGCACCATGCTTCTTGCCATTTTTTTGGTCTCAATGTGGCTTATTGCGCTTGTCCGTCGCGAGGAGAGGTAGTTGACAGGTTGGATGGAGTGTTGGCTATCAAAGATTCCAAGTATTTGCGTCCTTGTGTCGTTGCGGCAAGAAGGCACCCGTCTCCCTCTCGCCGCACAGCTCCTTCCCAACCGTTAGCCGAGAGCGGATACCACTCTCGCTCTTTATCGAGCGTAACGCCAAGCTGCGAGGCGGAAAAGAGCAGGACGACGACAGTCTCGTCTTCATTCAGACATTCAGCGACAAGCGCATCTTCAAATTCAAAGAGTCGCGCTTTAGAAAGGGATACCTTTACAAAGGATGTCTGATTTTGGGGAGATCCTGGCAGCCCGTTCCCTTTTACGACGAAAAGCCAGTCGGTGAGCCCGTGCGGCCCTGGATCAATATCATCAAACTGCTTCGCCGACATTGCCCCAGATTTTGCAAGGAGACGCTCAACTTTTTCACTGCCTGAGAAGCGATAAATTTTTTTCCAGATCTGTTGACCAATGAGGCCAAGCGCGATCAGTAAAGAACATGTCGCAGCGAGTAGCGCAGGGCGAAAGACCTTTAACGATTTCTTTTTTTGCTGGTTTTCTGTGGAGTTAATTACCTCCGTTGCCTGGAGAATGACGTTTTCAGGAATCTGTTTTTTTTGAATTCCTTGGCTGAGTGCCGATGCGATGTGAGCCGGACTTATTTCTCTCTCATGGGATTGGCCCTCGACGATCGCTTTATGAAAGCGGTCATCAAGGGCAGTGCTTTCTCTCTGGGTAAGAGAAAGTACTTCACTCGCGATTCTGTGGCTTGAATGGTTTCCGAGTCGCAGCGCCGCCCAGACTCGAACCTCCATGGGTAGTGAGGAAATAAAGAGGAATGGGTCGGTTTCTGAGGAACAAACTTGTGAAGAAGAGGCCCCCTCCCCGATCGCAGTCTCTGAGTTTGTGGACGATCCGATCGAGGTTCTGTTTAGAAGAGTTTTAGCAAGCCAGAGCTCGAATTGACGCGGGTTTCGCACACGTAGCAAGCGCGAGGCGATGGGGCTGAGCATTTCAATGGTCAAGGTCTCGGCCTGAGACTCAGAGCCTGTTAATGCAAGCAGAGTGCGATAAACTCTTGAGATGATGGCAAGAAATTCTTCTCGGATCTCGGTCATTATGTGCGTAAATAAAGCCAGGGAAGCTCATAAGACAACCGGTCAGCCGTTAACGGAGGCCAGGGCAGAGAGCAGCTTTTCGTGGATGCCTCCGAATCCGCCGTTGCTGAACACGGCGACAAGATCGCCAGGCTGCGCCCGCACTCGAACACCCTCGACGATATCGTCCAGTCCAGAAGCAGCAAAAGCCACGCGAGGCGTCGAGCTTCTTTGGAAGGGGAGAGCACGGATCGCAAGAGCAACGGCCTCGGTATCTAACCGGTCGGCCTTTGCTAGTTGCTCGGCACGTGCCACGGGAGCGATCCAAACACCGTCGGCTTCAGCGAAAGACTCCGGCAAAAGATGCTGGAATATTGCTCGCCGGGTGGTGTTTGAGCGTGGCTCAAATACCGCCCAGATTCGTCCCTCCGGGTATTTGTGCCGCAACCCCTGCAGCGCATTTTGGATGGCTGTTGGGTGGTGGGCGAAGTCATCCACAACGGCCACTCCGCCAGCAATCCCTCGTATTTCCTGGCGACGACGGACACCTTCAAAAGTCCTGACAGCCTGAGCAATTTGCTGCAGAGGAATCCCATAAAAATGTGCAGCTGCAATGGCCATCGCAGCATTGCGGACATTAAATTCGCCATGTAGAGGGAGAAAAAAATCCTGATTATAAAACGTGAATCGTGTTCCGCTGGTATCATGCACTATGTTGTGAATACGGGCAGCGGCATGTTCTGAGAGCCCCACGGAAAGGGTGGGGGCTGGTGCTTCATGGCAAACATCCAAGGCCTCTTTGTCATCGGCATTGACAAGGATAATTCCCTTTGACGGCACGAGGGCTACTACCCGACGGAAGGCCAGTTTGACGTCATTCAGGTCACGGAAAATGTCTGCATGATCAAACTCGATGTTGTTGATAATCAAAAGCTCAGGGAGATAGTGAACGAACTTCGACCTTTTGTCGAAGAACGCGGTGTCATATTCGTCACCTTCAATGATGAAATAATGGGAGTTTTCGAGCCGAGCTCCTGATTTCAGGTTTTTGGGGATACCCCCAATGAGCCAGGATGGTGAGCGGTTGGCAAATTCAAAAAGATGCGCTAACAGGGCGCTTGTTGTTGTCTTACCGTGTGTGCCTGTAACCACCAGGTTGTGGCTTTTTCGGAGAAAATAGAGCCGGAGAGTTTCGGGTAGCGAGAGGTAAGGGAGTTTGTTGTTGAGAACCTCTTCTACCTCGGGATTTCCGCGGCGAATCGCATTTCCCACCACGACAAGATCGGGAGGGCCTACGAGATTTTCCGGTCGAAATCCCGACGCGATCGTAATGCCGACTCGCTGAAGATAGTCTGACATTGGCGGATAAATCCCCTCGTCAGAGCCGGTCACTTTAAAACCGCGCTCCTTTAGCGCGGCGGCAACGGCACCCATCGCCGTGCCGCATATACCGAGGAAATGGATGTGTTTGACGGGGCGTTCAAGGGTCGGGCAATTCATTCGTTGCCAATCAAAGAGTTTATGCTGGCTGAGAGCAAAGGCGAATATGCGATTAATGTCTCACTTTGCGCAAATTCACCTCAAAGAGGTCAGCGCTGCGAGATCAGCGGGCAGAATTTGTTTTGAGAAGATCGCGAATTTCTTCGAGCAAACCAGCGGCACGTTCCTCCGGGCTTGGCGGAGCAGGCGTGGGGGCTGGTTTTGATTTGGCCGATAATTCACGGAAGCGGTTCATCGGTTTAACGAATACAAAAAAAACGACGGCGGCAAGAAGAAGGAAATTTCCAACTCCACCGGCGAGGCTTGTCACGCCATTGACCAATATTTCGAGAGAGCCTTTTCCGGTGACAATCGCTACAATAGGCATGATGAGTCCGTTGACGACACCCTCCACGAGCTTGGAGAAGGCGCCACCGATCACAACGCCGACAGCGAGGTCAATGACGTTTCCTTTTGAGATAAAGTTTTTGAATTCCTCCACAATGGCTGGTGGTTTCATTTTTATGGTAGTTTGTGTTGATTGCTTTTTTGTTGGAGAAGGGGGTGTTTATGTTGATTATTAAGGCTTTATGAAATCTGTGAGGTGGCTGTGGTGCTGTTGTTTTGTTTGAGATGCCGTTGGGCATCAGAGCTTACGAAAGTTTATTAGATGGAATTTCATTTTGATGCCAGAAATTTTGTAGAGATTTTTGCTTGTACCATTGAAAACGACTTTTTAAAGAACAAACGGTTAGAGAAACAGCCTGAAAGCGCCGTCGAATAAGGTGGCAAAGCATTTTTTGCGCTAAGGGCTTTTTTCGGCTGAATGAGCACTCCCAATACCCAAAAGATAATGGTGGATTAGAATTTGCTCCCCCGCTCTGGCGGGGGAATGGAAGGCCCTCCGTGTTGGAATCCGCACGGCACAGACGCGTTGAAAGCCGCAAACGACCCTGTTCGTTATGAGAAACCGCCTTCTTACTCCCATTCATTCGCATCTTTTCTAGGCGGAAGCCTTAACATTTTTGACGGCTCTCGTTTGTGAGCTTAAACTAGCCAAATTGGCCGCTTCAGCAATCACCGGCTCCAGAAATTTACGCGACGCGGCCAAATCATCGGCGGCCTCAGAAACACGCCGACCGATTTCATCGAGTAGGGTGGTGCCAAACGATCGCACTTCCTCTTGCATAAGCCGAACAGCATGCTGTGTTCGAAATACTAACATTTGGCGATATTGTTTCGCGAAAATTTTTCGGATATTCATCCCCGAAAACCCCGCCCAGAGTGCCCCGAGTAAGCCAAGACAAATGAGCGCACCCCCCGCAAGCTCGCAACCTATTTGAAAGGCTGAGGCAAGTCCTGCCGCAAGTGTGGAGAAAAGGATAACAACCGGCAATAAAAGGGAACTGCAGGATTGTGAAATGAGGCGTGCGGTAAACTCTTCCATTGCCTGCCCAGCGATGGTTGCGCCGAGATGCAGAGCCATCTTGGTTCGGCATATTTGGCCTAGCTCGTCAAGGCGTGGACCAGCCTGCAGAGCCTCCCGAATGCGCTCTCCCAAGGCGGGAAGAGAGGTCGAGGCATTGGCAAGCCAGTCGGTTTCGATCTGCTCTTTCAGACCAACCGCAATCGCCTCTAGTCGGGGGGTTAACAGCTTGCCTAATGCGTCGCTGACTGCCTCTTGAAGGTCGCGAGCCGTTCGAGTGAGCCGCGCAAAAATGTTATGGATTCGGGAAAAGGAGGTCTCGTTTTCGAATAACTCAGACGCTCTTTCGATGGCCGCATTAGCTGCAGCGAAAAGATCAGAAACCGAGGAGTCAATCTGGAGACGAAGCCAGTTGTGCTGCGCGATGAGTTGACGATCCAGCTCTGCCAACTTGAACTCCTCGTCGCGTAGTTCAGTCGCGGCATTGCGTAGTCCTCGCTCGATTTCCAAAGCGAGGCACGTTGCCTCCGCTTCCGCGGCATTGAGTCTCTCAAAAGAGGGATGTCCCGACGTGAGCGCCGCCTCAATGAAAGCAACCACATCATTGAAGCCATCTCTCTCAGCGTCGCAAGTGTTCACCTCAAGAATCGGGAGGGGCGTCGAAAATTTCTTTCCGAAAACTTGCTCTAAATGTTCAAACTTTTGTGCGCGCCCTGTATGGTCGACTTTTCCTGCGTCGAGCAAGAGCATGGCCACCTGCGTGGAGGGTTGCTCTGCGGCGATCTCGAGCAAGCGCAAGGTGGGAGCATGGCAAGAGTCTTCCGCGTAGAAACAGAAAAACAACACATCGACTTGAAGGATGAGTTCCTCGAAAGCCTCTGCGGCGGATAATCCTGAGTTTTCGACCGTATCCAACTCAAGCAGAACGACGCCCTCGAGCGCAGGATGATCGACAAAAAACTCCTCAACCCCGCTCGGTAGAGCCTCTTCGGCCGGTGCTGACTTATGTTTAAATAATCGGACGGGTGTAGGGCGTGTTGTTTCTGAACTTACCGTGTGGGGCGGGAAGACCTTTTCGATCAGGCGGGTGCGACCTTGTTTAAAAGGACCGACAAATGCCAAAATCAACGGACGTTCGGCGTCACTTGCAAGACTCTCAAGCCTCCCCAAGATAACGGCGTTCGACGCTGAATTCCGTGGCAGAGGCTCTGCGAGCCGCTTGAGCGCCCGGATATTTGAGCAAAGCCGGTTGAGCCTCGCTTGGAATTTTTCAGCGAGCATCCTCTCTGGCAACAGCAAAATCTGCAGTTGCTGTCATTGCGATGAGCTGGGAAACTGTTACAAACTGAAATCCACGTGCTTTAAGGTCCATTAAAACTCCGGGGATTGCATCCACTGTGCTCGCGTGGATATCATGTGCGAGGAGGATCGCACCCGGGTGGGCGCCAGAGACGAGTTTGGAACGGACAGAGGGAGCAGAGCGGATTTTCCAATCGAGCGGATCCACAGACCACAAGATGCTGGGCATGCCAAGCTTTTCGTAGGTCATAACTCTTTGGCGAACACTAAACGCGCCGTAGGGCGGTCTAAAAAGGCGAGCATCAACCCCTGTTGCTTCCTTTAACACTTTGTTCGTTTCTTTAAGCTGTTCCAAAACAGCCGAGTCGCTCATTCCAGAGAGGTTGGGATGACTCCAACTGTGATTTGCAATCTCATGCCCCTCCGCCACAATCCGAGCGACAATGTCGGGATAGCTCTTCGCGTTCTTTCCAATTACAAAAAAAGTGGCTTTTACCCCATGTTCTTTGAGGACATCAAGAAGGCGTGGCGTGAGAACCGGATGAGGGCCGTCGTCAAAAGTCAGTGCCACAACCGATTCAGAAATCGCTACAGAGCTGTAGTAGTGGGGTGCTCCGCAAGCGGTTCGGGGGGTGGTGATCGGTTGTGAGGGAGGTGGACTACTCCGGGTTCTCGGTTTTGCGTTGGGGGCCCCTGCACGAACCGATGATTGAGCATTTTGTGAAGGCTTTGCTTGAGGCAACGGCGAGTAGGGGCTTGTGACAGGAGCGGGCAGATTTTGTTGATCATGTCCATACTGTACTTTATATCGGCTGGCGCATGCACCTGCGAAAAGTGCTAGGATGAGGGGGAGAATCGGCATAGAGAGGAGGGTAGAGGGGTGGGTTCTAAATTTAAAAAACTGAACGGGCTGAGAGATCATCACATTGTTCTGGTCCGGACACACATTTTTTCAAAAACAAATACCAGAAGCCGGACTAAAAACAATTCCTATTGCTCTGAATTGTTTAGCTATCAATACGAAGCCTGGGGAGCGTCTGATGCCGTTGACAGTGGCGTATTTAGGGAGTGTTTGAAAAGTTCGCTGCAAGTCGTTCAGAAGCTCTTAGCCGGCTGCAAGATTTTGTGGACAAAATGCCGGGCTACGGAGCCGTTCGTAACTATGTGTTGCCGGGTCACTCAAACGTGTCACGGCTATCCCCCGCGATCAGTCATCGTCTTATAACGGAAGAAGAGGTCGTCCGAGCCGCCTTGAGCTGTCATCCTTTCCACCGCGTGGAAAAATTCTTGCAGGAGGTTTTGTGGCGTGGGTTCTGGAAAGGATGGTTAGAGCGTCATCCGTGGGTCTGGCAGCAATATCGTGCCGCTTGTCAAGATTATGAAGACAGCTCGGAATGTGTCTTGGTTGCTCAAGGTCGTTCCGGAACTGGGCTAATGGATGCTTTTGCCCGCGAACTACTTAAGACAGGCTACATGCACAATCACGCCCGGATGTGGTGGGCCTCTTTTTGGATTCACTACCGAAGGTTGCCCTGGCATATCGGGGCGCGTCATTTCTTTACGCATCTGCTGGATGCAGATCCGGCGAGTAATACTCTCAGCTGGCGCTGGGTGGCTGGTTTGCAGACGCCCGGAAAGACCTACCTTGTCACGGAGCAAAACATCAAAAAATACTGCGCACCTGAATTGATTGAAGCAGCGGGGGGTGTCGATCTAGGAGGGCCGCCCGACTTCGTGAGACCTTTTTCTGAAGACCTCTCTCATCTCCCGCGAGAGCTTCACGAGTATGTTGCAAATGATTTACCTTGCGATCGCGAAGAGCTTGCGGTGCTCCTGCACGATGAGGATATGTGTCTTGAGACCGGGCCTCTGTCCGCCACAAAACCTGTTTTGATTGTTCAACTTAATCCCAGAGAAGAGAACGCCGCCTCACCGCGCGCACTGTGGCTGAAAACTGCACGCGCGGATGCGGCCGAGCGGAGCCGAACACATTTTCAAACGAACGTGGTTTCATGTGTAAGTGTTGACGAGGCGATTGGGCATGTGGCAAATGCAGAAGTCGGTGTTCTGGCTATGATGGCACCGTTCGTCGGACCGCTTGATGACATGATCCGCGCACACCAGCAAGTAGCCGCAAACAGCAATATCCGAGTGGTGTATTTTCGTCGCCAATGGGACAAAGCCCTCGCACCCCATGCGGGTAGAGGTTTTTTCCAATACTGGAAGAGAGTTCAACCCCTTCTGAAATCGGGTCTAGCCAGTTTACTCAATTCATGAGAGGTAATAGCAAAGAGCATTTACCCGCCAAAATCTGCGCGGTCTGTGGGCGCCCATTTATTTGGCGCAAGAAGTGGGAGCGTGATTGGGCTTCAGTGCGATATTGCAGCAAAGCTTGCCGGTCGGAAAAATACAATCCCACGCGTAGTATCGATAAAAAAATCAAGTGAGCCGAAACGCGGTAAATATTGTCTGGTTTAAGCGCGATCTTCGGGTAGAAGATCACGAACCGCTCGCCCGGGCTGCCGCTGACGGGCCGGTTTTGGGCTTATTTATTTACGAACCAGAGCTCATTCATGCTCCGGAGTTTGATTCGTCACACCTGGTGTTCATCAACCAATCACTTGCAGAGCTCGAGACCGCTCTAGGCGCACGTGGAGGGCGGCTTATTCTTCGCCACGGTGAGGCAGCCGAGGTTCTTGATCGATTGGCTTGTGAAATTCCAGTCAAAGCACTCTGGTCCCATGCAGAGACCGGTGGCATGGTGACATACCGACGGGACCTTAGAGTGGCATCGTGGGCGTCGAGGCGAGGAATTCGATGGCACGAGTTTCGGCAGGACGGAGTAATTCGCCGACTAAAAAATCGCGATGGATGGGCAGCACGCTGGAGGCATCGGATGTCTGCGCCGAGCATAGTCCCGCCGGAACGGATAATCTCACCAGCATTTGTGTGTTCGCTCCCGATCTTGCCTTGCGAGCGTTTGGGGTTGGAGCGATCAAAAAAAACAGACGCACAACCTGGAGGATCAACACACGCGCAAGAAACACTCCAAACATTTCTACACCGGCGCGGGGTAAATTACAGGGCAGCGATGTCCAGCCCCTTAACGGCATGGGAGGAATGTTCGAGGCTGAGCCCTTACCTGGCTTGGGGTTGTATCAGCTTGCGGACAGTTTACCAGGCGACCGTGAGTCGCAGTGCGGAATTACGCTCTGATGAGCGTGTTGGCAACGCTCCCGATAAACGATGGTTCGGTTCCTTATCCAGCTTCGGGGCCAGGTTGCGGTGGCATTGTCATTTCATGCAGAAACTTGAGGATGAACCACGGATTGAGTTTGAGAATGTCTCCCGGGCCTTTGACGGGTTGCGCGAGAAGTTCTCGCGAACCGAACATGCCGCAGAACGGTTCTCTGCCTGGCGCGAGGGTCGCACAGGCTATCCGATGGTAGATGCCTGTATGAGAGCTGTGTGTGCCACTGGTTGGCTGAACTTTCGTATGAGAGCTATGTTGGCCAGTTTTGCCGCCTATCATCTCTGGCTGCATTGGCGCGAACCCGCGATTTATCTTGCCCGACATTTTCTTGATTTTGAACCCGGCATCCACTTCAGCCAGTTTCAGATGCAGTCGGGCACAACAGGAATTAACACCATCCGCATTTATTCTCCAGCGAAGCAAGTTTCTGATCAAGACCCCTGCGGGCTGTTTATTAGACGGTGGCTGCCGGAGTTGGCAAATGTTCCAGACTCATGGTTGGCTGAACCTCATAGGATGCCCCCCGAAATCCAGAAACGCAGTGGCTGCGTGATTGGCAAAGATTACCCCGCCCCGATTGTGGAACACACCAGCGCGGTGGCGGCTGCACGTCATCGGCTCACGCTTGTGCGGAGGGAACCATTAGCAAAAGAGGAATCCCGTAGGGTGCTCAATAAGCACGGGAGCCGTAAGCGGCCAGACCGTCGGCGTCGGATTGGCTAATACTCTTTAGTGGCTCTCAGGATGCAAGAAAACCCGCCATGGCTACCAGGACCTTTGAACAACCCAACAGTCGAGAGGAGGCTTTGCTTATTTAAGGGCCACGGGTTTAATGAACGGGATGCAAATCGAACATCAGTGTGACTCTCTGACGATTTTGTCTGATCTTCACATCGGTCACGCCTTATCTCTCGTCCGTCATCCATGGCAGATGAGGCCACTGCTTGATGAAAGCAGGATGATTGTTTTCAATGGAGACACCTTTGAGCAACGTCTGCCGGAATTGAAGGCGCGCTCTGTGGAGATCAAGGAAACCCTTAAGGCTCAGGCCGCTGCGGCCGGTTGCGAAGTTGTCTTCATTGCGGGTAATCACGACCCTTTTGTCAGTGACGTGCGTGCGGTTTTTCTGCAGCAAGGATCAATTTTTGTCACTCATGGCCATGCATTGTTTGACGAGATTACGCCGTGGAGTAACCGAGCCAAGCAATTAGCGCAACGCACTCGTGAACTCCACGGCCTTGAGGGCAATCTTGATGACCCGCTGGAATGTTTAACCGGATTGGAACGGCGGCTGGCCATCGCAACGACCGTCTCTTCCGAGACTCATGCCGAAGATCATTTGAGCGACGCTCCTTTGAGTTTGAAGGTGGTGAATTATCTTTCGGAGTTTTTGCATCCGGCACGCCCTTTTATTGTCCTGAAATGCTGGGCTGATACGCCGCGTGCCGCAGATGTGTTTGCGGAAACTTATCTTGCCGGTTGTGGAGTAAAGTTCATCATTATTGGCCACACCCACTTTCGGGGAGTTTGGCGTGTGGGGAATCGAGTGGTCATTAATACAGGAAGCTTTGCCCTGCCACTGTGGCGATACGGCGTGCGTATAAGGCAAGGAGTGCTCGAGGTTGTCGAGGTTCGGCGCCGTGGTGAGTGTTTCAAATTTGGCCGGAAGCTGCATCACTTTACCCTTGATAACGGTTTCGAGTTGGAGTTGGAAGGCGAGCGGAAGCGCGTTTAACGCACGTAGGTGGCTAATCTCTTGTTCCATCCGTTCAGCCACCATTGCTCGTTTCGAGCGGGCGGTGCGTGAGAGACCCTTTGCGTGAGGATCTCTGTGGCAGCCGATTTGAATTGCGACAAAGACGGGCCAGTTTCTGGCATCGCTTCAAGAACTTGCAAAAGCCCCCAACCTTTACCGTTGTAACGTTCGGTGGGTGCGACTCCTTCCCCTTTGAAATTTACATAGTCCATCAGTGCGTAAGGACCGAGCGGTTCGGCGGCAACGCGATGAAAGTTTGCCTCGATTTTTTTGCGCGATTCGGGGGAAGCCGCTGCAATTATTTTAGGCAAAGCCTGCTCCAAACGAAGCGCTGCAAAACGCGCCTGGTCAGCAATGGTTTCGGATAGAAACTTTCTTCGTAACTGCTCAGGTAGCCGCCCGCCTTGGGGCGGCCACCTGTGAGTGAATGGCGGGACGCACGCACCCGACGCATGGGCGAGACTCACGAGGTGTTGACCGCTGGCACGAAGGGGGTGCCGAAGAACACGCGCTGCAACGCCT
>CALDSX010000032.1 GCA_937924445.1 uncultured Chthoniobacterales bacterium
GTCGGGAGACCGCTGCGGCAACCAGCCTCGCACGCGAAGGTGCAACTTGATCAAACTGGGAGCCAATCCCGAGGAAGTCAAACTAGCCACGGGCAGCCGCAAAGGCTATTGGCGGATGAGTTCCAACCGCATTGTGCAACAGGCCATGACCAACCAATGGTTGGAGGAACAAGGAGTTCCGGACATGCGCACATTATGGATCAAACTTCACTATGGGCCAAATGCCCGTGTCTGATTGGAACCGCCCGGTGCGGACCCGCACGCCGGGTGGTGTGGGACCTGTGGCTGACTCACTTCGAGTCAGTCACGGGGACCCGATTGGGCTTCTTCATTATTTCTTTTCAAGAAGCTCATCGATAGTCATCTCGACGTCTTTGGCGATCTGGCGAAGCAGAGGTGGAGCGATGTCTCTTCCTTTGTGGTCCGGAACTGTGGTCTGCCTTCCGTCGGGATGTTTGAACAGGCAGTGCGAGCCCCTCTGCCGAACAAGCAAAAAGCCGTGGCCCTCGAGAAGTTTGATGACTTCTCGCGGCTTGAGGACGGGTATGCGTCCCATACCTCTAAACGGTTACGAGCTGGGTTCCGATGTATTCTGCTTCAAGGGGAGGTTCCCCGTCCTCCATCAGCATCGTGATCACCTCACGCAGGTTGGAGTGAAGCTCATCCAGGGTATCACCCTGCGAATGAGCACCTGGGAAACCGGGGACAAAACCCACGAAAAGGCCCGTCTCCGGACATTTTTCAATCACCGCAGTAAAGGCACGCATGAAGTTAACATACACCTTTCGTTGACCGAGGGCAATATCGGTTCATCCGGGAAGTTCATGTTTAGACGCCTGTTAGCACGGCTTTTGATTCATGGAGGCTGTAGAGTTTGAGAATGAAGAATGCCTCGTCACGAAAGCCGTACGTTTTGGTTTGAGGGTTTTGATTTTGTTGTTGATGCCCTCGAGCTTTCCGGTTGAGATGGGGTGCTTTGGGTAGTTGAGGATGCCGGTGGCATTGGCTCGAAGGGTCTTGGCCATGGTGACCATCTGAGTGATTCCACTCTCCATTGCGCGCTGACACCACGAATCAAGATGCTTGCGCATCAGCCTCAGGGTGAGCTGACTCCAGAGGGCACGAAGGTCTTCTTTGAGGTAGTAAGCCGTCGCGAGCGGCTCGTTGAAGCGCAACGCCTCGGCCAGAGCCTCCCGACGCTCCTCTGGGACGTTCTCGGCACCCGCCAAGAGCAGATAACGCGTGTTTTTGAGATACGTGCGTCCGAGGGTATCGGCTTCGCGCTGGAGAGCCCGGCGCAGGTCGTCAATCTTCTTGTTGATGAGCTTGATGACATGGAAGTGATCGAAGACCACTGCCACTCCGGGCAGATACTTCAAGACTGCTCCCCAGTAAGCGGCAGCCATGTCGCAGGCCACGGCTTGGATTTTGGCGCGGCTCTTGCGCAAACGCCGGAAAAACCTGGCCAGAGCGGCTTCTCCGCGCCCCTTGGCCACCCAGAGAATGTCCCCGCTTTCGAGATCGATCACCACGGTCAGGAACTTGCCCTTGCGACCGACGTGAAACTCGTCAACGGCCAGATATTTGAATCCTTGGAGCGGGATGCGCGCATAGCGTTTGCCCAGGTCACTCTTGACGATCTCCTTGACGGTATCCCAACACAGACCGCTGACGCAGGCCACCTCCGCCAACGTCATCCAGCGGCTCAACTGACAGACGAATCGCTCCATGCTCCGCGTGTAGCGGCAATAGGCCCGGGCAAAGGGGGGGGGAGACCTCAAAGGTCTTTCCGCACTTCTGGCACAAACAGGCCGGCACTTTCGTCACCAATACCGTCGGCTTGAGCCCAATAGGAACGGCTGCGATCCGCCGCACTCTCTTCCCCCGACGTCGACACGGTCCGTGTCCACAATCCGGGCATCGCAGCATCTCCTCCTTGATCGAAAGGTGAAACTCCACCCGTCCCTCCACATACTCCGTCTTGCGATACTCATATCCCTCCCGAACCCCAAATGCGTGGTACAATAGACTCTGACTTATGTTCGCATTCTACCCCATCATTCAACCGTAAGCACGAACTTCCCGGATGAACCCGGATATTTATCCCCACTCTGGGGTTTCATGATCCCCACTCCAGGGTTTCAGGAACAGTCAGCACTTCCGCAACTGTGCCGCCACCGATAATTCTCTTCTGATATTCGTCCGGCTCATTTTCGATATCAGCGCGAATATATCCATCGGCACCTTGGGAGACCCGTAATGGGATCAACCCGAAGCGCGCCCACCACGGCCCGGTCTGGTCGGCCCCGAACATACTTGACCACCAATAACCGTTGGGATCCCGAAAACGGTTGGCAGCTGCAGCATGAGGGATACAGCAAAGTGGACCCACAGGCGGCCCCCATGGCGACTGCGCTTCCAGGATGTTCACATCGTAAGTAAAAAGGTCATCCATTCTGGTTCTGCCAACCAGTCCGCTGCTGTGAAAGACAAACACAGGACGCCCGGCGATTTCCTCCACCAGGTTGAGATCACCGCGTTGCATATATGTGTATTGCCGACCATCCACCGGCTCCCAATCCCAGCGCCAGCCAGGAATGTCGAGGTCCGCTTCAGCGACGCAGCTTTTGAAGTTGACGAAATCGTGGCAATAAAGTTTGCCGTTCAACGAGAAAAATTGAAAAACCCATGGCTCCGGATCGTAGCCAACTTGGCCGCCGACTTTGCCCAGAGATTCATAAGGGCCTTCGATCTTACCACTGATGCTGCGCAAGGCTCCAACACCACGCATGCGCGGGTCGTGGTTAAGATAATCGGGGTCTCCGAAAATAGAGAAGGTAATATAAAACGTGTTGTTCCAAGAGGTCACCCACGTATGCCAGAAAACATGCGTGCGATCCACCTCGGGAGGTTGGACTGTGTAGGGTCTTTTTTCCGGCAACCACTCGATCTGTTCGTAGGTCCAAACCGGCTCGAGCGGTTCCCATCGAGCCAGGTCTGTGGATTTCCAAATCATCAATTTACCGGGATGGGCAAGCGCGGAACCAGAAAGGTAATAATTGCCGTCGTGCCCAACGCATACTTTGACATCCCGAATGTGTCCGGGAATCAAAGGCTTCATCCACGGCCATGGGCCTCGTTCGGTAAAAACATGCTGCGGTTTGCGAGGGACGCTTTCGCAGGTTGGGTCATACACTTGGGCCTCCCATTTTTCCCACCGCTCGGGGCCAGTCCATTCTAACGGTACAAAGGAGGGCCGGTTTCGGAAAATGGCACGTATGTCGTTGCCAAAAAACGAGGCGTAAAAGGTGGCATCCCCGCTAGCAAGATCGGTTTGCTCCTTCGACTTCGCATCATCCGCAACATAGTGCAGGTAGTGTTTTTGCTGGGGATAATAAAACCTCGGCACGGCAGAAGTGCGCGGCCCTTGAAACACGGTCACCCCGCCACCATGAGGAAGCATGACATTCGGTTCGCTATACGGTCCGAACAAATGATCAGACCACGCCACAAACGTATCGTCGCAGGCGGCGTTCATGCGATTGGTGCGTCTGGCCGCCGTAAGATAATAACGCCCGCGATGTTTGAAAAGAAAACCGCCGTGGTCGCCTACGGTTAAAGGATAATCCCGGAAGACCTGTTCCCCCAGTTTTTGTTGTGCCCAGGCTGTGGGGCTGAGGTGGCGCACACGCAGCAGTTGCGGGGTGGCGGCGAGGTTGCTGAGGTCTTTATCGAGAGGAGCAAGCCAACAGCCATTGAACAGCCAATAGACAGGACCCACCCCCGTTTTCGGATCAGGATCATCTTGGAACATTGATGGATGCCCACCTGCCATCGTGATCTGTGCCCAAGCCTTGTAGGGACCTTCCGGCTGGCCGCTTACACTCTTGAGCAACCCCGTCCCCTCGTCATTCATCGAAAAGCAGATATACCAATCCCGCCTGCCATCCACCCCAATGACCTCATGCAACTCGGGCGTTTTGAACCCCATACAGACCGGACTGTCGGGGTGCGCCGGATTTTTGTAGGCTCGCCGCATCCAAGTAATCATCCGATGGTTTTGATCCCCTTTCGGCCCTAAAACATCTCGCTCAAGATCCCAGACCACGCCAACTTCTTCCCAATTTACAAGATCGGAGGAGCGCCAGAGCTTGATTTGACGCCCATTTTCAAAATCGTTTTCATCCTCTAGACTGGGAAGCGTTCCGGTAAGATAAAAGACACCGTCCGCGGCACGACAGATCGCCGTATCCTGCATCGGCTGATCAAGAATCGGGACCGGAATAACGCTCGGCCAATCACGGTCGGGATTGGCAACCGAAATCTTCGGAAACGGAACTTCCTCGCTTCCTGCAACGGAGGATTTTGATTCAGGTTTGTCACTCATTGGGGGCAAGATACTTAGTTTTTCGTAACTGCTCAGGTAGTCCCACCATGGGACCATCAGTAACCGAAGAATAGATTACCCCCCCGAACGCAACAGAAAAAAGTTCGTTTTTTGCTGAATTCACCAGGGGGGCCTGCCGTATCTTGCTCGCCATGACAAGCGTCTTGGTGATGCAAGG
>CALDSX010000033.1 GCA_937924445.1 uncultured Chthoniobacterales bacterium
GGCCTGTCGGCCCTGTGGTCGATCCTGCTTCTGGTCGTAGCCCTCTGTTTACCCGAAACTCGCGTCTGGGGTTTTGCGGCTACGCCCCAACCTGCATCGGGCGTTTTTGAGTCCGCAAGTCCTTCATCCATCGGGGAAAATTACGATGGTTGTCAGTATGACGCGTCAGACTCCCCCGTTGCCGCAAGGGGGGCAGACGCAATCTCGGACGCGCTGTCAAAGGCAAAGCCTGTTGGTGATCGGCTGGAAACAATACTGGATGATGGAAGCAAGGTAATCTTCCGAAAGGACTTTGGCCCGAAAGCTCATCCTGTGCCTGGCCATCCCAAGCCCGTGGACCACTGGAACATCGAGGTTCACAAGCCGGTTCCCGGAAGCCAGGGCGCTTCGAGCGTGTTCATGACACGCATATCGTTGTCGATCCTTCAGGAAAGCCTATCGACGTGATTCACACGAAATGAATTCAACTAAGCACATTTCGGTTCCTTTGAATCCGACGGATGAAGAGAAGGAAGTGTATCGTGCACGCGACGAGAATTTCATCCAGGTATCGTTTCAGAGATCGGATGGAAAGGTCACTAAAGACGAAGACAGTCGTGTGATTCTGACCATGAGCAAAGACGCAATGTTTGCACTTGGCTCGGCTCTGGTCAGGGCATCGTGTAGCACAGAATCGTCCAAAGGTTGTTGGGAGTTGAGGCCAGCAAGCAAAGAAGAAGCTATCGAGTGTCTCGGTGTGTATTTGCACCCAAAAAGTTGCCAGATGATTATCAACCTTGACTCAATGGGGACGCTTGAGGATGCGTTTAGTAGATCAGAGTGAATCCCCATCGCCCCGCTGTCGCGAGTAGCGACGAACGCCAAACTCTCGTCAACCGCCGATGCGCCGCACTGACTCGGTCGCTCCCGCTCCTCTCGCCCTGACGGGCTGCCGCTGGTGGTCTCCCCCGCAGCCGCCCCCGGCACGGTGTTTTATTGAATGCGGCGTTGCGTCTAACCCAAACTGGGCTGGATATGATACGTAGCGTTCTTCCATCCGACGACCCCTCAAAACCCACCCCTGCGTAGGGAAAAAATTGTCTTCCTACATTTTGGTAGACTTCAGCGGATACCGATGTCGGGTTTTCTTCATACAAAGCGCTGTGCGCGAGTGACTTAATAAATCCTTTCGAAGGGCTAAAAGCTGGCACGGATCCTGTTATAGATTAGGCAGTCCCATGACTGCCGCCTTACAGAGTTCCACCGATGTTAGCTGTTGCGAATCGCAGGCTCTGCCCGATTTGCGCCAGTGCACCACGGCCACGCGGAATGCCTGCAAGCTCTGCACCCCGCTTGGCGCTTGTCTGGTTTTCAAAGGTGTGCGCGGCTGCATCCCTTTCCTCCACGGTTCGCAAGGCTGTGCCACCTATATCCGGCGTTACCTTATCAGCCACTTCCGCGAGCCGATGGACATCGCGGCCTCGAATTTTTCCGAAGATACCGCCGTTTTCGGCGGAGCTAAAAATTTACAGACCGGCCTGCGTAATGTGCAGCGGCAATACGAACCCGAGGTCATCGGCCTTGCCACGACCTGCCTGAGCGAAACGATTGGCGAGGACATGCCCGCTATGGTCCACGAAGCACGCGAAAAAGTGACGCCCCTTCCGCCCGTCGTGCATGTTTCGACCGCCAGTTATCGCGGCTCGCATGTCCATGGCTTTCACGATGCGGTTAAGGCTCTGGTCACGCAACTTGCCACCTCCACCCCGCCGCACGAACGGGCGGCGCTCCTGCCCGGCATGGTTTCCGCGGCCGACCTGCGGCACCTGCGCGAACTCGCCGCGGCCTTCGCACTGCCGATCGCCCTGCTGCCCGATTACAGCGACACGCTCGATGGAGGGACTTGGAGCGATTACGAAACCATCCCCGCAGGCGGCACGACGGTTGCAGAAATCTCCCAGATCCCGGGTGCTCCCGCTGTCATTGAGTTAGGAGCCACGTTGGTTTCCCGCGCCGACACCGCCGCTTGTTGGTTGGCCGAGCACTTTGGGACTCCGCGCCAGGCCCTGCCGCTGCCGATCGGCATTCGCCACAGCGACCTCCTGCTGGAAGCGTTGAGCACCGTCAGCGGCCAGCCGATCCCTGCCGAGCTTTTAGCCGAGCGCGGGCGGCTGATTGATTCCATCGTCGATGCCCACAAGGTTACTTTCGGCAAACGCGCGATTGTCTTTGGCGAAGCCGATCTCGTCATCGGTCTCACTTCCTTCCTCTGCGAAATCGGCATCCTCCCGGTTCTGTGTGCCTGCGGTGGCAAAACCGGCGACTTTGACGTAGCCCTCCGCGCTGCGGTGCCCGACCTCCCGGCCGAGACGCAAGTCCGCAACGGCGCCGACTTTGCCGACATCACTGCCGAGGCGCGCGAGCTCGTCCCGGACCTCCTGGTAGGCAACAGCAAAGGATACCCGCTGGCCCGCGAGCTGGATATTCCGCTCATCCGCACCGGATTCCCGATTCACGACCGCATCGGCGGCCAGCGCGTCCTCCACGTCGGCCATCGTGGCGCCCAATGCCTTTTCGACTCGATCGCCAACGCGCTGCTTGAGCGCAAACAAACCCACTCCGCCACCGGCTACTCGTATCTATGACCGCCATCAACACTGCCTGCGTGCATCCCGACCAATTCGCCCTCGACCGTCACCCGTGTTACAGCCTGGGCGGCAGCCATCGCTTCGCCAGGATCCACCTACCCGTGGCCCCCCGGTGCAACATCCAATGCAATTATTGCAACCGAAAGTTTGATTGCGTGAATGAATCACGCCCTGGAGTGACCAGCGAAGTTCTCACTCCCGTCCAAGCTTTAGCTTACCTGGAGGAGATGGTGGAAAGAATTCCCTCCATCGAAGTTGTCGGCATCGCCGGACCGGGTGATCCTTTTGCCAATCCCTATGAAACGATGGAAACCCTGCGGCTCGTGCGGCGGCGTTTTCCCAAGATGATGCTCTGCCTGGCAAGCAACGGCCTCCACATCGGACCTTACATCGAAGAAATCATCGCCCTCGAAGTTACGCATGTCACCATCACGATCAACGCAGTGGACCCGATGATCGGCGCCTTGGTTTATAAATGGGTGCGCGATGGCGAGCGTCCGCTCAAAGGCGAAGAAGGCGCCGCCCGCATGATCGAGCGGCAGCTCGACGCCGTCGGGCGGCTGGCCCAAGCGGGAGTGCTGGTCAAGGTCAACAGCATCGTCATTCCCGGCGTCAACGACACCCACATTCCGGAAATTTCGCGCGTCACCAAAAACCTCGGCGCAACCATCATGAATTGCATCCCGCTCTGCCCGGTCGAGGAGACCGCTTTCGAAAACCTTCACGAGCCCGACGCCCTCATGATGGCCCGCGTGCGCCTGCAGTCGGGCCAGAATCTTTCCCAAATGACTCATTGTGCCCGCTGCCGCGCCGATGCGGTCGGCCTCCTCGGCCGGGATCAATCCCTCGAATTTACCGAAACCATGCAAGCCTATACGCAAATGCCTACGATGCTCGACACCACCCGACCCTACATCGCCGCTGCCACGCAGGAAGGGATGCTCGTCAACCTCCACCTTGGCGAGGCCGAAAAAGTGATTGTCTATGGCCACGACCCCGTCTCCGACGAATACGAGATCGTGGATGTGCGCCAGCTTCCCCCACGCGGCCTCGGAGATGATCGTTGGAAAAAAATGGCCACCGATCTTTCCGACTGCCGGGCCATTTTGGTCAGCGCCTGCGGGCCGCGCCCGAAGAAAATCATCGAAGGCTTCGGCCTCGCCGTGATCGAAATGGAAGGTCTCATCGAAGAGGGACTCGAAGCGCTTTTCCATGACGAAGACATTCCTACTTCACTCAAACGACGCTTTGTCGCTTGCGGTGCCTCTTGTGCCGGCAACGGCCAGGGCTGCTCTTGAACATTAACCCATGCCACATCTTATGTCTCCAACAATCGTTCAAGCCTTCGAAAAACAGGCCGACCATGAACGCCTCGCCTCCGCGACCTATCTAGCTCTGAGCCATTGGTGCGAATGCGAACATTACTCTGGTTTTGCGGAATTTTTTAAAAAACAGTCCGCCGAAGAAACCGCCCACGCGGCCAAATTCTATAAACACCTCCTCGATCGCGGCATTACCCCCAAGCTCGGTCCACTCCCCGCACCAGACGCACATTTTAAAGATTTACTCGATGTCGCCCAGCTCGCGCTTGAACTCGAACGCGCCAACTCGTTTGGCATCCACGCAGCTTACGAGATTTCCGTCGAGGAAAAAGACTACCCGTCGCAGGTGTTCCTCTATTCGTTCATTGCCGAGCAGGTTGAAGAGGAAGCCTGGGCCGACAAAATGGTTGCAAAAGTCCGCGCTGCCTCTTGCGCTGGCGCTCTCACGTACCTCGACCGCCACATCGTTAAATTACTCACCGAAGAATAAGCCATTTCTTCAATAAACTAAACAATCCAAAAGAAAACCACCATGAACACACCTGCACACCATCTGTTTGTCTGCGCAAGTTTCCGCGCCAATGGGGAAGCCCAAGGCGTCTGCCACAAAAAAGATTCCATCAGCCTGCTGAGCTACCTCCAAAATGAAATCCAGGACCGCATGCTCGATGGCGTCGAAGTCTGCGTCACCGGCTGCATGAACCGCTGCACCATGGGCCCCGTGATCGTGGACTACCCTTCGGGCCATACTTACGGACGCATCACCGAGGAGGCCATTGACGCCATCCTCGATGCCTTCGAGGAAAATCGCGTCGCCGAAGAATACTTGGTGAAATGACCCCGCGACCGGCACAGGAAAGCGGCGCCGTCTGGTTCGTGGATACCACGCTGCGCGATGGCGAGCAGGCCGCCGGAGTCGATTTCTCCGATGCCCACCGCCAAGCCATCGCCTGCGGCTTGGTCGAGGCCGGTGTGCGCGAACTCGAAGTCGGCATTCCGGCCTCGGGCATGGAAGCCCAGCGCCGCATCGCTCTCGTCGCCCAAGCCGTTCCCGATGTCTGGCTACTGGCTTGGTGCCGGGCGCGGCGTGATGACCTCGATGCCGCAGCCCTCACGCCGGTCCAAGGCGTGCACCTTTCGTTTCCCGTTTCGGAACTTCACTTGCGCATCTGGGGCAAGACCCGCGCGTGGGTCTTGCAGACGCTGCGGGAGTTAGCTGCCGAGGCCGCAGAGCGCTTTGGCTATTTCACCATCGGGGCCCAAGATGCCTCGCGCGCAGACGCCGCATTCCTCGCGGACTTCGCAGCAGCGGTTTCTCAAACACCGGCTGTCCGATTGCGCCTGGCCGATACCGTAGGAATCCTCACTCCGCACTCCACGGCTGAAATGATCGCCAACGTTCGATCTACCGCGCCAAATCTCGAACTCGAATTCCACGGACACAATGACCTCGGCATGGCCACGGCGAACACCGTCAGCGCCTGGCAGGCCGGAGCGCGTTGCCTGAGCACCACCGTGCTCGGAATCGGAGAACGCGCCGGCAATGCGGCCTTTGAACAAGTCGCCATGGCCTTGCAGATCGCCTGCAAAGTTCAAACAGGAGTGGCCAGCCGCAACCTTCCTGGCCTCGCCCACTTGATCGAAAAGGCCACCGGACGCCTCCACGACCCGCGCCGCCCCGTGATTGGCACCGGCATCCACCGGCACGAATCCGGAATCCATGTCACCGGCCTCGAGCGCGATCGCAGAGCCTACCAACCTTATGCCGCCGAGCTTGTCGGCTTCCGGCCCGTGCTCAAACGAAAACCGCTTACCCCATGAGCTTCGCTCTTGCTTGCATCGAATCCCCCGGTGTGGAGACCATCCGTATCATGGCCACCCGCAAAGTCCGGCTTGGTGGACCGGAGGGGCCGCTTGCCCGGCACATCCTGTCGTTGAAAGAACCGAACTGGCAATGGGATGGCACGGACTTGGCGCAATCGCTTTGCCCCGTGGAATGGGGTGAGTCGCCCGTGTGGTTGATCTGGGAAACCGAAGACGAGAACCCGCGAAAAATCCACACCGTCTCCGGTGTGAGTATGGAATTTTCCACCGATGTCGTTCTCCAAATGGAATTGCTCGAAAAGGTGGGCGACGACAGCTACCAGCCCCTTGGGAAATTTGTCGGTGAAGCTCTCGGGCTTTCAGGAGGTCGCCTCACGCCCAAAGCCAAGTGGACCTGGGGCACCCCAAAAATGATGATTGGCAGCGTCACTCTTGCATAAATTGGCTTTTCATGCCTGAGACGAGTGCGCAAACCTTTTTTGAAAACCATACTGCTCGACCCAAGGAGCACGATTCTGCCACCGCAACCCAGCCACAACCTGGCCCCCGCCCGCGGCTGACGTATAATCTCTGCAACCACCCTGCTTGGGCACTGAGCGATGTCGAATTCCAGCGGCATCCCTCGCCCGTGCATATTGGCCGCGTGCACGAGGACAATCAGCGGCTTTTCCGCATGCTGGATGCCGAGTCCGATCCCGACCGGCGCGGAGAGATTTTTCACGAATACCTCTCCGTCCAATTCGCGCTGCATCAGTGGCCAAATTACCACGCTTCGTCGCGCCGCAGTCTGCGCAACAGCTATGTGCGCTACTTGCGCGGGTGGGCCGTGGACTCCAATTCGATCGAAGGCGCGGTGCTCAAAGGCTGGGTGGCGAGCCGCATGGGCCTGCCACCGACCTTCCATCATGCGCCGCTCGATGGCACCGAGGCACGCTTCGAGCGATACGCCTTCGACCGCGTGAAAGGCTCTTCCCACACCAATGCGATCGAAGGCCAACTCGATCTACTCTACGAATTTTGTCAGGACGAATTGCGGCGGCGGCATCCTGATACCCAATGGCTCACGCTTTACCGCGGTACTTACGACGCTAGCGCCTATCCCACCCGAGCCGGTGACCGCCCTAAAGAAATCATCGTCACGCTCAACAACCTCAACTCATTCACCTCCGATCGCGAATGCGCCTGGGAATTCGGTTCAACCGTTTGGAAAATCGAAGTGCCGCTACCCAAGATTTTCTTTTTTTCGAATCTCCTGCCCACCAGCCTCCTCAAAGGCGAAGCAGAATACCTCGTCATCGGCGGCGAATATGTCGCCCGGAAACTGATGTATTAGGTGAGCGCAACACCGGCCCAGATCGAAGCGGGAATGTGGGGACTCCTCGTCGGCGATGCCGTCGGCGTGCCCTACGAATTTCATCCTCCGGAAAGTCTGCCGCCGCGCGAAGAAATTTCCATCATTCCTCCCGCAGGCTTTCCGCGAAGCTACCCCCATGTGCCGCTTGGCAGTTGGTCCGACGACGGTGCGCAGGCGCTATGCTTGGCTGAATCATTGCAGGAGAGCCAAGGCTGGAATGCGCAGGATTTCGCCTCGCGTCTCCTCCGCTGGCGCGATCAAGGTTACATGGCAGCCAACGGAAAAGTCTTCGACATAGGCATTCAAACAGCCGCCGCTTTGAACAATCTCGCTGCAGGCATCCCGCCCGATGGCTCCGGACTCGGGGGCGAACGAAACAACGGGAACGGCTCGCTCATGCGCTCGCTGCCTGTTGCTCTCTTCGGCCCCGATGACCCCGCGCATCTCATCCAAATCGCCCACGAACAATCCCGAGTCACCCACGCCCACCCGCGCTCGCAAATGTGCTGCGCCCTCTATGTTCTCTGGGCTCGGGCGGAAATGATCAGGGAACCGTCTCCGGTCGAAGCCGCCATCGAACAACTCCGCCAAATCTACAAACACTTTGCTTCGCACCAGAAAGAGCTCGATGAACACCTCCTACCTGCGCTAGACACCCCGCCCAGGGGAACGGGCTATGTTGTGGACTCGCTCAGCTCTGCCATCGCAGCTTGTCGCGAAACGGACTATCGTCGCATTGTCCAAAGAGCCATTTCTTTCGGTCACGACACCGACACCACTGCCTGCCTCGCGGGGGGAATTGCAAGCCTGCGTTATGGTTTGGACAGCATCCCTCCCGAATGGCTGGACCTACTTCAAGCGCAAAGGCGCGGGCGATAATCCGGTGTGCATCACATGCAATCGAATTTCTCCTCAGTTCGATAGAGCACTTCCAGGCCATTGAAAGTTTGGTAGCCTATCTGTTCGTTCTCACCCCGCCTCACCGCATCCGCCCTACGCGAAGATGTAATGTCATGAAGAATAAAAAGAATAAAACTTTTCCCCAATCATAGCACCTTCTTTCTAACTGTTCTCCGCCCTTCCAACCGATGCTGTAAATAGTAACTGTCAGGTGGCCGCCTCAAGGCGGGCGGCTACCTGAGCGGTTACAACAGAAGAAAAGACATTTTAAGCCGGTGGGCGAGATGCCACCTTGGACTGTTCGTTGGGAAATAAATTTGGTGGTAGAAGTTGAAATGGTTTCCTGCGTTAAAACAGGAAATATCTTTGAAGCGATGTTCCTCAGACAACGTAACCGTTCGGATATTTGAGGACCTGAAAGATGAGTTCATCCAGAACACGGTTTTAGCGCTGAAATTCCAAATAAAGCGCCAGATCTTTTGTCACGGAAATTCCCCTTCGACGCGGGCGGATGAGCCGTTATATTGAAAAGCTCCGAGGTAAAAGATCAAATGGCGAAGATTTACATTAAAACATACGGTTGTCAGATGAACGAGCGGGATTCTGAGCAGGTTGCGCTGATGCTGGCAGACCGCGGTCACATTCTAACGACGGATGAAACGGAAGCCGACGTCGTATTGATTAACACATGCAGTGTTCGGGATCAGGCGGAGCAAAAGGCATTGGGCAAAATGGGTATGACCGCTGCAATGAATCGTGGGCGAGGACGCACGGGAGTGGTGTATGGTTTTCTTGGGTGCATGGCCCAAAGTCGAGGTGCGGAGTTGCTTAGAAATTCTCCTTCGGTGGATCTGGTTTTGGGAACGCAGAAATTCCATCGGGCCGCTGATCACATTGAAGAATTGCTAGAACGCAAACGCCATCGGCATTTTGATGACCCTCGTTTTTCGATCGTAGATGTGTCCGAGGAAGAAGGCTCCCAAAACACGATTCGAGATCACTTGGTGGATGAGGAGGGTCGAGCGCCAGTCTCGACATTTGTTTCGATCATGCAAGGCTGCAACATGCGATGCAGTTTTTGCATTGTCCCGGCGACGAGGGGTCGTGAGCGGTCGCGTCCGATCCCAGAGATTGTAGAGGAGGTGCGCGGGCTTGTTCGGCGTGGGACGCGGGAAGTCACCCTTTTGGGACAGATCGTTAATCTCTATGGGCGCCATGAATTTCCGCAGATCAATGGATTGAGCCCATTTGTGCAGCTTCTTGAGGCTGTGCATGAGGTGGAGGGGTTGGCCCGATTGCGTTTCACGTCGCCTCATCCGCAGGGGTTTCGAGCGGATTTGATCGAGGCCTTCGCGCGGCTGCCCAAGCTCTGTTCTCACGTTCATTTTCCTCTTCAGAGCGGCTCGGACCGCATGTTGCGTCTTATGCGGCGAACTTACACTGTTGCGAAGTATCGCGACCTAATCTCGCGGCTTCGTGGGGCCCGGCCCAATCTGGCAGTTACAACCGACATTATTGTGGGGTTCCCTGGTGAGACAGAGGAGGATTACCGGGCAACACGGGATCTTGTGGAGGAGATCGGGTTCGATAACGCATTCGTTTTCCGTTATTCAAAGAGACGCGACACGCCTGCTGCTGAAATGCCAGATCAAATTTCTGAAGAAGTGAAGGAGGCACGGAATCAGGATTTGCTGGCTGTGGTTGATCGGATTGCACGGGATAAGGCGGCAGCGTTGATCGGAAAAAGGGTTGAAATTCTCTGTGAAGGAGCAAGCAAGACGCGTTCGGACCGGTTAACGGGGAGGACATCACAAAATAAAATTGTTATTTTCGAGGGGCAGCGGAGGCACGTTGGAGCGTTGTTTGATATTGTGATTGAGGAGACCACAGGATTTTCATTTTATGGCAGACCTTGGCTAGACAAGATCGGAGATCGTGTCGAGGCATCTTTGGAGGGGTGAGTCGCCATTCTTGCAGGGTTCCACTCGACGCATAAAGTACTTGATGTTATCTCGAGAGAAAAAATTCCGGCTTTGACCGGGCCAGCGTGCTATTCATACTTTGTAAGGAATGTTTTATTTAGCCTCTATTTTCACCGGTCCAGAGTCTGCGCCTAATGGCATGCTCTACGACCTGCCATTGAAACCTGTTGGGATCATCCTCGGTTTGGCGTTGCTTGGATCCCATCTGGGCGCGTTAATGTTTCAAGAGCGGTTACTTGGGCTATTACCTAAGTTCCCCCGTTCGGCGCAAGCCGGGACGATTTTGTTGACTTTGGCGGCTGTGTGGAGTTTTGTGATCGTGCTACGAGCAGACATTGGCGAGTTGCAACCACGGCGTGGGCTACTCCTGTGCGCGGTGGTGGCCATGTATGTGATGACCTTGTGGCAGATGAGGGAGTTTCTTGCCGCCAGATCGCTAGGGATGATTTTGCTTTTGGCCGCAGAACCTCTGCTCGATTCAGCTTTTTTGCGTCCCCAACTCTCTCGGCTGCTTTTGCCTGTGTTGGCTTATGTGTGGGTGGTGCTCGGATTATTTTTCGTAGGGATGCCGTGGTTGGTACGCGATATGATCGCTTGGGCGACCGCAGCGCCCAGGCGATTTTCTTTGATGCTCATGGCGGGCGCAATTTATGGCGGAGTAGTGTTGGTGAGCGCTCTTTTATTTTACTGAGCGTCGACGAGCAGCGTCGCTAGTCAGAGTGAATGCCCCATTTTGCTCCGTTTGGCTTCGAGGTAACGGAGGTTGTGAGGATTTGGACGAATACGAACGGGTACCTGTTCGACAATCTCGAGTCCGTGACCACCAAGACCGACCACTTTGCGTGGGTTGTTTGTCATAAGCCTCAGTTTGCGAACGCCAAGGTCGGCGAGGATTTGTGCTCCAAGGCCGTATTCTCTCAAATCCATGGGGAAACCGAGACGTTCGTTTGCTTCGACTGTGTCGGCACCTTGTTCCTGTAATTTGTAGGCTTTTATTTTGTTAGCCAGACCGATACCGCGGCCCTCTTGACGCATGTAGACAATTACACCGCAGCCCTCATTGGCGATACGACGCAGAGCAAGATGAAGTTGTGAACCGCAATCGCACCTTCTAGATCTGAAAACGTCGCCGGTCAGACACTCGCTATGGACGCGCACGAGGATAGGCACGTGGGACTTAATTTTACCGCGCACAAGAGCAAGATGGTGTTCTCCATCGAGCAGGGAGCGGTAGAGGTAAAGATCGAAATCTCCGTAATCAGTCGGAAGACAAATGACCTGTTCACGTTGAACGAGTTTTTCACTCTGACGACGCCATGCGATGAGATCCCGAATAGTGCAGATCTTCAATCCATGTTTGGCCGCGAATTTCAACAGTTCCGGCAGGCGGGCCATAGTGCCGTCCGGATTGAGAATTTCGCAGATAACCCCTGCCGGTTCGAGGCCCGCGAGACGGGCGAGGTCTACTGCGGCTTCGGTGTGTCCGGCGCGCTGGAGAACTCCACCCGGGCGGGCTTGCAGAGGGAAAACATGGCCTGGTTGAACGAGGGAGGAGGTTTTGGTGCGGGGGGAGGCTAGAAGGCGAATGGTTTTTGCGCGATCCGCCGCGCTGATACCGGTGGTGATGCCTTTGGCTGCATCGACGCTCACAGTGAAGGCCGTGCCATGTGATTCGCGGTTGATAGCAACCATACTGGAGAGACCGAGTTTCTCCGCTCGTTGCTGAGTGATAGGAGCGCAGATGAGGCCTCGACCGTGCACGGCCATGAAGTTGATTGTTTTGGCTGTGGCCTTTTCGGCCGCCATAACAAGATCGCCCTCGTTCTCACGGTCGGCGTCGTCGGTCACAACGATCATTCGTCCTTGACGAATTTCATCGAGGATTTCAGGGATCGGATCGAAGGGGTGGGGCGTTCTCAACGGATGGTAGACTTCTTAGAGGATTTAAATCGAGGAAGGGAAGGAGGTGTGCGGACTTCAGAATGCGGTTTTTTTTTCGTTTGCATGTTCTTCTGGCAGATTGGGCAAATACCGAAGAATTCGAGTGAATGATTTATCATGGTAAACCCGGTTTTTTCCTCCAGGACTTTCTGATAATCTATCATGGGACATCCTCCTGGGAGCGGTTGGACGCGCTTGCAAACTGTGCAGGTAACGTGGTCGTGATGGGCCCCGCCCAAGCCCGTCTCGTAGTGTGCGGTGCGCCGCCTCAAATGGACCCGACGGATCACACCTGAATTATCGAGATGTTGCACTGTGCGGAAAACTGTAGAGAAATCGAGCCTCACGGGCAAGGCGCGTTCGATGATGCTTTGAATGTCGAGGGGTTCCCCGGCGGAGAGCAGAACGGTAAGGACTTTGAGACGAGGATTCGTCACACGCAGTCCGGACTGGCGCAGTATTGCTTCGGCATCGAAAGTCGAGCCTTCTGTTAAATGCGCTTTGGTGGAGGTGCGGGATTTCATTTTGGGACCTGCTCGTTATGTGGCCGCATAGGGATGCCAAGTGCCGAGAGTTGTTTTTTTACATCCCCAACTGTCATTTCTCCAAAATGAAAAATGCTTGCAGCAAGAACAGCATCGGCTTTTCCCTCGGTCAGTGCGGCTGCCAGATGGTCGATTTTTCCTGCGCCTCCACTTGCGATGACAGGAATACCTACGGCATCGCTGATGGCGCGCGTGAGTGCGATGTCATACCCGTCCTTGGTGCCGTCAGCATCCATGCTGGTGAGGAGAATTTCACCCGCGCCGAGTTCGGCGGCTCTTTGGGCCCATGCAACTGCGTCGAGTCCGGTTGGTTTGCGTCCGCCGTGTGTGAAGACTTCCCATCCTTTATCCGCAGTTGAGCTGCGGCGCCGAGCATCGATGGCTACAACGACGCACTGACTGCCGAAAGCCCTTGCTGCAGATGAAATAAGATCAGGATTATTTACCGCAGAGGTGTTCAGACTGACTTTATCTGCTCCGGCCAGAAGCATCTTCCGCACATCTTCAGTGCAACGGATGCCACCTCCGACAGTCAGAGGCATGAAACAGCAGCGGGCTGTTCTCTCGACAACGTCCAACATAATCGTGCGCTGATCGGACGACGCGGTGATGTCGAGAAAAACTAATTCGTCAGCACACTGTCGGTCATATTCCTGGGCGCACTCCACTGGGTCCCCAGCGTCACGCAGGTTACGAAACTTTGTCCCTTTGACAACACGGCCGTCGGTAACGTCGAGACAGGGGATAATTCTTCTTGCAAGCATTCTTAATAAGGTTGCGGAGATTGTGCGGGCTGCGAAAAAACAAATGCAATTTCTGTTTTTTATGAATATTATTCAACCTGTTTTGCTTATTTCCCGTTTACTTATCCGGAGTCTTTGATTGAATACTTTTCCACCCCCCCAGCAAAGCAATAGGCCTTATAGTTATAGCGAAGACTAGGAGACGATGATGACACTAGAAAAAAACAATATTGATGGTGTTGTTGATGGCGAAGACGGTTACGAGTTTTCATCGGAGCCAATCCTTCATGCGAGATCTCCTGACCCAACCGCAGCCGTTGAACCGACGAAGTCTGAGACTGTCGATTATCCCGAACCTATAGCAAACAAGGGAGAACTGCATCTTGTAGTGCGCGACCAAAAATGGCTTTTTGTCTATTGGGATAAAGACGATGCGTCTTTGCCAATTTCCTGCCAAAATATTGAGATTCGAATCCTCTCTCCTAACGGCGATCTCCTTGCGAGCCAGCGCGGGGCTTCCGCAGAGACCCACTGGTTGCTGCCCGCTCCGGCGTCCGGTGGCTCGTTCTTGGCAGAAGTAGGCTGGTTTGCACCAGAGCTTGGCTGGCGGCTATTTGCCCGTTCAAGTGTGGCACAGACAGCCCCATCGGAGCCTTCTAAAGATGAAACGGCAGCTTTTGGCCTTCTTCCTTTTTCGCTCGCTTTTGATCGCCTGAATGCCCTCGCAGAAATGGCTGAACTGCGTGGAACCTCGCTTCCCGAGTTTGTTGCCCATATTGCAGCATCCACAGGAGACGAAGCAGAAGTGGTCGCCCCGAAGCAAGAGTGGACACCCGAACAACGATCGCTTCTAGAAACGCTTCTTGACGATCTCTCCATCGAGCGGTTCGCAGGTAATTCATCTGCTGTTGAAAGACTGTTTCGTCGAGGACTACAAGAGATTTCCATTTCCGAGGAGGAACTTTTTTCGCGTGAACGCTGGGAGCATCTGCTGCGCCTTGCGGGAGGAAACGCACTTGAGGGTGGATCTTGACCAACCGAGGCGAGACCACATCTACCGTGAATTATAACAGCGACACGGCTTTGGTGGGTCGTTTTTTGGAAGAGATTCGCTCTATACGTCGGCTCTCCCTTCGCACCCAAGAGCTTTACCGGCGTGCACTTGAAGATTTTCTCTCGTGGAAAGGCCCCGCCCCTGCTCTTTGCGATTGCGGGGCCGAGCTTTTTCGTAACTATCTCTATGCTCTTCTTAAGGTCGGCCGGGCAAAATCGACGATCAGGATACATTTCGCTGCTCTTCGGACGTTCTTTCGGCACCTTGTTCGACGGGGCATTCTTAGCACAGATCCACTCGCCAGTGTGATGTTGCCCAGATCAGAGCGCCGTTTGCCAGTAATTCTCTCGGTAGACCAAGTGGCCGATCTCATCGCTCGGCCGGTCGAGAAGCCCCGATTTCAACAGGCACCGGTATGGGCATCGGCGCGCGATACTGCTATTCTAGAAGTGCTCTACGGGTGTGGTTTGCGATTGCGTGAACTCACCGAGCTCAATGTGAGCGACTACGATCGCGCTAGCGGGACTCTTCGCGTTCGAGGAAAGGGGGGTAAAGAGCGATTGGCCCCTCTTCCGCGCCTGGCTCGTGAAGCCTTGGAGCATTACATCGCCGTCGCAGAGCCATCCCACAGCGGTCCTTTATTTCTCAACAAAAGCCGTGGACGTATTGGGGCGCGGAGTATCTGGGAAATGGTGCGCAAACATGCCCGTGCTGTTGATCTCCCCGAAGGCGTCAGTCCTCACAAATTACGCCATTCCTTTGCCACGCATCTACTCGATAACGGAGCGGGGTTGCGCGGTGTTCAGGCGTTGCTTGGGCATGCCAGCCTCTCATCTACCCAGATTTATACGCACGTCTCAGTAGAGCGCCTGAAGCAAGCACATGCGCTCTACCACCCACGGGCGTGAGAGTGCATATGCAAGCTCAAAGCATCTTGAAAAGCTTTAGCGATAAAGATTCTCGATTAAAAAATCTAAGTCGCAGTTGAGGTGAGTTTGCCAGAAGGACATCTCAAGACCAAAAGATATATGGTTCGGCCAAAACGATGAAAAAGAATCTTATCAATCGGTGTTTCATTCAGTTTGCTCACTTTAACGTTGCATTTTTCTGCGGTGATGAATGAGGGAACGGTCATTTTATTTTGCTTCAGAAGAATCAGTTCCTGTGCAGTTAGCAGGCAGATTGGTTTCAGAGTAGCTTTTTATAACGCTTTATAGAGGTCAGGAGTAGGTCCTGAGCATCTTTTTGCCATGCACTGGTTGGCCCACGTTTCTCACACCCGTTCTACTGCGGCTGGTTCTTTACAAAGAGGACATGGGCCCCGGCAAGAGGCTATTTAGCTCGTTTAGAGCGCTGAGTCACACATCCACAAAGCAAATTTTTAAAATCTCTGCCGGAGAAAAGAACAGGCGGAGCAGAGCGCAAAGATCAGTCTGTGTCACCCATGGTGACAGAGATAACCTCCTCTGCGCTAGTCAGACCGGCTAGAACTTTGCGGACGCCGTCCTCGCGAAGAGTCCGCATCCCAAGCTCACGGGCGCGTTGACGGAGGGCGACTGTTGACAATCGGTCATTGATCATGTGGCGGATGTCGTCGTCAATGAGGAAAATCTCAAATATGCCCATACGCCCCCGATAACCGGTGTGACGACACCGCTCACAGCCTTGGCCTTTTTTAATGGTGGCTTCGGAAAGACGATACCGATCTATACCCAATGCTTGACATTCTTCTTCGGAGAGTTCGTAGGGTATGGCACAATGAGGGCAAACCCTTCGGACGAGACGTTGCGCCATGATGGCGCGAATGGAGGAGGCCACGAGAAATGGTTTTACGCCGATGTCCACGAGACGTGCGACGGCGCTGGGTGCATCGTTGGTATGGAGTGTGGAGAAGACGAGATGCCCGGTGAGGCTGGCGTTAATTGCAATGTTGGCCGTTTCACCATCGCGAATTTCGCCGATCATGATGACATTTGGTGCCTGACGAAGGATGGAGCGCAGGGCGGCCGGAAAGGTCATTCCGATCTCAGCGTTAACTTGCACTTGGTTTATGCCGTTTATTTCATATTCGACCGGGTCTTCAACGGTGATAATTTTTTTGTCGGGTTTGTTGATATAATGTAGGCAGCTGTAGAGTGTCGTTGTTTTGCCAGATCCAGTGGGGCCGGTGACCAAAAGGATGCCGTCGGGAAGAGTGATCAGCCGTTCAAAAATAGACTGGTCGTCAGAGAGGAAACCGAGTTCAGGGAGACCGAGAGTGAGTCCGGATTTGTCCAAGACACGCATCACAACGCTTTCTCCGTGAGTCGTCGGCACCGTCGAGACGCGAAGATCAATCGGTTTTCCGCCAATTTTAACCTGAATTCGTCCGTCTTGAGGCAGCCGCTTTTCGGCGATGGACATAGAGCCTGTCATGATTTTGATGCGGCTGATTATGGCGCTTTGAAGTTTTTTGGGGGGACTCTGCACTTCCTGTAAAACACCGTCTATTCGGAAGCGGACACGAAATCTTCTTTCGAGTGGTTCGAGATGAATATCGCTGGCTCGAGCGCGGTATGCTTCCAGGAGTGTCATGGAAACCATTTTGATAATCGGAGCGTCACCGACGTCACCTTCGCCGACAGTGGCACCTATTTCAGCCAAAGGATCAGAGCTCGAACCCTGGGCGCTGCCATAATATTGAATGAGCGCCTCCTTTATCTGCTCGGCTGTGGAACAGACCGGCTCGATATCCATTTTCAGGATGTGGGCCAGGCTGTCGATCGAATCGAGATCGCTTGGATCTTGCATCGCCACCCGAAGCAGGTTGTCATGTCGAGAGACTGGAATGACTTTGTAACGAAACGCCTCGTTAGCGTCTATGCAACCGATCACGTCCGGAGGAATGACCATCTGCGACAGATCCACATAATCAACACTGCTGGCGGCGGCGAGTGTCCGGGAGATATCTTCCTGAGTGAGGAGCCCAGAGTTGACAAGGTGATCTACTGCGGAGGAGTGTTCCGTCGCAGCGGCCTCAGCCTCTTTAGCCTGCGCGGGGGTAATGAGGCCATTTTCAACCAAAAGCTCCAGAATGTAGAATTCGTTGGTATTCACGAGATAATCGATCGGTTTCGGCGGAAGGTAGGAAGGTGCACGCTTTTTGTGTCCATTGGGTGCAGATTACGTCTGAGTGGCTCAAGGTGTCAACGCCAGGGATTTGGGACAAGTTTTTCCCTCCCTGTCTTAGAGCTCCCTGACAAGTGGGCGAATCTTGTCGAGCTCACGCAGCGCGTCAAGAAATCGCCGGTTTTGTTCTGGAGTTCCTATGGTAACGCGAATCCAATCCGGCAGTTTGTATGAGGCCATGGCACGCACGATGATGCCTTTCTGAAGAAGCCAACGAAAGACATCGTCTCCGTTGCCGGTCCGTACAAGAACAAAATTGGCCTGGCTCGGGACATATTGCAGGCCCATCTCAGCGAAGGAGCGTTCGAACAGCGTCCGTCCTTCAAGGGTGAGTTCGATTGTGCGCTTCATATGCTCGGTGTCGCTGAGAGCTGCCAGGGCGGCCGCTTGGGCGATTCCATTGGAGTTGAATGGCTGCCTCGTCTTTTGAAGCACTTCGATAAGCGGGGCAGGAGCGATACCGTAGCCGATCCGGAGGAGAGCGAGGCCCTGGATTTTGGAAAATGTTCTTAGGAGAATGACATTGGGTCGGCCTTCACGGATAAATTCCAGGGTGTTTGGCGGGTTATTGAGGAATTCGTGGTAGGCTTCATCGATGACAACAATGACCTCCTCGGGGACGGAATCGAGGAGTTGACGAATAGCGCTTTCGGAAACAACCGTCCCGGTTGGGTTATTGGGGTTGGCGATAAAAATCTCGCGGGTGCGAGGCGTTACGGCGCGCTGCATAGCTTCCAGATCGTGAACGAAGCCCGGATCGGGCACTTCGATAGTGTTTGCGCCGAACAGAGTGGCCATGAGTTTGTAGACCACAAAGGCGTGCTCGGCAACTATAACCTCGGTTTGCGGCCCGAGAAAGCCATGGCCCAGAAACTCAATTATTTCGTTGGATCCGTTGCCAATGATGAAATTCTTTGTGTCGAGGGAAAACTTTTCCGCCAGCGCGCGACGGAGGTGGTAACAGCCACCGTCGGGATAGAGATGCGCCCGAGTGGCGGCCTCGCGCATTGCTTCAATCGCTTTCGGTGAGGGCCCGAGAGGGTTCTCGTTAGAGGCGAGTTTGATGATGTTTGCGGGATCGAGCCCAAGCTCACGAGCAACATCGTCGATGGGTTTGCCTGGTTCGTAAGGGACGAGATTTTTTAGCTGGGCGGCGGCTGTTTTCCACATTGGGTGCGATCTGTGTTGCATCGGTGTATCATGACATTCTTAGCGCAGCGACGGCCTCCTGGCATCGGAATTTTTTAGATTCTATGAGACTTCCTCTTGCGTTGCGCGCGACAGGAGGCCACGATTATGTTCAAATGCGTGTAAGACCTTTTCGCGGATATACGCCGACAGCTTCTTCGGTGGAGCGGGTGGTTTGTGTTCCTTACGATGTTGTGGATCGGGAGGAAGCGGAGGCACTTGCGGCGGGAAACCCCTCTAGCCTCCTCCATGTGGACCGGGCGGAGATTAATTTTCCCGCTAACCAAGATCCCTACGCTCCCGAAGTCTATGCCAAGGCAAAAGAAAAGTTTTCAGATCTTATCGCCAGCGGACAACTTGTTCGTGAACCGGTGCCCATGTTCTATCTCTACAGACTGACGATGGGAACACATCAGCAAACTGGAATTGCCGCAACAGTTCTGGCACGCGACTACGAGATCGGTCTTATTAAGAAACACGAAAAAACCCGCCCGGAAAAGGAAAACGACCGCACGCGGCTTATTGACACACTAAACGCCCAAACCGGCCCGATTATTCTGGCTTTTCGTTCAAACCCAGAAATTGACAGTATTATTTCTGAGGGCGTGTTAAAGAGTCCCGACTACGATCTGACAGCGCCGGATGGCATTCGTCACGAAGTCTGGAGAGTTCCTGGGAAGGTGCCGCTTGAATCTGCGTTTTACTCTGTGGAGGCTTTCTACATTGCCGACGGACATCATCGTGCGGCCAGTGCGGCTCGTGTTGCCGGTCTCCGTCGAGCAACAAATTCTGATGCTGATGCTCCTCATGAAGGGATCTTATCGGTGCTCTTCCCGTCACAGAGCCTCAAAGTTCTGCCATACAATCGCGTGGTGCGCACCCTAAATGGCCGCTCACCAGAGGAGTTTCTCGATGCTGTTGCCAAAGTGGTTTCATTAAGCTCCTCGGGAGCCCAGCCTGAACCACCCTCCGCGCGGATGGCTTCGATGTTTTTGCAAGGCAAATGGTATTCGCTCTCGTGGGATCTTCCAACCTCCGCCGGGCCAGTGGATTCACTCGATGTCTCTGTTCTTCAAAATCGCATCCTTGCTCCTCTTCTCGGAATTGATGATCCGCGGCGCAGTTTGAATATTGATTTTGTGGGAGGGATCCGGGGCACGGCAGAGTTGGAGCAGCGTGTGAACAGTGGCGCGTGGGCTGTTGCGTTCTCGATGTTTCCGACCACAGTGGAGGAAGTGATTGCTATTGCTGACGCAGGTGAAATCATGCCGCCCAAGAGCACTTGGTTTGAACCTAAGCTGCGCTCTGGTTTCTTTATTCATGCGTTGGAATGATCTGATCACAGTCCGTTTGTTGGGGATCTGTCTGACGACACTTTTTTTGGTCGTAGGCAAAAGTGTCGGATGGGCGAGGGAAGTTATCGATCCGCATCAGCTCAGGGATCAAAATCTTTTCGTGTCGGGCCTTGAACCCGCGTGGGCACTTAATTTTTGGCCAGAAGATCAACCTTTTCCCGCCCGGATAGACGGTGCTGGTCCGGTTGAGTATATCCATGTCTCTGAACAGCAAAACATCAGCACAGCGGAAAAGTTCAGCAGATTTATCTTTCGAGCGCGAAATCTTTCCGGGGTGCAGGCAGGTTCACAAGTGGAAATCAAATTCGACCCCGAGTTTCAGAAATTAACGGTGCACCGGTTGGATGTGATCAGAGAAGGCAAGAGAATATCGCAACTCCACACTGCTCTCTGGCGTGTTATCCAGCGTGAAGATTCGCTGGCGGACAACATCTTCTCAGGAGATTCCACAGCGCTCTGTTTCGTCAGCGATTTGCGGCCGGGCGATATTCTTGACTATTCTTACACCCTGCGTGGGGCGAACCCCGTTTTTAGTGGGCGATGGTATGATTTTTTGTCAATTGGCTGGGCTGAACCTGTGGCACATCTGATTTACCGGGTTCTCGTACCGCCGGGCAGGAAGCTTTTCCACAAGACGATTGGGAGGGCACCGCCTCTGCGCTTCACTGAGAAGATTCTCGAAGATGGGATGGGGGAACTACGCTGGGAGGGCGATGACTTGTCGGCAAACTTCCTTGAGGGGGATGAGCCGTCTTGGTATTGCTCCTTCCCCGTGTTGCAACTTAGTGAAACCGACTCTTGGGAGGAGGTTGCGGATTGGGGTGCCGCCCTCTACACTGTAAACAACCCCGACCCTGCACTCGATGAGTTGGCAAGGCAATTGGCCTCGCGAGTGCCATCAAAAGATCAATCCCCGGACGTTGGAGGTGTGGTCAATGCGATCGTTAATTTTGTTCAAAATGAAATTCGCTACCAGGCGTTTCACAATGGTGTTTTTGCTTTCCAACCTGTGAGTCCGTCGCAAGTGGCAAGATTCCGTTATGGTGATTGCAAGGACAAATCCCGACTTTTGGTGGATCTTTTGTCGCGCAACGGCATCAAGGCACATGCGGCGTTTGTCTCCACCAAGATGGGGCCCTTGTTGAATGATTTTTTACCCTCCCCGCTTGCCTTTGACCACGTGATTGTTCGAATAAACGACGTTTCTGCCGGATCTGCCTGGATTGATCCGACAATCAACGATCAGGGTGGGTTTTGGAATCAACGCGCAATCAATGTATCGGGTTTTGCTCTGGAGCTTCAGCGGGGTGTTAAAGACCTCTCATCTGTTAGCCCCCCGCTTGGAGCATTCGCCCGCATACACACCACCTTAAAGTTTAGCAGCAGTGCAGTAGGCGATCCGGTGCTCATGGAAAGACGGGAAGATTATTTTGGGATTGAAGCTGATGGCGCCCGCGCACGTATTGCCGCCTCGAACGAAATGGTCTGGGAGCGCGTGATGCTCCGGGATGTATGGGAGGATTATCCTCAGGCAGTTTCAATAGGCCCTATCAAAGTCGAGGATGACCGCAGGGCCAACTGTTTCACAATCAAAACTTTTTACCGGATTCCCGATTTTTGGAAAACATCCAAGGATGGAAGGACCACCTACTGCGACCTTTACGCACATGAGATATCGGAAACTCTGCCGCGAATAAATGCCGTACAGCGACGCGGGCCGCTGGAGCTTGGGAGGCCGCGTGAGGTTCGACAGACGATAATTATCTCGTTACCCGAAGAATGGGAGGTGGAGCCTGCCAGTCATGAGGTTGTCCTTCCTGAACTGGAATACCATAGCCATGTAAATCCTGTCGGTAACAGTTTGACCCTCGAGTATAGCGTAAAATTCCACAAGCCCCATGCTCCAGAGAAAAGAGCGGCGAAGCTTGCCACAGCCTTGAAAGAAATCCGCGAGGATCTCGGTTTCCAACTGACTAAAGAATACTCACCACTTGTTGGTGCGCTTCGCAGTGCTTTACGTTCTGTGGCCGAAGTGGCAAATGAAGCAACAACGAATTCGCAAAGCGCTCAATAGGAAGAACGCCGGTGGAGTGCAGTATGTATCTGCTTGACGTCATTTGAAATTTTTCCGAGCATGACATCAAAAGCCCGTAAGCCTGAATCCAAATGAAAACAGAACGTAAACTTAAGATTGGCATCGTCGGTGCGGGTGGAATTGTGATAAGTCGACATCTGCCCAACCTTCGCCAGATCTCGGGTGTGGAAGTCGTAGCGGTGGCGAACGCGACTTACGACAGCGCCAAACGCGTGTGCGAACAGTATTTGCCTCGTTCGACACCGATGAAGTTTTGGGCTGACCTGCTTGCCCTTCCGGAACTTGACATTATCTGGATCGGTACTCCGCCTCAGCTTCATTGCACTGTTACCCTGTCAGCTCTTGAGGCTGGACGACATGTGTTCTGCCAAGCCCGAATGGCCACAAATTTGGCCGAGGCGCGCCAAATGCTTTCTGCCGCTCGCAATAATCCCCATCTTGTGACAATGCTCTGTCCCCCACCATTTGGCCTAAAAGCCGATCTGATGATGCGCCGTCTTTTGGCGGAAAACACGATTGGTCCTATCCATCATGTGCGGTTGCGCAGCTTTCATTCGCAATATTTAGATCCCGAAGCGCCCGCCCACTGGCGACAGCGTGTTGAGTTGAGCGGGCTTAACGTGCTCTCGCTCGGTATTTACGCCGAAGTGCTTCAGCGTTGGCTCGGCCCGATCCGATCGGTATTTGCCCGTTCCAAAACCCTTTACTCTGTGCGGCAAGGTTATGAGATTCGTATTCCCGACCTTGTAACTGTGCTTTGCCAGTTTGAAAATGGGGCAGAAGGCGTCCTTGAATTTTCCGGTGTCGCAGGATTTGCGCCGCCCGACGCTGTGGAGATGTATGGTTCGCGAGGCAGTCTATTCCACAATTTTGCAACGGATGAAATATGCCTTGGACGAATAGGGGATCCGGCCTTGCAACCGGTAGCCATCCCTCCGGAGATGGAGGGACGTTGGCATGTTGAGTGGGACTTCATCGCCGCGGTGCGAAGTCCGGGTTCTATCAAACCAAGCCCAACTTTTGAAGAGGGGGTGGCTTATATGCGTGTGGTGCAGGGCGTTGCCGATTCCATCCGTGACGGTCGGGAGGTCGTCTTAAGCGAACTCGGTTAGGGGCCGTTCCGACTGGTTGGTGGAAAAAATCCTTTCTTTTCCGCGCCAGATCTGGCATTTGGAGACCTATGCTGGCTAAGGTTTACTCTGCAGCCGTTCTTGGTATTGATGCCGTTGAGGTCGAGATCGAAGTCAACGGTGGTCATGGCATGTCCAAGATTGTCATTGTTGGCTTACCGGACACCGCTGTTAAAGAATCGCAGGATCGCGTCACCACGGCGCTTGCAAACAGTGGATTCAACCGTCCCTTCGGACGCACCACGATTAACCTTGCCCCTGCGGATATCCGTAAGGAGGGGCCCGGGTTTGATTTGCCGATAGCGCTCGGTATGATTGCCGCCACCGAAGAGGGTGCAAATTCGAGCCTTCCACTTCAAGAAATCGAATCCTCCTGCTTCATTGGGGAACTTGCTTTGGACGGAGCCCTTCGTCCCGTAAAAGGGGCGCTTGCCGTCGCCCTCGAGGCGCGACGGCGTGGACGTGTTCGGATTTTTGTTCCTGAGGCTAATGCCCGTGAGGCCTCTGTGGTGGAGGGATTGCAGACCATTGCGGTTGGGAGTCTCTCTGAGACAGTCGAAATCCTTCGTGGCCGTGCGATGCCTCGCATCTCCCGGTGTGAACCTGGAGAATTACTCACCGCACTAGGCCATCACGAGGCCGATTTCTCTGAAGTTCGCGGCCAGCCTTCGGCCAAGCGGGCTATTGAAATCGCCGTGGCGGGTGGACACAATCTGCTGATGATCGGGCCTCCGGGCTCTGGTAAATCTATGCTCGCCCGGAGGATTCCCTCTATTATCCCTCCCATGACAATAGACGAAGCGCTTGAGGTCACAAAAATCCACAGCGTCTGCGGGCTTCTCGATCCGGGCGTGTCACTTGTTTCCACTCGTCCTTTTCGTGCGCCTCATCACACCATCTCGGATGTGGGGCTTCTCGGGGGTTCAGCAAATCCTTCGCCTGGGGAGGTTAGCCTGTCACATCACGGAGTTCTGTTTTTGGATGAGTTGCCGGAATTTCGGCGTGCGACTCTCGAGGTTATGCGCCAGCCACTTGAAGACGGGCGTGTGACGATCTCTCGCGCATCCGGCACAATGACATTTCCTGCCGAATTCATGCTCGTCGCTGCCATGAATCCTTGCCCCTGCGGTTACTTTGGTCAGGCCAAACGCCAGTGCCGCTGTTCATCAGCCCAAATTGCACGGTATCGCCAGCGCATCTCAGGTCCTTTGCTTGACCGGATTGACATCCATATCGAGGTGCCACCTGTTGAAATTCGGGAGCTTCAGTCCGATCGACCTGAGGAGACCTCCGCCGAGATTTGTGAACGGGTTTTTGCAGCGCGGCAACGCCAGCAAATGCGCTTTTCTAACACACGTGGACGATCTTCACGCACGCGTTGTAACGCGCGGATGACCCCAAGGCAGATTCGTGAGTCGTGCATTCTATCAAACCGCTCGGCGGAATTATTGCGAAATGCAATGCTGGAAATGAACCTTAGCGCCCGTGCTTACGACCGGATTCTTAAGGTCGCGCGGACGATTGCTGATCTCGCCGAAGAAGATCAAATTACCGACGATCACCTCTTCGAGGCGATCCAATTTCGTCAACTCGATCGGAAAAACTGGGTTTAACACAGTGTTGACAGGTGGAATGATCTCAACGCGCCCGATTTAACTCAAAAGCAAGGGGATGAGTCTCCTTCACCTAAGAGGATTTTGATCACTTCAAGCACATCTTCACAGATGGTTGTTCCTGCGGGACATTTACCTTGTTCATGACGACCATAACCGGTAAGGACAAGAAACGCCCCACGCACCCCGGCACGGAACCCTGCTTCCAAATCCGCAGCCTTGTCGCCCACCATTGAAGAAGCAGCTAGGTTTATCCCCAAATCCTCAGCCGCCTCGATCAGCATGCCTGGAGCAGGCTTACGGCGTATAGAAGGAGTGTCGGGTAGATCGGGACACATATAGCAAGCATCGATCTCCCCTCCAAGCTGGCGCATAAGCTCTGCTTGCACTGCAGCGTATTCTTCCTGGGAAATCCATCCACGTCCGATACCGCTCTGGTTTGTGATGATAACCCTAAGAAAACCTGCCCGCCGAAGTTTTGCGAGTCCTTCGCGAAGGCCAGGCGGCGTTTCCACTAGAGAGGGATCCCGGCAGTAGGCGACCTCACGCATTAACGTGCCATCACGGTCAAAAAAAACCGCCTTCCGGCTGCCGAGAACACTTTTCGCTCCGCACCCTCGGGTCATTGAAGCGCCCCCGTCTCAAATGAAGCGATAAGTTCACGAGGCGTCAAAGTGGCCGTGCCGAGTTTGGCGACCACAATCCCGCTGGCATGATTTGCCAGTTCCATCGCTTCTACCCGATTGGCACCGCATGCCCGTGCCAGGGCAAAAACCGCAACGGCGGTATCGCCCGCCCCGGAGACATCATACACTTCACGCGCCTTGGTCGGGCTGAGCCAGAGCTTGTTTTCCTCTTTTTCGAAGAGCGCCATGCCCTCCTCGCCCAGAGTTAGAAGGAGGCTTTGCGTCTCCCATAAAGAGAGAAGCTGTTGCCCCGCCATGATCCATGCCTTGGGTGAGTTGATTTCGGCTAAGCCTGCTGCCTCCAGTGCCTCCTTTTTATTGGGCTTAATCACATCCGCACCGGTCCACCGAATTGGATTTCGCGGGTTTGGATCAATCGCCAACGGGAAGCGCCCCGACGCCATTCTGCCCAAGGCATCCGCGTTTTGTTGGGTTACGAAACCTTTGGCGTAATCCTCGATGATCGCCGCGTCGAGCGAGCCGGCAACATCGAGTGTCTTTTCATGTAAGGTGCGTATTGCGTTTTCAGAAATGCTAGATCTCCGCTCCCGATCCACCCGAACAACCTGCTGATGCTGAGCGATCACACGCGTTTTTACGGTCGTCATCAGTCCCGGCTCTTTCACTGTGAGTGAAGTCTCGATACCCGCCGCCTGCAGTAGCTGCAAGAGTGTTTCGCCCGCAGCATCCTCACCAACCGATCCGGCGACGAATGTTTCTGCACCGAGTTCCCTCAGGTTTCTTGCCACATTGGCGGCCCCTCCAGGGAAGGCGGTTTCCGATGCAACCTCCACCACAGGCACAGGAGCTTCGGGAGAAATTCGAGAGACGGTTCCCCATAAAAACCTGTCCAACATCACATCCCCCAACACAAGGATTCGTCGCCCTGCAAATGATGAAACGAGTTGTCTTGCACGTTGTGGGGTGATTGGGGCGGGTGTGGTTAACTCTTTCATGAGAAGAGAAAAAGGAAGCATTTTTCTGCAAGCACAAGCGGCTTTCTTCTTGACCATACCTGAAGAGCAGTTGCAGGCAACGGAGTGGGTTTGCTGTTGCGTATTTCATAACGCGACTCTGAGGAAGCAACTTGCCGACAGCGGAGTAAGCGGTTAATAGTCATCATCCAAATAACAGGCCGGGGTGGCGAAATTGGCAGACGCGCCAGACTTAGGATCTGGTTCCGCAAGGAGTAGGGGTTCGAGTCCCCTCCCCGGCAGGGTTTGGTGGCCATCGGGGTGAGATATTGAGAATTATGAGAAGGGGTCACTAAGGTCAACGAACAGCCGCCCAGACGCGATGGACATCGTCATGGTCGTCCAAGGCTTGCAAAAACTCGCCGACTTCCCTTCTCTGTTCTTCTGATAGATCTGGGAATTGTCGGGGCAGAAACCCGAGTTCACAAAGAACAACATTCCATCCATGTTCCCGCAACCAACCGGCGACAGAACCGGTCGCTGTTCGTGAGGTGATAAATCGCACTCCCATCGTGTTTGGGGGAATGTCGTCATTTTCTTCCGAATCCAACAGGGCAAAATCGTCCGCCCCCGCCTCGATGGCCGCGGCTTCCACATCGACCGAGTTGTTACTCTGCCAGACTTCAACCAGGCCGACGTGATCGAACAGAAATTTGTTGCTCCCAGGGGAGCCCAGCTGTCCTTTTTTAAAGAGCACCCGGATTTCCGGTGCGGTGCGGTTGTTGTTATCCGTAAACACCTCGACGATCACGGGAACCTTATGTGGGGCGTAGCCTTCAAAAATCACATGCTCCATGGTCAGTTTTTCCTCTCCAAGGCCGGCACCTTTTTTGACAGCCCGCTCAATGACATCCTTGGAAACGGAATTTTTCCTTGCCTTTTCAATCGCGGCCGCGAGCCGGGCGTTTGCTCCGGCATCAGATCCGCCCATTTTGGCGGCGACCATGATCTCTTTGACTAGTTTTTGAGTCGCCTGACCTTTTTTAAGGTGAGCGACTTCGCGTTTTGCTTGCAACCACTGGCGTCCCATTTTGGAATCATCACAGCCGATTTGTCACGAATCAAGAGATAACTAGACTTAACTAGAGGCAACCGACCGTAGGAGGGATGAATAAATTCCCATTTGCCCGAAAGCACCGCGCGGTCTATAGAACTTTTCCCGTCTTTTCTTTATGATTAACGCCAATGACTTGAAAAAAGGGATGGCCATTCGCTATAACGGCGACATTGCCATCGTGCTTGAAGTCCAGCATCGCACCCCTGGCAACCTGCGCGCTTTTGTGCAGGCAATTATTCGTAGCGTAAGAACCCAAAAATCAAGCGACGTTCGCTTCAGTTCGACTGAAAAAGTCGAGTTGGTCGAGATGGAGCGGCGAAAGCTCGAGTTCAGCTATGCCGACAAAGAGGGGTATCATTTCATGGATCCTGAGACTTATGAAACTGTCACATTCCAGGAGGCTTTGGTTGGTGAAGCCAAGGATTATTTGGTCGAAAACCTGGCCGTGGAGATTCTCTACGCCGAAGGTCGTGCAGTGCAACTTGATCTTCCTGCCTCTGTGAATTTGAAGATTACAGAGTCGCCTGAAGGAGTCCGAGGCGATTCGGCTAGCAACGTAACCAAACCGGCAACTCTTGAGACGGGAAAAGTTATCCAGGTTCCGCTGTTTATCAACGAAGGAGAGGTTGTGAAAGTCGACACTCGAACCGGAGCTTACATGGGCCGGGCCTGATGCTCCGAACGGCCATGAAGGTTCCGCTGCTCGATTTGCGTCTGCAGTATGAAAGGCTCCGGCCTGAGTTTGAGGCGGCCGTCGCGGAGGTGATGGCCTCTCAAGCGCTCATCCTTGGTCCCAAGGTGGCGGCTTTTGAAGAGCAGATCGCTGAGTTTGTCGGGGTGCCGCACGCGGTTGGAGCATCCTCCGGCACAGATGCTCAGTTGCTCATCTACATGGCTTTGGGTCTCGGCTGCGGAGATGCCGTCTTAACTTCGCCTTACACTTTTTTTTCAACGGTGGGTGGGCTTGTCCGCCTGGGCATCGAACCAGTCTTTGCAGACATTTCACCAGAAACATTCAACATCACGCCGCAGACAGCAAGGACGGCCCTGGAAAACTCCTGCGTCCGCGAAAAATATGGGCAGCTTCGCACTTTCCGAGGGAACCGGCTGAAAGCAGTTATGCCTGTTCATCTTTTTGGGCAGTGCGCCGATGAGGGGTTCAGCGATTTTGCTGCCGAAAACGGGTTGCTTTTGATTGAGGATGCCGCGCAGGCGCTCGGAGCAGAAATCCCTTATAAAGGCGGTTGGCAGCGTGCCGGAGCATTGGGAGATGCAGCCTTTTTTAGTTTTTATCCGACAAAAAATCTTGGCGCATTTGGCGATGCAGGAATGGCGGTCTGCAAGGAGAGCGCCATTGCGGAACGAATGCGCGCCATCCGTAACCATGGAATGACTCGGCGCTATCATCATCCTATCGTTGGAGGCAACTTCAGGCTTGACGCATTGCAGGCCGCTGTCCTCTCTGTCAAATTGCCCCATCTCGATTCCTGGTCCAACCAACGCCGTAAAAACGCTCTCCTTTACAAACAGGCATTCGCAGAGTTTGGCGATGCCGTCGTCTCTTTACCGGTGGAGAGCCGAGCTGCCGACGAAAAGCGCCACCACCACATCTATAATCAATTCGTTATTCGCTCCCCTTTTCGCAACGCTCTCCGTGAAGCCTTAGCGCAAGACGACATCGGCACCGAAATCTACTACCCCATCCCGCTTCATCTGCAGGAATGTTTCGCCGGACTCGGATATAAAACGGGCGATTTTCCCGAGGCGGAACGCGCCGCCGCGGAGACGCTCGCTCTGCCCATTTTTCCGGAGCTCTTGCCGGAGCAGATTCGTTTTGTAGCAAGGCGAATAAGTGAATTTCACGCCAGAATTACAATGTGCAATCCGGGCGCGAGAGAGAAAATGTCCCTTTGTGATCCCGGCACTTCCACCAAAAGTATGTCGTCATCGTGAGCTACCAGGTTTTTGCCAGAAAATACCGCCCTCAAACCTTTTCAGAGGTTATCGGACAGGACCATGTTGTCCGCACGCTCGCCAATGCGATTGAGCGCGATCGTTTGGCGCACGCATATCTGTTTGTTGGTCCTCGCGGCACAGGTAAAACTTCAACAGCCCGAATCTTGGCCAAAGCCCTCAACTGCGTTACCGGACCGACTGTCAACCCCTGCGGCAGATGCGCATCGTGCTTAGAAATTGCCCTCGGATCTTCGCTGGACGTCATCGAGATTGACGGTGCCAGCAACAACGGCGTTGAGCAGGTCCGTGAACTTCGGGAAAATGCCCGCTTTGCACCGGCCCGGGATCGTTACAAGATCTACATTATAGACGAAGTTCACATGCTCAGTGCGGCAGCGTTTAACGCGCTCCTCAAAACGCTCGAAGAGCCTCCGGCTCACGTAAAGTTTGTTTTTGCCACCACAGAGGTTCACAAGGTGCTGCCCACCATTCTCAGCCGCTGTCAGCGTTTTGATCTGCGCCGCATTCCGGATGCCAAAATCGCCGCGCATCTTCTCCATATCGCAGCCCAGGAAGACATCAACCTCGAGCCACGTGCGGCCGAAGCTGTGGCTCGCGGTGCCGACGGGGGAATGCGAGATGCCGAATCTATGCTCGATCAACTTGTTGCTTTTTGTGGCAACACTATTCGCGAAGAAGACGTGATAGAGGTCTTCGGTTTTTCTTCGCGTGGGGCAGTGCTTCGCTTTGCTGATCTTTTGCTTTCTCAGAACGCGCCCGGCACTTTGGCCGAAATTGCCGCACATGAAGAAGCTGGCCACGACCTCGCCCGTCTCACAGGAGATTTGATCTCACATTTTCGCAACCTGCTCGTAGCGAAGGTGGACTCAAACGCACTCTCTGGGCAACTCGATAAAATTGCGCTCGAAGAGGTCACCCGCCAGGCTGAAATTGTCAGCCGCGAACGTCTGCTGGAATTAATTTCACAATTCGCCGAGGCGGAAACCAAAATGCGTTGGGCCTCAAACAAACGGCTCCATCTTGAGGTGTCTGTGATCAAAGCGATCCAGTACCTGGGAGAGACAACCCTCGCGGAATTGCTCTCATCATTGACCAGCGATAAACCGCTTCAGCAAGAAAATAGAAGCATCTCTCATCCGAGAGGGCCGGCTGCAACCCAGGAAAAAACAACGCATTCGGACAAACCTGTCGCACCGTTGAAGAGACCTTCAGCAAGCCCAAAAGCCAGCGAATATTCCGAACCTCACACCCAAGGCAATGCCGCTGGTGATGCAGCGCCTTTGATTGAAACGCCAGATTTGGCGACTATTTGGCAGGAAGTGCTGGCAAAAGCCCGGGATGAGCGCCCCTTTGCTTCTCATTGGATCGCTGCTGGCTACTTGTTGGCCATTGAAAAAGGGGTTGCGCGTATCGGGTTTTCGATGTCGGAAAAGGCAGCCTGCGATTCGCTTCGCACACCCGCTTTTTCTTCTTTCCTCGAAGCTCTGCTGAGCGAAGTCGCCGGGCTCCCCCTCAAAGTTGTTCTCTTCACACGTGAAGATCTGCCTCCGCGCACCACACCTCAACCTCCCTCGGTGGGCGCCGAGATGGCGCAACGAACGCCGGTTGATGAACCTGACGAGGAAAAAAAAAGGCTCATTGAAGAATTTGAAAATGACCCTAAGATCATTGCTGCCTTGGAGCTCTTCGAGGGCACTCTAAAACGGGAGTCTTGAAACTTTTTTCCCAACCAACAACCAAGCCCTCATCATGAAAAATCTTTCGACTTTTCCTATGAAATCCTTCCGCAGTTTCGTCCTCACCATTGTTGTGACGACTCTTCTTTTTGAGAAAACCTCTGCTCAGTCTGTGGAGAACCAGCTTTCCCAGGCTAGATCCTATGAAACAGCCGGGCAGGTCGCCAAAGCCAAAGATGCTTATCGCGCGATCTGGAAAGGACAGCCCAAATCACCCGAAGCCCCGGCAGCTCTTCTCGCACATGCGCGCCTGGAAGAGGCTGCCAACGATTACCTCGCTGCTTACCGAAACCTCGAGCGGCTTGTGGACAAGTACCCAAACAGTAAAGACTTCAATGCTGCACTTGAAGGAATGTTTCGCATAGCATCCAAGTTTCTCGAAGGCGAAAAGCTAAAACTGCTCGGCGTACCTTCTATTCCTTCGATGGGCAAAGCCGCAGAGATGTTTGACAAAATCGTGGCGGTCGGCCCTTTCAACCCCATTGCTCCCGCCGCCCAATTCAACGCCGGCCTGGCATACGAAAAAGCGCGACGTTACCCGGAAGCGATCGCTGCCTACCAGAAGGTCTCAGATAATTACCCAGGCAGCGAATATGCTCCCGATGCACTTTATCAATCTGCCTATGTTCTAATGCTACAAACCAAAGCGGCTGCATACGACCAAACCACCACGAAAAAAGCTCTCAACGCTTTCCAGGAGTTTGTCATTACATACCCGAACCATCCCAAAACCCCACAGGCTCTGAAAAATATTTCCGATCTCGGGAATCGTCTCGTGAAAGGAGCTCTCAGCATTGCCGAGTTCTACGAAGCGCACGGGAACATTAGTGCGGCAATCGCTTCCTATGAGAAAGTTGTCGATGATAATCCCGGGACGGAGGAGGCCCGCCTTGCGACGGAACGCCTCGCCGTTCTCCGCCAAAAACATTCTGAAGAGTCATCAGGCAATCAAAAGAGAATAATCCGCCCCTCCGATCTCGTGCCCAAACTTCCAAAGATTCGTCTCCCATTTTCCGGCCAAAAAGACGGGGAAAACGTCAAAGAGGCTGTTTCTCAACCCGAGGAGAGAATTGAAAAAAGATCAAAAAAAGAGGGCTCTAGCAAGAAGCAGTCGCCATCTGTTGGGACGCTTGATCGAGATCATACGGCTCAGAATTTTGCAGATCCCGGTCCCAAAATTCGTGCAGACACCAAAAAAGCCTTAAACCCAATTCCCGCACCAAGCGCCTCTCCGGAGGTCAAGCCGCAACAGCGATGAAATTTTTTCTCGCCAAAGCGCTTCATTTGAACCAAATATCAAGAAGACTACCTTTTACCGACATCCTATGAAATTCAGCGCCCCAGCCTATTGTGTTCTAACTCTCGCCCTGTTGACCGGCTGCGCCGGTTACCAGCTCGGGTCTCCCAAACCTAAACAATTATCCAATATTCAGACAATCGCCGTTCCCACATCGAGGAACGAGACTCTCAAGCCACGCGTTGAAGTTCTGGCTGCATCAACGATAGTCAAACAAATCCAACAGGATGGCACCTATCGTGTCGCGAGTACCGACAACGCCGACGCGATTCTTGAAACTACAGTCAAAAGAATCGACCGCACGCCGTCGCGTTCCATTCGTAACGACGTGCGCGCCACGCGAGAATTTCGTTTGCGCGTGGAAATCGGATACACCCTACGCTCGAACTCCTCTGGTGAGACGCTTGCAGCGGGAACAGTGGCGGGCAACACCTCTTTTTTTGTTGGCAATGATGTGAACGAGGAAGAGCGCCTTGGGATTCCCCGAGCCATTGAAGAAGCCGCCGTGCGTCTCGTCAGTGAGATCACTGAGGGCTGGTGAGCGCCAACCGGGCACCTCTTCTCTTCGTCGTTGGCACACCCATTGGCAACCTGCAGGATTTGTCCCCCCGCGCCAAGTGTGCGATCGAGGAAGCTGATCTCGTAGCGGCGGAGGATACACGCCGCACGATTTGTCTCCTGAATGCGTTAGGTCTACAAAAACCACTCATCAGTTTTCACGAACACAACGAAGCCCGCCGCACAGGTGAGCTGATTGCCGCACTGAAGGAGGGCCGCAAAGTGGCGCTGGTATCAGACGCCGGTATGCCAGTCATCTCAGACCCAGGCAAAAGGCTCATCTCCGCGGCATTAGATGAGGGGATCCCTTTTACTGTGATCCCCGGTCCGTCTGCCGTTTTGACAGGATTGGTTGGCAGCGGATTTGGCGGCGATGCTTTTCACTTTGGCGGGTTTCTTCCCGTAAAATCAGGCGGTCGGACACGCGAACTTTCGGAAGCTCTTAAGCGGGCTCTGCCGTCGGTATTTTTTGAAACACCCCACCGGCTTTTGAAATCACTCACCGAACTCAAGCGTCTAGATCCCACACGAGTCATCTGTGTCTGTCGCGAACTGACGAAAATCCACGAAGAATTCCGTCGGGGACCGGTGTCGGAGATTCTCGCGCACTATGAGTCCAAGCCACCGAAGGGCGAAATCGTTCTTATCATCTCACCCGCCTTATGACCGATCTCGAGGCAAGTCTCGTCCTAAATATGCTTCCCAGTGTTGGACCGATAAGGTATAAACGCCTCATCACAGCTGTTGGCTCGCCAGTAGCGGTTCTCTCAGCAAAAGGACGTGAACTTCGAAACATTGCGGGGGTAGATGAGGATGTCATCACCGCCATTCTTAACTGGAACACTCTGGTGGATTTGGATCGAGAACTTACCGATATGCAAGCTTGCGGCGCGCGGGCGATTGACTCTTCTTCACCGGAATACCCAAAATTGCTTAAAGAAATTCATGCCCCGCCGATTGTGCTCTACGTTATTGGAAATATTCTCGAACGCGATTGCCATGCCATTGGCATAGTCGGCAGCCGTCAATCGAGCATCTACGGTGCGGAATGTGCCAGGCGTTTCGGCTATCAGCTTGCCTACGCGGGGCTAACGGTTGTGAGCGGGCTGGCCATGGGTATAGATACCTACGCGCATCAGGGGGCTCTCGCCGCCAAAGGCCGCACGATTGCCGTGCTCGGCTCCGGCCTCAAGGCACTTTACCCTCCGGAGAATAAATTACTGGCTGAGCGCATTTCCAACTCCGGGGCAGTCATCTCGGAATTTCCCATGCGCACCAAACCCGACCGACAAACTTTTCCAATGCGTAATCGGATCGTGAGTGGATGTTCTATCGGAGTTCTTGTCGTTGAGGCTGCCACAAACAGCGGAGCCATGATTACCGCTAACCAGGCGGTAGAGCAGGGCCGAGCTGTCTACGCCGTCCCAGGTCCGATCAACTCCCCCTCCTCACAGGGCTGCAATCGTCTGATTCAGCAGGGGGCCAAGCTCGTGACAGATGTTTCAGACTTGCTTGACGACTTCGGCCTCCTCTTTAGCCCTGCCGATCTGCCGAAGACCGAACAACGCCCACCGCCCCAAGACCTTTCTGACCAAGAACGTGCTGTTTTTCTGGCCATAGGCACTCAGGAAACCCATGTGGACGACATCATTCGCATCAGCAAATTGCCAAGTCACCAGGTGCTCTCTAAGCTATTCGCTCTCGAACTGCGCCGAATCGTTAAACAGCTTCCGGGCAAATTCTTTGTGAGGCTCGATCAAACCAACTAAAAATCTGTTCGACTGATCAGTCTTGTTCATCGAGAAATAGGCCGGAGCGCAAATCCATGGACCGGATTTTTCTCTCAAAAACGTGGTCTTTAAATCTCTTTTTCGTGGTGCCAGATTCGTCTGGAAAATAGATGCGCAAATGGAGTGCTTCGCGAATGGCTGAGCTTCTTGGAACTTTTTAAAGAATCCCAAATTTTACTGTTGCGTTTTAATGCAACACGATGTCTTGTAGGAAATTGAAAGCCGAGTTTAGCGTTGCGCAATTCTCGGTCAGAGAAATAATTAAGAATCTCCAAATTTACCAAACCATGAACAGCTCCCTCCCAATTTTACGATCAAGTAATGTCCTGAAAAGGTTTGCATATGCTGCCTTAGTCGTTCCGGTTGCGTGCGCTTTTGTTGCGGGGTCCGGAATTGCCCGGGCTGACATTCACGACCCACCGGCCGCCGCGTATGGGCCGACGAGGAAATTGGGTCGCGGCTTAAACAATATCGCGCTTTCACCTCTCGAACTTCCTTATCAAATTTCTAAAGTTAACAATAAAGATGGTGGTTCAGCAGCGGCAACGTTCGGCGTAGTTAAAGGTAGCAGTCTTGCGATTAAACGTTTGGCCTTCGGACTCTACGAGACATTGACGTTTCCATTTCCACTCTATAAAGGAAGCTACAGGGTTCCCTATAAATTGGAGCATCGCTGGGTCAACGGAGGGATCAAGGAGTTTTCTCCGCAAATGGGTGGAGAAACTCAATATCCCCATATCAGGATCCCCTGAGCGAAGAGTTGTTTTTAATCTTCAACTTTTGACATTCGGCACGTGCCCTAACAAGTGCGTGCCGTCTGTTTTTTCTTGTCTCCCGTGGAAAGCAATTTTTCCGACTCAGAGTTTAGTCAGATCGATTTTTCAAAATCAACCAAGCGATCGGCCAAACATGAACCTTTGAAGGTGGGAGAGCGTCTATTTGTTGAAGTGGAATCGGTGGTTTTTGGCGGCATGGCCCTTTCGCGCACCCCACGGGGCGTTGTTTTTACCCCGTTCCTTTTGCCTGGTGAACGGGCTGAGATTGAAATTGTGAGCCGGAAAGAAGGGGTCGCCAGAGGTGAAGTACTGAGATTAGTGGAAGCATCCCTCAAGCGTGTCAAACCAGAGTGCCGTTACTTTGGCGTTTGTGGCGGGTGCGCATATCAACACGCGAGCTACGATGAACAGTTGCGGCTCAAACGCGCACAAGTTATCGAGACACTGCAAAGGCTGGGAGGAATACCAGATCCGCCTTTTACCGGAATAGAGCCCTCCCCAAAACCCTACGCCTACCGTAACCGGATAACAGTACACGCCGCTGGGGGAAAAATCGGGTTCCACAAAAGTGAATCTGATTTCATCATAGACATTGAGAATTGTCCTTTGGCGGAGGGCGAAGTGAATTGCGCCCTGGCAAAACTTCGCTCTGCAAAGCGCACAGTCGGCCATTTCACGCTTCGACGAGCTGGGTTGTCACGTGCTTTCCACCAAGCGAATGATGCCGTGGCCGCAGCACTGCGTGAGTGGGTGGTCAGCCAAGTTGAGCGTGAAACGTCGCTTGTCATTGATGCCTACTGCGGAACCGGATTTTTTGGACATGCCGTGGCGCACAAAGTAGGTCGTGTTATTGGCATTGATCATGATTTATTTAATATTGAGGAGGCGCAACGCAATGCATCGTTAAACGAAGAATACCATTGTGGCGCGGTGGAGGATGTTCTATGGGACTTTCTAGGAGAAATGAATGAGGCCACTCTCATAGTTGATCCCTCAAGGTCAGGTCTTTCACGAGGGGTTCGCGATGTGCTTGCAGGCCGCCCGCCCAAACGGGTTCTTTATGTCTCATGCGATCCCGCGACAATGGCGCGAGACCTAAAAGCTCTCGAGATGGTTTTTTGGCCGAGCGAAATCAGAGCTTTCGACATGTTTCCTCAAACTGCCGAAATCGAAGTGGCTGTCGTTTTGGAACGTGTCAGAAGCTAGCTGCCTATAGAAGGGGTAAAAATGATTTATCGTCGTTTTGGTCGGACTGAATTAAACATGCCCGTGCTGACCTGTGGTGGGATGAGATTTCAGGAAAGCTGGAAGGATCTCCCGCTCGACCAGATTACCAAAGAATCCCAGAGTCGTGTGGAGGCAGTTATAGAAAAATCCCTGGCTGTAGGAATTAACCATATTGAAACGGCTCGGGGATATGGCAGCTCAGAAATACAACTTGGCCAGATTCTTCCTTCACTTCCCCGAAACCAATTGATTGTCCAGACGAAAGTGGCACCCTCGCCCCAACCGAAAGATTTTATTGAGACGTTCGAGACCTCAATGGCGCGTCTCCGGCTCGATTACGTGGATCTTCTCTCTCTGCACGGTATAAACAACCGTGAGATTGCAGACTGGACAATGCGCAAGGACGGTTGTCTGCAGGCTGCAAGAAGACTGCAACGCGACGGACGCGTCCGATTCGTTGGCTATTCAACTCATGCTTCCCCCAAGTTGATTAAAGAGCTCAATGCCTCTGGCGAATTCGATTATGTTAATCTGCATTGGTATTATGTGAACCAACTCACCTGGCCCGCGATCATGGAGGCGCGCCATCAGGATATGGGCGTTTTCATTATTAGCCCTAATGACAAAGGCGGAAAACTTTACGAACCGCCACCTCTGCTGACGGAACTCTGCGCGCCGCTTCACCCGATGGAGTTTAATGACATCTTCTGCCTCTCAAGACCAGAAGTTCACACTCTAAGCATTGGAGCCGCAAAACCAGAGGATTTTGATATTCACCTTCAGGCGCTTGAGAAACTGCCGGACTCGGAAAGACTCCTCCCACCCATTGAAAAGAGACTTCGCGATCGTGTGGCCGCCGTCATGGGCGAAGAATGGGAGTCCTCATGGCATCGCGGTTTGCCGGAGCACGAAGAAACTCCCGGTGGAATCAACCTGCTGGAAATCCTTCGTCTGCTTGGCTGGGCAAAGTCACTCGATCTTGTAGCCTTCGGTAAAATGCGCTACAATCTTCTCGGCAATGGGGGGCACTGGTTTCCGGGTCGGAAAGCCGACAAATTCGACGACTCCGAAATTCGTCGCGTGACCTCGGGCAATCCATTTTCAAACAAGATCCCGGACCTTCTGCGCGAAGCGCATGTCATGCTCAATGGAGAGGAGAAAAAACGTTTGAGCCAAGAGTAAGATCTTGCGGTCTATGGTTGACTGGCCTGCTCTACTTAAGGCTGCCCCTGCTCGTAACGGATATTGTGGTCGCCTCGCTCCCACACCCTCTGGGCTACTTCATATCGGGCATGCCGCAACGTTTCTTACTGCGGCAGGGCGCAGCAAGGAAAACCACGGCACGCTCCTCCTTCGAATAGAGGATATTGATTCCGCTCGATGTCGCGATGAGTTTGTCTCTGCAGCTCTGAGAGATTTGCGTTGGCTTGCTTTGGACTGGGATGAGGGGCCGGACGTTGGTGGATCATGCGCACCCTATAAGCAAAGCCAGCGTCATAACTTTTACCGCGTTGCATGGAAGTGGCTCCGGGACCATGGAGCCATCTACCCGAGCCATGCGTCACGCAAGGAGGTCGCTCTTGCTGCCAGTGCTCCGCATGCGAATCCACACAGAGAACCGCTTTTTCCTGCAACGCTCAGACCTCCGCCGGGCACAGGCCGTGATCTGCTCGAGCCTGGCGGTCTAAATTGGCGTTTTCAAATACCGGACGGTGAAATCTTGGCATTCTCAGACGCGATCTCTGGAGAACATAAATTTATCGCCGGAACCGATTTTGGCGATTTTCTCGTCTGGCGAAAAGAGGGGGGGCCATCTTACGAGTTGGCGGTGGTTGTGGACGATATCCTGATGGGCGTAACTGAAGTGACGCGTGGAGGGGATCTTTTGCTCTCCACGGCACGCCAACTCCTTCTTTACAAAGCACTAGGTGCCACTCCACCGTCATTTGCTCATGCTCCGCTGATTTGCGATAAAAGCGGTAACCGTCTTGCCAAACGAAGGGGCAGCGAGTTCACAATCGAGTCACTCCGATTAGCTGGTGGGAAACCTGAAAATTTTTTTCACACAAAAACCGGCCTCTGGCACCCGGATTGGGAACAGATCGCCATATTTTCAAAAAGTTCCCCAAGCAAAAACGATGCGAATTCTTAGATTGACGTTTGAATCGAGCACGCAAAGAGTTAATCACCTCATTGGTGAGGTTCTTTTCAAATGCTCTCTACCGCAACAAACATCGCGTTGGTACTTATGGCTGTGGCCCTTTGCCTTGCGCTTTATCGGATTGTTCGAGGACCCACGCTTCCCGATCGTGTTATCGCACTCGACCTTGCCGGCTCCATCTGTGCGGCCTTTTTGGCTGCAGCCTCCATCATCCTGCGCCAAGTTGTGCTCCTCGACGTGCTGCTCGGCCTGGCGATGATTCTCTTTTTTAGCAGCACGGTTTTTGCCCGTTATCTAGCACGCCAACATGAGGAGGATGAGTAGTGGTGTTTAATCTCTTGATAGAACTCATCCTCAGTCTTTTGGTTTTGGTCGGAGGTCTTTTCTGCCTTATCGCAGCTATTGGATTAATCCGATTGCCGGACGTTTACACCCGAATGCACGCAGCGTCGAAGGCCGTAATGCTCGGTCTCTTAATGCCACTGACCGTCGCATTAGTTGTTTTCGCAGATATCGAAAGCATCATCAAAGCTGTTCTGACGATTTTCTTTGTGGTGACCACCACTCCAGTCGCGGCGCATTTAATTGCACGAGCCGCATACAAGGAGGGGGCCCCCGCTTGTGATCTGACGAAGGTTGATGAATACCACCCTTATTCCGAACGACCTTCTGCGGTTCAAATTAACCTCTTCAAAGACGGAGAAATCTGATGTTTACCGGTCTCGTCGAAACCACGGGCGAAGTTGTCTGGCTGCGAGCCCGCGAAAAAGGCTCAACTCAACTTTTGATCTCCGCGCCGGGAATTTCCAAGCAAATGAGAGTCGGCGATAGCCTCGCCGCAAACGGTTGTTGCCTGACCGCCACTTCAATTCAACAAGGACACATCGCATTTGATCTCCTCGAGGAAACACTCGCCTGCACAAATCTCGGCATGCTTCGCCCCGGAATGCGAGTAAACCTCGAACGCCCTCTCGCAGCTAACTCGCGACTGGGTGGTCATTTCGTTCAAGGACACGTGGATTGCGCATGTGGTGTGGTCTCTTTAACGCCAAGTGGAGCAGACCACCGCCTTGAAGTGGCTTTGCCTACAGATTTTTCGCACCTCACCGCCTACAAAGGTTCCATCGCCGTCAATGGCGTCAGTTTGACGGTTGCCGAAGTCCTGGAACGTTCCTTTGTTTGCTGGCTAATTCCACACACCTTCGAGGTCACAAACCTCGGAACGCTGGTTCCGGGAGATAAAGTTAACGTAGAATTTGATATCCTCGCGAAATATGTGGAGCGCATTCTTCCATTCCGAAAACCGTTCTGATCAAACGGCAGGCTCCCCAGCCTCGCGCTTGCCGATCACCAACAGTCCTGTGGCCATGACCATCGCAGGCTCGGACAACAGCGCCGGGGCCGGCATGCAGGCCGATCTGAAAACTTTCTCTGCACACGGTGTGTATGGTCTCACAGCTGTTACCTGCGTGGTGTCTGAAGTGCCAGGCATCGTTTCAAAGATCGAACCACTCAACCCTTCGATTATCCTTGATCAGATTCAACTCGGGTTCAAGGCGTTCCCTGTTCGCGCAGTCAAGACCGGGATGTTGTATTCAAGTGAGATCATCGTTGCGGTTGCGCAAGCTCTTCGCACTGCCCTCAAAAGTGCCGAAGACCGGGGTGAAGAGCTATTCATCGTTGTGGACCCCGTTATGGTGGCGAGCAGCGGCGATCCGCTCCTTCAGCCAGATGCTCTGGCAGCTTACGAAAATATGCTTTTTCCCATCGCGCATCTTATCACGCCCAACCTCGACGAGGCAGCGAGCCTGCTTGGTTCCGGCACGCGCAGTGTTCAACGATACGAAGATCTCAAGCCACTCGCGCGCGAACTCTCAATCAAATACAAAAAACCTTTCTTACTCAAAGGTGGGCATCTGAAGGGCCCGCGGGCGGTTGATCTTCTCGTTCATCCGACGCAGACAATCACTTTTTTTGAGAGCCCATTCTTTGAGGGACTCTCGCCACATGGAACCGGTTGTTCTTATTCAGCGGCGATTGCCGCATCCCTTGCAAAAAAGGAATCGCTGGAAACGGCTGTGGCAAAAGCGAAAAGATTTATCTCAGAAGCGATTCGACAGCACTTGGTTTGGCAAGCTCATGGGACGATCTGCCTCAACCACGGCCCCTGCGTCCCACCGTCTAATTGATGACGCAGTTGACTTTGCCCAAAGGTTGTTCCAACACAATATTGTTCCTTCACCATAAATTAGGACGCAACTGCTCAGGTAGCCGCCCGCCTTGGGGCGGCCACCTGTGAGTGAATGGCGGGACGCACGCACCCGACGCATGGGCGAGACTCACGAGGTGTTGACCGCTGGCACGAAGGGGGTGCCGAAGAACACGCGCTGCAACGCCT
>CALDSX010000034.1 GCA_937924445.1 uncultured Chthoniobacterales bacterium
CTGCTAGAGGGTAGAGGGGAATATCGGAAGCTGAATTTGCGGCATTCTCCATTATCAAACCATTGCCTCAAACCTTTCAACTCGGTTCATTGGTTTTCCTCGACTCCTTGCTCCTCCCTCGTAGTGGTCAGGATGTCTGAATTTAGTGCCTCTCAAGGAACTGTCAGTTCGCGCACCCGCACATTTGTGGAGCCGTCGGGAGCGGATGATATGCCGACGATTACAAAAGGTCTTCGGCTATCGCGAACAATGGTTTCACCTCGTTGCGGCAACCTGGCGCCAAGCGGAAATTCCGCAACGATTCGAATATTTTCCGAGCTACGAGCGGATATGTTTGGAAGAAACGGCTGAAGTTCGGGGCCTTTGGTTCTGAGGACCACACTACCTGGGCCGACGGCGGAGACCAGGAATTCACCGGCGAGGTGGAGTGGTTCTGAGGGTAACCCGCTGCGAACGAGGCTGGGTAAATGTTCGACCCCGACCAGCTTGGCGGGAGGTACTTCGCCAGAAGCAAACAGAGGCCAGGAAGCGACTTTGTTAGCAGGAGCAGATGCGGAGGCCAAGTCTTGCGGGATTTCGGTAGAAGAAGCCGACTGTTCTTGGGTGAACGGGGATGGAGCAGTGGAAATCGCGACGGCGGCGGATATTAACTCGCCGGGAGAGGAGCTTTCGGAGGTTAATGTCGGTGGGGTGAGAGCATCCTTAGATCTGTTTGGACGAACAGTGAGAGGAGTGTTGCTTTGAGGCAAAAATGGTTTGGGAGAATCCTGTTTGGCAAGGTCGGGGCGCTTGACCGGAGCAACGCCTTCGGGCAGATTATTTTGAAACGAAGGCTTGAGATTGGCAAATAGCTCTTTTTGCTTCGGGAAAACCGGCCAGCCGGTTTCCGGTTCCAGACGGTCAGGTGGGTCACAAGAAAAACTGACACCGGACTGGGCATCCAGGACAAAGTCACCGTAAAGGAGATTGATGACTGTGGCGATGAGACGGGAATCGGGCTGGCGAGAAATTCGTAACACAGCGGCCAGGTCATTACTTTTTTGTAGCGTGACCATGATGCCGGGGTGCAGTAACCCAAGGGCGATGGATGTCTGTTCCTCTGAAGCTGGCAAGACATATTCAATGAAAAGATTCGGGGCCTCCTCTGATTGGGCGAGGATAACGGCTCCGCTCGAAACGAACCGGCCGACGGGGATCTTCTCGACCGCAATGATGGTAAAGCGGCCGTAAAGATAGGTGACGGGGTCTCGCTGCTTCACATAATTGTGGATGTAGGAGCGTAAAAAATTTGTGTTTAGAAGTTTGAGCTGCGCAGGAGAAAGAGCGAGAAATGTTGTCAAAAATTCTGTAGGTGAATAAAATTTACCTTGTGGCGCTTCGTAGGGCTGAAATCGTCTGATGGGCTCGATTTTCCCGATCTTTTTCATGAGCGCGTAGCCAAGTTTACTCTCGGGATGAGTCCACAGATAACTGCCGCCGCCCCAAAGAATGATCGAGAGAGCAAGTGCTCCGCCGAGCACAAACAGCCAGACAAGAAATTCTAATCTATCGGCAGCCTCTGGCTGATGGGGATTTTCATGACGAATGTACGCCATCGATTTAACGCCCCGCGTCTGGTGCCTCGAAAGAGGTGCCGCAACCGCAGGTGCGCACAGCATTCGGATTGTAGATTTTGAAGCCGCTTGCGGAGAGAGAATCGTTGTAGTCTATCACACAACCGGCTAGGGTGGGGAGGCTGGCGGGATCCACAAAAGCCCTCACACCGAAAGCCTCGACAACAAGATCATTCACGGAGGGCTCGGTGATTTGCATGATGTACTGCAGCCCGGAACAACCTCCTTTTTCAACGGAAATTTTAAGCCCCGTCTGTTCGCTTGCGCCCCGGTCATCCAAAAGTTGGCGCAGGTGTTGGGCGGCCTGTTCGGAGAGTGTGAAAGGAACGTTGGCAGTCATTTTTTCTAGACGGTGAGCCAGCAGATGTGGCAAAGAGTGAGAGGGATCTTCTTCGGTGATTAATAATCTAAACGATAAAATGACCTTCTCTCTCCGTAAGTCAACCCCGGCCCTGCGCCGGGCGAGGTTGGGGATGTCAAATGTTCTCGATTCGGACTCGGCGATCGAGGGTGGCGTAGAGGATGTCCACAAGGGTATTCGTTGCAACTAGCAGAATGCAATAGAGAACAACCAACCCGCCCAGGAGAAAACCATCTCTGTTCAGGATAGAGTTAACAAAAAAGAGCCCCACACCCGGGATGTTAAACACAGTTTCCACCACAACCGAACCCGTTAGAAGATGCGCGGTTAGTGGGCCGGCGAATGAAAGTACGGGAAGAATTGCGGGCCGCAGAGCGTGTTTGAACAGCACGTCGAAACGCGGAAGTCCTTTTGCTACGGCGGTGCGGATAAAATCCTCACCAAGCACTTCTGACAAGCTAGCTCTCGTCAGGCGAGCGATATAGGCTGCATAAGGAAGCGCCAGCGTCACAGCAGGAAGTACAAGTTGATTTAGAGTTCCCCATCCACCGACCGGGAGCCAGTCCAGCCAAAGTGCAAAAACCATAAGAAATAACGGACCAGTAACGAACGTTGGCAAGGAAATCAAAAGAAGCGTTTTGAAAGAAAAAAGGCCACGTGAAAAAGGGCTTGTCAGCAAGACCGCTCCGATTCCTGCGGGAATGCCCAGGCCGAGAGCCAACATTAGCGCAGCTATTCCCAGACTGGCCGTAACAGGGAACCCCATCCCGATCAGTTCCACAACGCTTCGGTCGCGGTATTTGGTGGATTGGCGAAGATCTCCGCTAAGAAGGTCGCCGAGATATTCGATGTATTGCTGCACCAACGAGCCGATAGTTCCAAACGTCTCTACTGTGCCGTCATTAAGCCTGAGCTTTCGGGCGAGCGCCTGGCCTGCCCTTCGGCCTTCGGGGCCATCAAGTCTGTATTTTTTTAAGAGTGCCTCCTCGATTTGTCTGGGTATCTTACGTTCCCTGTCAAACGGTCCACCCGGCGTCATTCGAATTAAAAAAAAAGTGATCGTCACCGCACTGAACAAAACCAGCGCGAGGCCGGCCAGACGTCGTAGTATAAAAATTCCCATGAGAATCTCTTGCATTAAAACATTATTCAAACCTCTTGCAAAGTTTGTTTTTAATTTCCGATGCCTGAAGAAAAAAGTCTTTCCAGCCCGGTCTCCTCTGTGCGTCCGCTGAACCGACGTTTGATCCTTGCTGCCAAGGCGGTGGGAGGATTGGTCCGTCTGCTACACCGCTTAGTGCGGGTCTCATTGGAAGACCCGGATGGGGTGGTGGATTCCGATATTAGCGGGTTATGGTGTTTTTGGCATAATCGCGCTCTGTTGGTGCCAGCTATTTATCGTTCGTTGCGTCCAACTCAAAAGGCTATCGTCCTGACGAGTGCGAGCCGGGATGGAAGTTTTCTGGCCCATGTTGCCGCATCGTTTGGTCTGGAGGCGGCGCGAGGCTCAAGTTCGCGGCGTGGTGGTACAGCCCTCAAACAGATTGTGCGCAAACTTCGTGAAGGCTATGACGCCGGTGTGACACCGGACGGTCCAAGAGGACCGCGTTACAACATGCAACCTGGCGTGGTTGTGGCCGCAGCGCTTGCGCAGAGACCGGTTATTCCGATCGAACTTGATTTTCAAGCCTGCTGGCGCTTAAAAAGCTGGGACCGGTTTATTATTCCCAAACCGTTCACAAAGATCACTTTCCGCATCGGAGCCCCTGTTACAGCAACGGGATCTAAGGACCATGAGATCGAAGCCCTCCGGGTAAAATTAGAGTCGCAGATGCGCACATGTCTCCGCCCTGAGTAGTGAGTGTTCCTAACGAATGTTGTTCCAAGAGGGATTGGCGTATCGAGTCTCTCGAAGATGAGTGGCCAACTCGAGTTCTGTCGGCTCGGGAGGTCGTTTGTGCACTTTTGACGCACCTAAAGCCGATGCAAGTTTGACAGCCAAAGAGTCTCCCAGTGCCAGGAGATTGTGCCTGTTTGGTGGAAAAGCGGTGGTCTTTATGCTGCCCTGATGAAGTATTCCTTCGCGGAGACGGCGCTGAGCACCTCCGGCAATTTTAACAACGGCATGACCATCCCTTTGGATGAGATCGTCGCAGATAGGAGCTTCAAAACAGACTGCTCCGGAGGGGCGCGGGGGGCTGAGTGCCGCCTGAACGCCGAAAGTGTTTAAAACGTCGCATAAGAGGCCGTGCAAAAAACGATATCCCGCTCTGGTATTTTGCGGGAACTTTGTTGCTGTGCGAGGCGCGAAAAAGGTGAGCGTAATATCCTCACCATGTCGGACGAGTCCTCCGCCTGAAATCCGTCTGGTGAGAGGGAGGCCGTGAGCCAGCGCATAAATTGTCTCTAAAGATTGTGCGTAACCGAAGGTAGCCTCTTCTCTCGGCCACATGTAAAGACGAAGCAGAGGTCTTTTCGAGAGTCGTGCGAGAGCCTCGTCCAATGCCATATTCCATGGACCGTCTTCACCGGAAGATTGAATGAAATCAAGACAACAATCCTTTTCCTCTGAGCAGATTTGGGTGTTTAACGACTCCATTCAAGCATCCGGCGAAGGGGAATTTCAGCGCGTTGTCGTAAGGGTTCATCAAGTTGAATTTGCGGCTCGAGCGTGTTGAGAGCATTCCAGGCTTTTTCGACGGTGTTGCGTTTCATAAAGCGGCAATCGGCGCAAGCACAACGATCTGTGGGCCCGGCGATGAATTTTTTGCCCGGCACTTCTTTTCTGAGGCGATGTAGCATGCCAGATTCGGTCACTACGATAATGGTGTCAGCGGGATGATTGCGGCAGAAGGCAACCATTTTCTCAGTTGAACAAACCTCATCCGCCAACAGGCGAACCGCTTTGGTGCATTCCGGATGGGCGACAATAGGCGCTCCGGGGTGCTCGGCTTTAATGCCTGAAATGCTTTCACGGGTAAATTCAACGTGAAGGTAACAATTCCCATTCCAAAGATCCATGTGGCGTCCGGTTTTTTGAATGACCCATTCGCCGAGATTTTCGTCGGGAACAAAGAGAATGTTACGCTCCGGCGGAATCTTTTGCACTATTTCCTGTGCATTGCCAGAGGTGCAGATGACGTCGCTGAGAGCTTTGACTGCCGCACTACAGTTAATGTAAGCCACGACGAAATAATTTTTATCGCTGTGGGTGTTGAGGTAATTTGCGAGATCTTCAGCAGGGCAGGATTCGCTGAGCGAACAACCCGCATCAAGGTCAGGCAGAATGACCGTCTTACCAGGGTTGACGATTTTGGCCGTCTCGGCCATGAAATGGACGCCGCAGAAAAGGATAACGTCGGCATCTGTCTCGGCGGCGCGGTAGCTCAAGCCCAGGGAGTCGCCGACAAAATCAGCAACATCTTGCAACTCGCCGGTCTGATAGTTGTGTGCAAGAATTACGGCATTGCGCTCATGCTTCAGCCGCTTTATATCGTCAAGAAGATCAAACGTTATTGTTGCAAATGCAGTCATTTCGTCATTTTAACCCGAAACTAACTCTTCCAAGCAAAGGTTCAACAGTATGATTTACGGATTTCTCGGAGCAGGTAAAATGGCTGGAGCGATTATTCGCGGGATCATTTCGGCGAAGGTTTGTCTCCCAAATGAGATTTTCATAACCGACCCGGATGATGCCATGGTGGACCTCCTTTCAAGCGAGACGGGAGTGACAGCTTGCGAAGCGCTAGAATTGAGTAAAGCGGCAGATGTTCTCCTGGTCTGCGTCAAACCTCACGATGTTGCTAGCGCTCTTACATCATGTGGCCTTCTGGATATGTCAAAGCTGATCATTTCAGTGGCGGCCGGTGTCAAGATACAGAAAATCGAATCCATAGCTCCTCTCGCAAGGGTGGTTCGTGTTATGCCGAACACTCCGGCACTTATCCACAAAGGGGCAGCGGCATTCGCTCTCGGTTCCAAGGCTTTGGAAGACGACGCCGATGTGGTGCAGGAAATCTTCAGTGCCGTCGGCCTGGTTCTTAGGGTGGAAGAGTCGCTCCTGGATGCGGTGACCGGTTTGAGCGGGAGCGGACCAGCTTTTGTTTATCTCGTTATTGAGGCACTTGCCGACGGCGGGGTGCGCGAGGGGCTTTCCCGCACACAAGCCCTTCAGCTTGCGGCTCAGACAGTGGCCGGAGCTGCGGAGATGATTCTTCAGACTGCGGAACATCCAGCCAAGCTGAAAGACAACGTTGCCAGCCCCGGCGGAACAACAATCGAGGGTATTGCAGCTCTGGAGGCTCGGGCTGTCCGGTGGGCATTTATAGATGCCGTCCGCGCCGCAACTGCCCGCTCCCGTTCGATCGGCCAGGAGCAGGAGTCTATAGCACGGTGACGTTCCCTCTGTATCGCGAAGCAAACAGAATGGTGCGCTCATGAAATCCTGCCTGTTCCTTCCAGGCGTCATTTTTGTTGTATTTGGGCTTGGCGAATCCCTCCGCGCACAACCGGGCCGGGGCAAACCCGCCTTGCCCAATCCCTCACCGGAACGCCAGGCAGAATTTTCGGAATTTATCAAGGATCTATTTGACAAAAACACTCGTCCGAGACGGCTTGTTGAGCTTGAGCGCGCCTCCGCCCTACAGGGGAAGATCGAGGAATCCGCCCGACCATCACCCGAGAATCTTGCTCCGATCCCTGCTGGAAAAGCTCCTCTTTCTCCAAAGCCGCAACAAGGTCCGCCGAGAACCGTCCCAGCGGAGTTGGAAGCTTTAAATTCCCAGCGCACTAGCTCGGCGGCATCTCGCTCTCATTCCAGTATCGAGATCTCGCCTGCCCCCTCTCTCAACCTGCCGTCTGGCTACCCAGTCGTAGAGAGGTTTCAAGTCAGCAGCAGCACTCTTCCTGCCGAAGCAAAGAAGCCACTTGAAGAAGGGGTCAGGGCCTTTTCTGAAGGTCGCATAGGTGATGCCCTTGCCTTATTCGAGCAGGCGCGTGAGGCTGCTCCAGAACATCCGGTAGTTCTTTCAAACCTCGGCGCAGCTCAATTTAGATCCGGCGATGAAGAAAGTGCCATTCGATCGCTCACCGAAGCTGTGGCACGAGATTTGAACTCGGCAGCGGCTTGGCAACTCCTAGGAATAATGCGCTTTCAAGTTGGGGATATAGGCGGTGCTCATGCCGCACTGGCACAGGCCGATTATTTGCAACCTGATGATCCGCGCACGAATAATTATCTTGGGTTGGTCATGACACAATTGGGGCTTCTGGACGCAGCAGAGGAGTTTTTAACGCGTGCGGCGCGATCTGACCCTACAAACGCAGAGACACAGTTTAATCTTGCGGTTATTTATCTGCGACGTGAGCCGCAGGCAATTGAATTGGCAAGGCGTCACTATCGCCGAGCCCTTGCGCTCGGAGCGGAACCAGATGCAAATATCGAACAAATGCTCCAAAGCCCATGAAGCGATTTTTGACACTCAAAACGCTTAGAAATTATTTCTATCTTTTGGGCTTCGCCGCTGCAATGCCTTTTGGTTGGGTAGATTCGGTTTCCGCAGCTGGACCACCAGAAATTGTTGCCAAAAGCGCGATTCTGTTGGATCTGAATTCGGGTCGTATTTTATACGAGCGAAATGCCGACGAGAAGCGACCCGCTGCTAGCACACAAAAGCTACTGACAGCCCTGCTTGTGTTGGAAAACGGAAATCTCGACGCAAGAGTTCGTGTGCGAGCCACAGACACCCAGGTGGAGCCGACAGTTGTGGGAATTTCGCCCGGCCATACCTATACACGCCGCCAGTTGCTCACCGCGCTTTTGGTTCGGAGCGGCAACGATGTGGCGAAGTGCCTCGCAAGAGATCATTCTGGAAGTAGCGAACGCTTCGCACGGGCGATGAATGCTAAAGCCTTGCAGCTTGGGATGACCCGATCCCACTTTGTGAATCCAAGCGGACTGCCGGCGAAGGAACAGTATTCGACTGCACGGGATATTGCGCGACTGGCGATAGAGGCTCGTCGTTATCGGTTTGTGCGGGAAACGGTGCGCCTTCGATCGGTGCGATTTGATTTTCCAAACGGTAAACATCGTGTTTTGACGAACACCAATAAGTTGCTCGGCCGAGATCCGATTGTGGACGGGATGAAGACAGGTTACACAAAGTCGAGCGGATACTGCCTTGTCTCAACGGCGTCTTACAATGGCCGGGCAGTTTTGGCGGTGGTGCTAGGTTCACCGGTGCCGGCGTGGGACCAAAGTCAGGCACTTTTGAGGTGGGGATTGACGCGTGGGTGAGGCGATGCTCAGTTTAAGTGAATAGAGAGAGTCGAATGTTGTATGTTACAAACATCGCGACGAGCATGAGAGAAACCACTTGCGATAATTAACTACGAAATTACTTTGTGATCATATATGAAAAATTATCGCTTCTTCCTCCTTCTCCTCGTCTCCCTCTGCGCCACCACCACTCCTCTCTACCCACAGTCTCAACCAGCAAAATCTCTCTCCCTCCAGGAAGCCATCACGCTTGCCCTTGAAAAAAACCCGGAAATCCTGACCGCCCGCAAAGAAATCAGCCGCACCCTCGGGCTCATTCTCGAAGTAACCGCTCAAGCCCTCCCAAACGCTTCGATCGGTGCCTCTTACCAGGAACAGGACGCTGCGCTCCTCGAAAACGGTGGCCTCTTCTCCCGCGTACCCCAGTCATGGCGGCTCGATGCCCAAGTGCGTCAGGTTATCTTTGCCGGTGGCCAGATCAGGGCTGCCGTAAAAATCGCACGCCTTACCCGTGACAACTCATGGTTTGATTTTGTTGAAACTGTTGGCGCGGTCATCGAATCTGTCCGGCGCCAGTATTTCACCATCATCCTCTCACGCGAATTGATCAAAGTGGAGGAGGAATCTATCGCCTTACTCGAAAAGGAACTCGAAGACCAGAAAAACAGATTTGCTGCAGGAACCGTACCGCAGTTTAATGTTCTCCGTGCGGAGGTCGAGCTTTCAAATGCCAAACCGCGTCTGATCGCCGCTCGGAATGCCTATAGGATTGCACAGCTGCAACTTGCGCGGACTCTCGGATCTCGTATTGACACACGCACTATCGGTCTCGACGCACCGCTTTATGCCCTCACCACTCCGATGGAAGTGGTGCCCTTCAAGCTCTCCTCCCAAGAGGCGCAAATTCTTGCCAAACAACGACGGGCCCTCTTGAAAAGCCGTCGCCAGAATATTCTCATTGCCGCCGAAACCGTAAAAGCAGAGCGTGGCGGTTACTTCCCACGTGTATCTGCGGTGGGTGGCTATGAAATACGCTCGAATTCTGGATCCGCCAAATGGGATGAGGCGTTGGAGGGATGGTTTGCCGGAATCGAGGGCCGTTGGAATATTTTTGACGGTGCTGAAACTGCTGGCAAAGTAAGCCAAGCCCGGGCCAACCTTGAAAAATCCAAAATTGCCTATGAAGATGCGTTGCGTCAGGTGGCTGTCGAGGTTCAGGAGGCATATTCTAAACTCCAGCAGGCTGCTGAATTGATCTCCAGCCAATCCAAAACTGTCGAACAAGCTCGCGAAGCCCTGCGGTTAGCCCAAGCCCGTTTTGCAGCTGGGGCTGGAACCCAGCTCGAGGTTTTTGATGCCCGCGTTGCGCTTAACAACTCCCAGGTTACCGAACTCCAGGCGAGGTATGAATACCTCACCGCGGTGGCGGGTATTGAACGCGTTACCGGGCTTGCGTTTGAATATGAAACCGGATTTGACGACCCATTGCTCCGCACAGGCTGGATTAAGAAACTGCTCGCACAGGATTCGGTAACAGATAAAGGGGATGAAATCACTCCCGCAGAACGTTGACCCTCTCCGAGTAAGAAACCTGCCGCAGTTAGCGCGTGCGACGTTACCGCATCTTTGGCAGTTGCTTGTCGCTCTCCTCTCGTTTGCTCTACCAGTGTATTCTGCTGCTGAGGAGAAAGGTGTCGCAGCGACTAAAAAACAAAAAGAGAATTCTCCCAAAACTTCCGAATCAGCAGCAAAAGTCGCAGATCTCATTGCCAGCGCAAAAGAAGCACTGAGCGCCGGCGTGCCAGAGGTTGCACTGGTCAAAATCGAAGAGCTTCCACCCGAAACACGCAAAAAACGCGAAGTGCGTCTCATCGAAATTGAGGCACGGGCAAGGTCCGCTGAACCGGCCTTGGCGACACAAGTGTCGATGGAAGATCTAGAAGACTCGGCACCTGCGAATTTTTGGAGGGCACGAGCTCTTGCCACACTCGGACGTTGGCCAGAGGCACTTTTAAAATTCCAACAGGCAGCGGATCTCGGTTTCGGAGCGGAGGCGCTTCTTGGCATTGCTGATTCCCTTCGTGCGATAGGCGCGGATGATTCCGCACTTGAAATTCTCAATCGCACGATTGCCGAGTTGGGAGGGCAAGCCGAGGATTTTCTCATTACTGAGGCCTTGGTGCGGCGTGCAGAAGTGCATATTGCTCTCAAAAATCAGCATGGTGCGGAGGCTGACATCGAACGACTTGAAACCTTTCCTGCTTTTGCCAGGTCTGCTGCTATCCTCCGTGGTCGGCTTGCCTTGATGAGGTCAGACTTCGTCAAAGCGGCAGAGCTATTCCAATCCGCTATGGCATTGCCAAACAACAACAGCCGCAATGCCGCCGCGGCAGCCATGGGACTGGCTAAAGCCTTGGACGCTCTTGGCCGACGCGAAGAAGCACGTCGTGTCATCGGGGATTTCATTAACACCAATGAAACACACCCCGCGCTGACCGAACTCTTTGCCGCTTTCGACATGCTCCAACCAGCAGAACCAGGTGCTTTGGCTCCCGAACTGCTGTCGTGGGCTCGCGGTCCGAATACGCCTCGCAAGCTACACGCGGTGGTCTATGTTGCAAAAGCCGAGGCGCGTGCCGGAAAAACCGAACGAGCTATTAAACGGCTCAAGGATTTTCTCCAAGATTTTCCCGATGCCCCAACGGCAATTGCTGCTTTAATCGAACTCGCCCGCCTCGAGCTTGAAGACGGTGCGAACGAATCGGCCCTTCAATTTACAGCATCCGCCCGAGCGCTCGGCGGCTCCAATGAGACAATGGCCTGGATCTCATTTCTGGAGGGACGAGCGTTATTCGGAATTCAGAACTTTACAGGCGCAGCGGCGGCTTTTGAGGCTGCGGCAGATCATCCAGCCCTTCAGGAAAAATCACTTTTCAATGCCGCCATCTGTGCGATACGAACGGGAGATTATACAAATTTTCTCGAACGTTATGCCGCGTATAGTGCGCGCTTTCCCGAAAGCCCCAGCCGCCGCGATCTGCTTGTTGAACAAGGCCTGTTTCAGGCGCGCAATCGTGATCCCGAAGCGGAGAAGACGTTGCAACTCTTCCTTCGGGATTTTTCAGAGCATTATCGAACGGGCGAAGCACGGCTTGCCTTGGCGGAAATCCAATTTCAAAAAGGGCCTGAACAGGCGGGAAAAGCATTAAGCCTTTTGGATGCAGCCCGCGAGGATGGACTGTCAGACGAACTGGCAGCCCAAGCCGATTTGCTCGAGCTTTATATTGCGGACACCCTCCCCACTGTAAGCCTCGATGAGGTGGTTCGCCTGGGAAAAGCGTTGCTTGCGAAACAATCGGAAAATTCCAAGAGCCATCTGATTCGTCTGAAATTAGGTTCGGTTTATTTCAGAATCGAAGACTTCACTAACGCACGGAATCAATTTGAGCTTGCTGCCAAAGATGCACCCGACCCCGAGACGGCAGACCTCGCTATGCTTATGGCCGGTTTGGCGGCAATGCGAATGATGGATACCGCAGCGCTGGAGACAGCCGATTCGATCTTCGAGGAACTGGCGACAGGCAACGGGCCGCACGCCCTTGAAGCTCGACGCTTTCAGGGCGAAGTCAAAACATTACTTGGTCGCCACGCCGAGGCGGTCGTTATTTATGACCTCCTCCTCGCGGCAAATCTATCGCCTCGTGAGCAAGCAGAAATCACCCTGCTAAAAGCAGAAGCGCTCAGGGCCTCCGGCGATGGAAATGACTCGGTAATGGTTGTCAAAGCACTCCCCCTTTACGATGCAGTTGCTTCGTCGGAGGCGGCTTATCCTTCGCTGCGAAATGAGGCCCTTTTCTTGAAGGGACGCAGTCTGGAAGCTTTAGGGCAACCCGACAAGGCGCTCGCGGCTTACTTCGATGTTCTCCGTTCGCCGACCAGTGGAATGCTTGAGCCCGAATATTTTTGGTTTTACAAAGCAGGATTCAACGCGGCGCGGCTGCTTGAAGAGCGCCAGAGATTTCAGTCGGCGGTTGAAATTTACGCGCAACTTGCCGATGCGGATGGTCCCGGAGCGAAAGATGCCGCCCGCCGTATGGAACAACTTCGACTCCGCCACTTTATTTGGGGCGACTAACGCAACTCGGATGAATCTCCCAAATCAGCTCACTTTGCTGCGCCTCGCGATGACAGCCGCTTTTGTTGTGGCTCTCACTTCGGGATTCCCTTACGGACGCAGCATCGCCGCAACCATTTTTCTGCTGGCGGGTTTGACCGATTTTGCAGACGGCCAAATTGCCCGCCGACTCAATCTTGTTACTGACTTCGGCAAGCTGATGGACTCTTTGGCGGACAAAATTCTTGTCACCTCCGCCTTCATTTGTCTTGTCGAACTCTGCCTCATACCGGCCTGGGCTGTTGTGACTGTTGTGGCAAGGGAATTTCTCATCACCGGCCTGCGTACACTTGCGGCGGGAAAAGGCCGTATTCTGCCGGCTGAACGTTTGGGCAAACACAAAACGTTCTGGCAGATGGCTACGATAGTGTTTTTTCTACTCACTCTCGCCATAGAAGAATGGACGTGGTTAGGTGGCGGGGAGCCTGCCGAATTGGCGGCAGCCGTGCGTTGTTCCCTGAGTCCAGGACTTCTTGCGATTGTGGTCGTGTTTACCGTCTATTCGGGTTTGGGTTATCTTTGGAAAAATCGTGAACTTATCTCTGAAAGATGACGTCAACATTCCGGGAAGATGTGGCCAGATGGTGGATCTATCAGCGTGAACGCTTCCCTCTCGCCGCACACCTGCCGCTGATCGCGGTCTTCAGTGCTGCTGCGGTTGGTTTCTCTGCGGCTTTGCGCCACGCCACGCCATCCTGGGGCGCTTTTTTCACTGCATTTGTGACTTCCTCCGCCGCGTTTGCGCAGTTGCGTATCTCCGACGAGTTCAAGGATTTTGAAGAAGATCGCCAACACCGTCCCTACCGGCCGGTGCCTCGCGGGTTGGTGACATTGAATGAATTGAAAACTATTGCCATATGGCTTGCCTTCGCGCAGCTAGTCGCTGCATTGCTCCTCGATGAACGCCTTTTGGCTGTTCTCATTGTCTGTTGGGGTTGGATCGCTTTTATGGGTCGGGAGTTTTTTCTCGGAGCCTACCTGCGCACACGTCCTCTTCTTTACATGGCCACCCATATGGCGATCATGCCAATAATCCATTTCTATGCGACAGCTTGTGATTGGCTACCGAGCGCTGGAACGATGCCGCAAGGGCTTTTCTGGTTCGTAACAGCAAGCTTTTTTAACGGCCTGGTTATCGAAACAGGCCGAAAAATACGCCACCCAGCAGATGAAGAACCTGGCGTAAAAACATACAGCGTTCTTTGGGGGCGACCAAGAGCCTGTTTGTTCTGGATAGGCAGCATGGCCGCCAGCCTCGGCTGTGCAGTTTTCGCAGCTTCAAAAACTGGCGACAATCGATGGCCTTTTTTATTGCTCATGCCATTTTTGGCTGTTGCTCTCGTATGGACAGTTCGTTTCTTGCGGGCAACGGGCCCAAAATCAGGGCGTTGGTTTGAGATAATCTCTGCGCTCTGGAGCTTTGTGCTTTACACGTCGCTGGGTTTGGTGCCTCTCTTTTCTTATTGCAGATGACAAACGAACTTGTCATACCACTCCGCTTAGCCGCGTCCCGCAGAGAGCTTGCCGGTGGGAAAGCCGCATCACTAGGTGTCTGTTTGGCTGCGGGATTACCGGTAGTTCAAGGGTTTGTAGTGACAGTGAAGGCGTTTCAGCGCAGTCTGGAAGCTGGCAGACTTGATCGGATGGGAGTCTCTCTTGTGACCGTCGAGGAGGGAATCCATCGGCTCACAATGCCAGATGATGTCCGTAGCCAAATCGAGTTGGCATTAGAGCAACTCATCAGCAAATGGTGCAAAGGAAGCAATCCTGTCAGCTTTGCTGTTCGCTCATCCACACCTGAAGAAGATGGAGCGACGCATTCATTTGCCGGGCAGTTTGAGAGCTATCTCTGTGTTCGACGCGAGCAAATCCCAGAAAAGATTGTTGCGGTTTGGGCATCGGCGTTCACAAAACGCGCGGCTACCTACCGAAAAGAGCGAGGCGTTGTTCAGCCACCTAAAGCGCCCGCCGTTCTTGTGCAGCCGATGATTGATGCAGACTCTTCCGGGGTGGCTTTTTCTACCGATCCAGTGACAGGGCAAAGCTGCGTTGCTGTTGTTTCTGGCACCCGTGGACTTGGGCTAAAATTGGTTTCGGGCGAGGCGCCTTCCGATACCTGGCGTGTGAGTCGGGAGGGAACGATTGTTGAGAGAGTCATTGCCAATAAGCCAACCTCTTATCGCATTGCCCAGCCTCCCATGCACACGCAGGAAAAATCCAAAGCGGTCGGTGATCAAACGAGAGCCGAGACAGTGGATAGAGGAGTGCCCGACAAAGCAAAGGCGGGTGATCTTATCGAAATTGTCAATGTCCCTGCGGAAGCCGCTCTGCCTTCCTTAAGTGATCGGCAGGTCGCTGCTCTCGCTCGGATGGCATGGCAGTGTGAAGACATCTTCAAATGCCCCCAGGATATTGAATGGGCTGTTGAGGGAGACCGTCTGTGGCTGCTCCAGGCACGTCCCATCACTTCGCTAGTCAACAAGCAAAACTCGGAAGCCTTCACCACTCTCTGGGATAACAGCAACATCGCGGAGAGTTACTCAGGTATCACCACACCGCTGACATTCAGCTTTGCAAGACATGCCTATTCCCATGTTTACAGGCAGTTTTGCCGCCTTCTGTGTGTCTCCGAAAACAAAATCGAGGCGTCTAAGGACGCTTTTGATGGGATGCTAGGATTTATCTTCGGACGCATCTATTATAATTTAAAAAATTGGCACCGCGTGCTGGCGATGCTGCCCGGGTATGTCTTCAACGCCCAATTCATGGAGCAGATGATGGGCGTGCGAAAACCTCTCCCAGAAAAATACCGGCCATCCTCCACTAGCCCGTCCCATTTTCTCGCGCGGGCATTCGATTTTTTGGGTCTCCTCAGAAGTTTAGCGGCACTTTGTTGTGAGTTCGTCTTTTTCAACCGTTCAATTTCAAAATTCCAGGCACGCTTCAACAAGGCTCTCAACCTCGGAGCCGTTCCTTTGGAGCGGCTCGACACCCATGAGCTTCTTGACTGTTATCGTGATCTTGAAAAACAGCTGTTACAACGGTGGGATGCCCCGATTGTTAACGATTTTTTTGCGATGATTTTTTTCGGTTTGCTCAACCGGGTTTGTGAGAAATGGCTGCCTGAAGAAAAAGGAACCCTTGCCGCGCGGCTTATTGCGACTGACACTCCGTCGGCAGGAGCGGAACCAGTTCGGTTGATTCAGAAAATGGGGGCCATGCTCTCGGGTCACGAGGAAATTCTTTCCCGCTGGCGGGCTGGCCTTTCGGAGGCTGTGAATGAAGCTGCGAACGTGCCTGGGCTTGAGGAAGCTCTTACCACGTATCTCGAGCGGTTTGGCGATCGCTGTTTCAACGAACTGAAGCTTGAGACGCCGAGCCTGCGAGAAGAGCCTGCACCTCTTCTCCGTGCCGTGGCCAATGCCGCTGACGTCGAATGCCGAGGAGTGCGAGGCTCGGAAGTTTTGAACGCCAAAAAATCTGACGAGCGTCACGTTCTCAACCGTATCCGCCATAGCGTGGTGCGTGTGCTTATCCTGAAATGGCTCCTCGAAAAAACTCGGTTTCATCTGCGCATTCGTGAGGAACTGCGCCTGGAACGAACCCGGCTTTTCGGCCGGGTGCGGAGGATTTTTTTACTCATTGGTCGTCGGCTCGAAGCGTCTGGCTGTTTGCGTTCAGCAGAGGATGTGTTTTTCCTAACCTTGGAAGAGGTTATCGGTGCGGTGAATGGCACCGGTGTCTCTTCAGAACTCGCTGCGCTTACATCTCTGCGAAGATCGGAATACCTGCGCAACCAGGCTGCTGAACCGCCGCCAGATCGGTTTGAAACTCAAGGGGCGGTTTGCGAAGCGCACATCCGGAACTGCCATCTTGACGATCAGCCATCGGTCAGCTTCGTTACTCAAAGCGACGCCAACGGGACCGCAGACATTGTGACGGACAAAACACCTCCGATTGATGCAGAGCATCGAGATCTCCTCCGCGGAATCGGCTGCTCTCCCGGCAAGGTTCGCGCTCTAGCAAGGGTGGTGCTCGATCCAGCAGTTGACACCTTTCAGCGCGGAGAAATTCTGGTGGCACGCCACACGGATCCTGGCTGGGTGCTGCTTTTCCCCAGTGCAGCGGGTATTCTTGTCGAGAGAGGAAGCCTGCTCTCCCACGCAGCCATCGTGGCACGAGAACTTGGTCTGCCGGCGGTGGTTGGCGTTGATCATCTGCTCGAAAAAATTCACTCCGGCGATCTCATTGAAATGGATGGGGAAAAAGGCCTCATCGTTCTGCTCGACAAATCCCAGCACTCTTAGCAAAAGCTTTGAAAACTGAGATAGAAACCAAAACTGCATTTCATCGCATCCGTTACGCTCAGGTGTGGGAAGATGGAAACGTTCTGATGGAGGCATTTGGATCTGCATCTGGTGGGCGCGGACTTTCTATCGCATCGGCCGGTGACAACGCGCTTCTAATGCTCGCTCGCGACCCCGATGAGGTGCTGGCCGTTGACATTAACCCCGCACAGCTTGCCTGCTTGGAGATCCGCGTCGCCGCATTGCAGACACTCGAACGGGATGAAGTGCTTGGTTTGATCGGTTCCAGAGCAATGCCCCCACGCGCACGCACCGAGTGCTACCGGCGCTGCCGCCCACTTTTGGGAGAGAGCGCCCGGCGTTTTTGGGACGCACATCCTCGGTTCATCACACGAGGTATCGGAGGTTGCGGAAAATTCGAAGGTTATTTCCATCTCTTCCGAAAGATGATTTTGCCACTAGCACACAACCGTCATCGTGTGGAGGCATTGCTTACGCCACGCACACCGCAGGAGAGGGCAATGTTCTTTGAACATCAGTGGAACACAACGCGCTGGCGGATGATTTTTCATCTCTTCTTTTCCCGATTTGTGATGGGCTGTCTTGGGCGTTCTCCGCAATTTTTTGAACATGTCGAAGGGCCTGTGGCTTCGCGAATTCTCAAACGCGTCAGTCACGCTTTGATCGTTCTCGATCCGTCACAAAATCCTTGGCTACACTGGATTTTGACCGGTTCCCACACACGCCTCCGAGGGGAGACAGTTTTACCACCCTGGCTTGAGGAGGGAGCTTATAGGCGGATTGTGGCAAATCTTGGGCGGCTTAAATGGCGTCGAAGCTCGGTTGAGGAGGTTCTTTCGGAAGAAAAATGCGGCTTCGATCATTTCAACCTGAGCGATATATTTGAATACATGAGCCCCGCACGGGCGGAGTGGCTTCTTGAAAAAATCTGTGAACGTTCGTCGCCAGGTGCGCGACTCGTTTATTGGAACATGCTCGCGCCACGCAGTCGCCCTGAGCGGCTTGCAAACCGTCTCGTTCCTGTTACGGACCTCACACGGATGTTGCACGAAAAAGATAGGGGTTTCTTCTACTCGCGTTTAGTTATCGAGGACAGAATTTGAGGAATAAGCGGGGTCTTTTCACCCTCTCAGTTTTGTGGAATTTGAAACTCCGGAAACTGGGTGCGCAGGCGATTGAGCGCCTCCTCAGCCTCGGTTATTTGTCCGCTTTTGCGGAAAGCCTCGCTCGATTTCAGCAACGCCCGTGTCTTTATCTTTGGTTCTTCAAACAACAAGGCAACGCGGGTGTAATTTTTTGCTGCGTCAGCTGGTTCATTTTTGGCTAGAAGAAGATCGCCATGAAGTAAAAGAGCCTCCGCATAAAGTGGCCCTTCGGGAGAGAGTTCGATGATCTCACTAATTGTGGCCAGCGCGGTGTCAAACTTGTCCGCACCAATTTCCGCGCGGGCACGTTCGAGCAGTGCACGCGAACGTGAAGCGGGATCCGTAGCGTTCTTGAGGACGCGATTGGCGGCATCGGCTGCGGGGCTCCACTTTGAGAGAGCGTTCCGAACTTTGGCCAAGTAATACCATGCCTCATCGGGTGCGTCGCCGGCCTGTTCTGCCACCGCGGCCAGGTAGCGTTCCGCCTCTTTGTGTCGATTGAGGTCGGCCAGTGTCATCCCTAGCCAGCGGATCACATCAGCAGGAACAAGGGGGTCATTTTTACCCGGTTTGTAAGCTTCGATCTCCGCGAGGAGTGCCTCTGCCTGTTGAAGGTAATAATAGCTTAAAATGATCCGCAGCGTGGCACGCCCGTTGTAGCTTTCCGCATCCCGCTTGCGCGCCTCCTGAAGGTGAGGAATGGCCCCCTGGTAATCTTTGTTGTTAAACAACGTCTGGCCAATCCAATAGTTTGCACGGGCAGATTCTCTGCTCTCCGGATACGCATTGAGAAAATCTCGAAAAGCCTGCGCCATCGCTTCTTCATCTCCTTTTTCGCCAAAAAGTTGCGCTTTTCGAACCATGACCACCTCACGCTCTGCAGCATCTGGGAAGCGCGAGATAACGGTGTCAAAATCCGCTAAGGCGCTCTTCGAGTCGCCTAGTTTGGCGTGCGCGACACCACGTTGGCTAAGGGCTGCGGGCACCAAAGAATGGTCAGGAAATTTCTGAGTAAAGTAAGTAAAACTGCGCACAGCCTCTGCATAGGCACCGGCATAGAATTGAGAAAACGCGAGACGATAGGCGGTCTGTGCTTTGTGTTCAGGGGAGAGATCAGAAGTCAGAAGCGCTGAATAAATCGCTGCTGCCTCGCCATAACGCTCGCTGTTAAAGAGGTATTCTGCCTTGATAAAACGCGCGAGCGAGGCCCTTCGACTCAGCGGGTAGGCCTGCAAAAAACTCTCTATCTCGTCAAGGAGAGAATTTGATTTGGCATCATAGAGAGCGGCAAGACGCTCAAAGGAGGCATCCTCACTCAACGGACTTGTGGGATATTGGCGGAGGAGTTCATCAAAAACCGACAGCGAAGACGGGATTTTTCCACTCTTCCTCATCGCCCGGCCGACAAGTAGCATAGCTTCGGGTGCAATCTCTGGATTGGTAAACCCACCGCCACTATTGTAAGTTGAGATCACGTCGGCGTATTTGCGTTGCGCATCAAGTGCTCTCATCTCAGCGAGTTTTGCCGATTCACCAAAAGTGCCCTTGGGATCAGCCTGCATGGCAGAAGAAAAAAATTTTCTTGCCTCCGCAATTTTGCCAAGATCGATTGCAAGTAATCCGGCCTGAAGCGCTGCATCAGCGCGAAGGTTCGGATCTTTCGCGATGGCTGCAGCGGAGGCATAGCTTTTATATGCTTCTTCTTTATCCCCGCGAGCGACTGCGAGGCGGGCGAGTGAAAGAAGAGACGCTTCGCGGAAGATGTTCGGCTCCGGAGCCGAAGCAACCTGGGAAAATAAAGTCCGCGCATCTGCCGAGCGACCGATTTCTTGAGCACACCGAGCCTGGTAAAATCGAGCTGTCAAAGCAAGCTCCGGCATCTTGAGCAGGTCTGCAGCAAGGCGATAGTTCGAAAGCGCGTCGGAATAATTCCCTGCGGCAAAATAGAGCTCCGCCAGACGGTATGCGGCCGGACCGACAAAAGGTCCGTCAGTGAATTCGTCCAAGAGAGTTTTAAAAAACTTCATTGCCGCGCCAGTCTGTTTCGTCTGGACTAGACAGACACCCATTTGATAGAGCGCCTCTTGGCGGTGACGTGTGGTGGGGAACTCCCTAAGGAGCCTGTTGTAAAACGCCAGCGCGTTGGCGTATTCGTGTTTGTTTAACAACGCACTTGCGGACTCGTGAAGCATCTGCTCTGCCGATAGCCCGGGGGAGGTGCTGGGTCCGATTCGAATGTCCCCGGGGCTTTCCCCCTGAAAGATTGGTGCCGTCGGTTCCAAACTATCGGGCCCTAATAATGGTGCCGTGCGCTGTGGGACAACGGGTGACGTGGGCGAGGTCAAAGGCGCGGTTTGTGGCACCGAAGAGTTTTTAAGAGTCGGATTGGGCGGAGGTGCATCAACAACTGGTATGGGAACGACAGCAGGCGGATGCACTTTATCGGGCATGAGGGCCGGATCGAATGGCTCAAGAAAAGCGCCTGCCTCAGTTCCTCGAACCGATTCTGCTCGACGCACGGGCTCAGCTCGACGCACGGACTCTTGACCCAGTGCAGAGGTCAGGCTGCTCCAAGCAACGCAGAGGGATGCTCCAATTTGAAGGTGGGAAAGCAAAACCGTCTTTTTAATCATGGTTGATCGCGCTTTGATCCACTTTCGGCCCGAGATGTGGCAAAAGCGACGTTCCAAATATTGGCAGCTCGGCAGATATCGAGCACGCGCACGATGTGGCGGTAGCCTGCATCCTGATCGCCTCGAAGCACGACTGCCTGATCCGGAAAATCTGCGGCAAGCTGCAACAACATCTGCTTCAGTTCCTCCTCTTGTAGCTCACGTCGATTGACAATCAACCTACCTTGAGCGTTCACGTTGACAATCATTTGCCCGATCGCGCGCGGTGCATCGCGTCCTTCTTTTGCCGTGGGCACACTGATGTCGAGTTGCTTTTCCGTGAGAGAGAAGTTCCATGTCAAAATAAAATAGAGGAGGAGCACCAGCAATATGTCCACCAGTGGGGCAATCTGAAAACCGAGCGGTTGCGGCTGTGGTCGCAGGCGAAAGTTCATGTTTTATTGGAGCGTTGACATGAGGGCAACGTGTTAGTCGAAATCCGAATCCATTTGTAGACGGTGGGGGTGTTCCACCGGACGCCGCAGTTGAGAATACAAAGCGATCAGGTAGGCGACTCCTGTTTCGAAGTCAGAAGAGATTGTTTGCACTTTTCCCCGGAAAAATGCGTAGAAGAGAGCCGCGGAAATGCCGATCACCAGCCCCGTTCCGGTGGTCACAAGGGCCTGGGCGACTCCCGATGCGAGCAAAATCGAGCTGGTATTTTGCATCTCTGTTGAGAGAACGCCGAACGAGTTGATAATTCCCACCACGGTGCCCAGAAGTCCAAGCATCGGTGCCAACGTTGCAATGTCAGCAAGATACGAAATTCTCTGGTTGAGTAAAGAGACATGACGCGTGCCCTCGCTTTGTGCAATATCGCGTATTTGCTCGGGAGATGAGGACGGATTCTCTTCACCAAAGTCTACAACACGCCCCAGAACACGCGCGCAGGCAAGGCGGTGGTTACTGCATGTCGCCAAAAGCCCCAGAAAATCGCGTTTTTTCATCAGCGCTTCGGCGAGGGCCAAAAAGCGGTCGCTAATTAATGCGCCACGCCGGATTGTGAGCAGGAAAATCATAACAAGGGCCGTTAGAATGAGGAATAACCCTGCCAACGGAATCATCACCGGTCCACCTTTAAACAGCAGTTCCAGCAGGGAGTGAGTTGTTTCCTGAAGGTTTTCGCTAGCCAAATGCGTCTGCATAACTTTGACTTCCGTAGCGCAGAATTAAAGGGATTCAAGCTGTAGAACGAATGAACTCTCGGCACTTGCAAAATTTTTATCCTCACCGAACCAGCTTATTCGGGCCTTATTTTCTTGCCCCTTTAAATGTTTCTTGTTGAACAATATCATCTCTTTAGAGGTCCCAATAGAAATGGATTACATAACGGAATACATAGAAAAAGGTTCACGCAGCATGACGCCCCGGAGTGTTGAAAGCTTCCGGAAACTTTTGCCGGATATACAATTCAAAATGACTTCAATCGATGCGCCCAAATATCCGCATCTGATGTCGCAGATTGAATTTTTAACGCGTTTTGTGGAGGATTTTGCAGACGGCGTTTGGAAAGAAAGCTCCTTTGTGGCTTACGCAGAGAGTCTGTTTGCGCTGTCTTATCTGCTTAAAGAAGTTGATGTAATTCCTGACTCGCTTCCTGATATCGGCTTTTCCGACGATTCAGCCATCATCCGCGCGGTGCTCTCCCGAGCCGAATCGGAATTTCAGCGCTACGCACAGGCGAGTAATATCGATTGGACTTTGATCACCACAGATCCCTGAGTTGCCAAACTCTGAGGGGTATATACCCTTAAGATTCGTAACCCGGGCGCAGTTTCATGGAGGAGTTTCTGATCCCCATTTCAGACATTCATCATTGAGCTTAATATCTGTTCTGTTCTTTTTATCGCCGCCCCAATGCCGGAGGCATCTCTGCCCGCACCCCGGGCAAAATCCGGACGTCCGCCACCTTTGCCGCCAAGTAACGGGGCTATTTCACGCACCATGGCACCGGCGTTGAGTTTGCTGGTGAGCTCTTTCGGTATCATACAAACAATCGAAACAACGCCACTGGCTTCGGATGCAAAAAGTGTTACGGGGCCATTAAGCTTTGACGTTAACACCTCTGCAACAAACGCGAGTTGGTCTCCGTCGCAGTCGTCTAGCCGAGCAACCACGGCTTCGATGCTTCCAAATTTCGCTCGCTTTTCGAGCAAGCTCAGGGCCATTAATCCAGCTTCACGTCGACGCGCTATTTCAAGCGCTCGCTCAAGCTCTTTCTCGTGCGCAAGCAAGTTCTCTATCCGCGTTTCCAAATCCACTAGTGGCGTTCCAAGTCTCTTGGCAAGAGAAGCAAGCCGCGCAGATTCAGATGCAAGCAGACGAGCGGTAACCAAACCTGTCGTCGCTTCGATACGACGAATTCCAGCGGCCACTGCTGATTCGGTAAGAATACGAAAGAGCCCGATCTCCCCTGTGGCCCGTGTGTGGGTGCCACCGCACAATTCCATTGAGAAACCATCGAGCGCTCCAAAGTCGCCACCGATCTGGACAACACGGACGGTGCTGCCGTATTTCTCGCCAAAAAATTGCATAACATCCGGGCGATGACAGACCTCTGTGTAAGGATAATCGCGCCAGTGGACCGGTGCATTCTCAAGTATCCTCAGATTAACCAAGTGCTCAATTTCCCTAAGCTGGGCGTCATCGAGCGGTTGGCTGTTGAAATCGAAAGAGAGCTTTTCTGGTCCAACGAAACTTCCCTTTTGAGAGACGTCGAGCCCTGCCACTTCACGCAGCGCCCAATGGAGGAGATGTGTTGCTGTGTGGTTGCGTTGGATAGCGGCACGTCTCTCCCGATCCACTGCCAGCCGGACTTCGGAGCCTGGCTCTAGTGGTTCATCTCCCCCTATCAAATGAAGCGTTGCGTCAGCAACGCGGGTCGTGTCATGCACCTCACACGAAATGTTCGAATAAAAAAGCAGCCCGCTGTCGCCAACCTGACCACCCATCTCGGCGTAAAACGGCGTGCTCTCACAGACAGCTGCCAGTCGGCCTTTGATTTCTAATACCTCCAATACGGTGGTCTCGCATTCCAGACGATCATAGCCGACGAAGCGACTCGCGGGTGCTTTGATGTCGCTCAGTTCTATAACCTTTTTCTTCTGCGCTTTGCGAGCTCGATCCCTCTGCTGGGCCATGAGGACATCGAATCCTTTTTCATCCACCTCAAGCCCCCGCTCGCGGGCCATGACTTGCGTAAGGTCAAGCGGAAACCCTTGCTCGTCGTAAAGGCGAAAGGCAAAAGTGCCGGATAAAATGGCCGTGCCGGTTTGCGCAAGGCGCCCGGCCTCCTCTTCGAAGAGAGCAATGCCTTTGTCGAGCGTTCGATTGAAAGATTCCTCCTCCGTTTTTAGCACAGCTGCGACTTTGGTGGCACCGTTCCGGATTTCAGGGAAGATACTTCCCATGTTCAATGTGAGCACCTCTACCAGTTTATAGAAAAAAGGCTCACGCAGTCCGAGTGTTCGCCCGTAACGAACAGCGCGGCGAAGAATCCGGCGAAGCACATAGTTTCGGTCGGTGTTTCCAGGTAGAATCCCGTCGGCTATCGCAAACGTCAACGTGCGGATATGATCCGCGATAACTCGGAAGGCGATGTCATCGCGTTCTTGCACCGTTGCCCCCGAAGAGCCAGCAGCGGGTGAAGAGGAACCGTAGCGCCGTCCAGAAAGCTCACTGATTTTGTCGAAAATCGGACGAAAAATATCGGTCTCGTAATTTGAGATTCGCGCGTTGTGAAAATTTTTGAACTGATTGGTTCCTTGGATGACGGAGGTCACACGCTCAAAGCCCATTCCTGTGTCCACGTGACGTGCTGGAAGTGGGGTAAACGATCCGTCGGGGTTTGCATTGAACTGGATAAAGACGAGGTTCCAGATTTCGATGCAGCGGGGGTCGCCGACGTTCACAAGTTTTCCACCTGTGCGCCCATCGGAGGTGAGATCTACATGCACTTCGGAACAGGGGCCACATGGGCCCGTTTCGCCCATCATCCAAAAATTGTCCTTGTGACTTCCAGGCACGATGTGGGTTGTGGGATCCAGCTTTGCCGATTGAAACAGCCGAGCCCAATGCGTCTGTGCCTCCTTGTCGAACTCGCCAGGATCCCCCGATTGCGGCGCATAAACTGTGGCATAGAGGCGTTCCGGAGGAAAACCCCAGACATCCACCAATAATTCCCAGGCCCACTCGATGGCCTCTTTTTTAAAGTAATCCCCGAATGACCAATTCCCGAGCATCTCGAAGAACGTGTGGTGATAGGTGTCGAGACCGACATCGTCGAGGTCGTTGTGCTTGCCTCCGGCTCGTATGCATTTTTGAGTGTCAGCCGCTCGGGTTGGGCGTCCGGGCAGTGCCCCAGGTATTCGATCAGCAGCAGGCTTTTGGGCGCCGGTAAACACGGGAACAAATTGGTTCATTCCCGCATTCGTAAAGAGCAGATTCGGTGAATCGGGCAAAAGGCTCGAAGAAGGAACAATCGAATGGTCTTTACCCTTGAAAAAGTCGAGGAAAGATTGACGTATTTCTTTGCTAGTCATGGGGCGGGAGCTTGGCGGGTCTCGAGCTGAAGCGCAAGACGGTTTCTTAGCTTGCTCTTCGTTTCTTGCAGAATGAGGTCGCGATTTTAGCGACGCTTTTTCTCTTTACCCGTGACAAAATCGCCGAACCCAACGAGTTGCTCTTCGATGGTTCGAGCGGTTTTGTCCATCGTGCGTCCTATGCGCTCGATGAACCCACCACTCGGATTACCGGGCCCTCGCGCTGCCGACGGCGGTCTCTGAGGAACAGGATCTTTTCCAGGAATGGTATGTTGAGTTCCAAGCACCGGAGGACGCAGGGTGCGACCCGTTTCGGCACTCACCATGCTGGTGCTTACCCTTTGGCGGCGCGCGTTGAGCAGATCCACTATCCACACAGGCTCTCCTGTTACTTCATGCGACCGTAGCAAATAATTCAGCGCGTTAAACCCAATTCTGTTATTCCGCGCTTCGAGCTCTACGATTTTGAACAAACCATCGGAATTGAGATTCAGTCGCTTAAGATCCATTGTCGCAGCATTGCTCCGCCGCGTCGCTGGCTCGTCGGCTGTGATGCGCCCTTCTTGCACTGTGATCTGTCTCAATCCGCTAGGAATAGCAGGATCTCGAAAAAGAAGAACCCAGAGTAAAGGTTGCGGTGCGCCATCAAGTCCATTGATGGAAACGAGTTGGCTATACACCTGATCACCGCGCTGATTTCCGACTGTCCGTAGCGCATCGTAAGCGGTTGTCTGCGCGAAAACTGAAAACGACACCATCGCCAAGATAAAAGCAAAAGATGTCGTTTTAGGCAGGACATGTTTCATACTCAAGCATAGCAGTTCACTTTAAAATACCATCACAGGATCATTCGGTCTCAAAATTTTTCAATATTTGCGAGGAATTTAAAAACCTCTTCATATTTTAACAAGCATGGGTATCACCACTTGACAGTGTCCATCTTCATCACTCCTCGGCTTTACCGATTTAAATTCCATCACATGCAAGGTTGCATGCGTTGTGTATAGTGCACTTCATGGACGCAGTTTTGCAAATAGCCATTCCTGGATTTCAACCCGTTTCTGAGGGAAAAGTTCGCCAGCTTTTTGATGACGGGGAAAATTTAGTCGTGGTCACTACAGACAGAATTTCAGCCTTTGACTGTGTGCTGCCAACTCCCATTCCCGGAAAAGGCATCGTCCTCAACCAGCTCTCAGCATTTTGGTTTCAAAAATTTTCACAGATTCCCAACCATTTAATCTCTTTCGATCCGGAAGACTTCCCGGAGCCGTTCCGAACTTATGCTGGTGAGTTGCGGGGGCGTTCCATGCTCGTTCGTCGCGCCAAACCGCTCCCTATAGAATGTGTCGTGCGTGGTTATTTGGCCGGATCCGGTTGGAAAGAATATCAGCAATCCCGAACGTTGTGTGGGATTGAACAGCCTGCTGGGCTAAACCAGGCAAGCCGCTTGCCCGAGCCGGTTTTCACGCCCACCACCAAGGCGTTAGGCGGTCATGACCTGCCGCTGACCTGGGAGGAGGTGGTGGATTTACTCGGATCCTCCCTGGCCCGACGTGTCCGCACGCTGAGCTTAGCGCTCTACAGTGAAGGCGCACGCATCGCCGCTGAAAAAGGAATAATCATCGCCGATACAAAGTTCGAATTCGGCCTCGCAAATGGTGATTTGCTCCTCATTGACGAATGTCTCACCCCCGATTCCTCCCGATTCTGGCCCGCTGACCAATGGAGACCTGCGGCAAACCCGCCAAGCTTCGACAAACAATACGTGCGCGATTATCTGGAGGCGAGCGGATGGAACAAGCAGCCCCCCGCTCCTACCTTGCCACCAGATGTGGTCGCTCAAACTGCCTCAAGATATCTGGAGGCCCACAAACGGCTGACAGGATTTGACCTGGGGTGAACTCCAATCTTTCCTTTGCCGAAGCACTTGAATATTTTATCCGCTACCTCGCAACAGAGAGGGGGCGGTCGGTCAATTACCAAATCACCTGTCGTTTTCTACTAGAGTCCTTCGCCAAATGGTTGGGTGCCGGGTCGCAGTCGGTTGCCAACGTTACTTCAGTTGCGATTGAAGATTACATTACTGCACGAACATCATCGGGATGGAGTGCCGGTTCAGCGCGCCTCTTTCTTGCGGTTACTCGTTCGTTCTTTAAGTTCCTGGCCGGGCGCGGATTAATTCCCACAGATCCTGCTGTATTCATTCCACGGCCAAAAGCAACCCCTCGGCTTCCGGGTGCCCTATCACCTGAAGCGACAGAGTGTTTGCTGGAGAAAAAAGATAAGATGACCAAAAGCTCGGAGATGGGGGCAAACAAAATCAATCGCGCTAAAGCGATCGCTCTGCGTGACCAGGCAATTGTTGAAATGCTCTACTCTAGCGGCCTGCGTGCTTCTGAAATTTGCGAACTGCGTCTTGACGAAATTTCGATTGAACAAAGCATGGTGCGGGTGAGAGGAAAAGGGGGCAAGGTACGTCTGGTGCCGATGGGCGCTCCCGCCACGGAGGCATTGAAGAATTACCTTGAAAAAGCCCGTCCGGTTCTTCGCAAATCGCGGGCGAGAGATCATCTTTTTATTTCAAAAAGCGGGCGCCCCCTCGATCGCCGCTGGCTGTGGCAGAGAGTTTCCAGCAGGGCCATCGAATCAGGCATGCTGCAACATGTGCATCCTCACATGCTCCGGCATTCTTTTGCGACCCATCTTCTTGCGGGCGGAGCTGATCTTCGCGCAATCCAGGAGATGTTAGGCCATGCTGACATCAGCACCACTCAGATTTACACCCACGTGGCTAATCCTGAACTGGTTCGGATAGTGGCTCGGCATCACCCGCGGAGTTAAAAAGGATGCGCAAATATTGCGCAATAAAGAGCAATATCTGCTCTTTTTAAAGGGCTGCTCACCAGGGAGTCCCATCAGAAAGCCGCATAAAATAAGACGTTGCGCATATTCTGCGAGCCTTGGCATTCCTCCTGCATACTTACTGAAGCTGTCATGAATAATATCCAACGCATCCTTGACGCTCTGCGTCAGCTTAACGATTTGGAAGTGCCCCCGCTCGCTCCATGGGCTGCTGCTTTGAGCCCGGGTGAACGAAACCTCTGCGCCGCTCAGGCACGCGAAGGGATCCCCACCGCCATTCTCGGCCACCACGACCGTATGGCGGCCCGCGGGAAGCGCAGCCTTGCCAAAGTCCAAAACGGCGTCTGCGGAGCATGTCACCTCCGCCTTCCAACTGGTCATCGTTCCCATCAGACAGAGTTCGAGGAGATGGATGTGTGCGATAACTGCGGCGTTTTTCTGGAATGGGGCAACTCGCAATCATCCAACCAAGAAACCCCGACGGATTCCAAAAACTCGTTTGCATTGAAGACAAACATTGCTCCGACACTCCCACCTTCAACAGCCGTGTCTAGGGCGACCCGGCGCGCCTCCGGGACAAAGGCCCGCGCGCAGCGCCGTCCAGCGGTCAAAAGCTTAGCCACTCCAGCAAAAGGTAAATGAGGATGCGGCCGACGGGAATAACTCCCACGTTTCGTCCCCGACTATTGGATGTTTTCAAATCTCCGCCCAACAACTTTTCCTTGGGCCGCGAGATCTCCGCCGGCGCAACGGTTGGGCTTATCGCTCTGCCGCTAGCTTTGGCCCTCGGTATCGCGAGTATCCCAAATGGGGTTGCTACGCCCATGCCACCACCTGCTCTGGGGCTTTTCACAGCCATTATTGCCGGCTTCCTTATTTCGATGCTCGGAGGGAGCAGGGTGCAAATCGGCGGTCCGACGGCGGCTTTCATCCCGATCATTTTACTCATTGTCTCAGAGCATGGCTATAACGGGCTGCTCGTCGCCACAATCATGGCGGGAGGCATCCTGATCATCATGGGGCTTAGCCAGATGGGTTCGCTTATTAAATATATCCCCTGGCCGGTGACGAGCGGATTCACAACTGGCATCGCAGTCTCCATTATGCTCGGGCAGATACCCGACTTTGCCGGCTATCGCGCGGAAGAAGCCATGCCACGTGAATTTTTTGAGAAATTACCCTGGCTCTTTCGACACGTTGAGACAGTCAATCCCTTCGCGCTCACCCTTGCAATTTTTTGTGTGGCAACAATTCTGCTTTGGCCTCGGCTCAAAATTCATGCCCTACCTGGCTCCGTAGTGGCAATGATTGCTGCGGCGACTTTTGTCGCCCTGACAGGCTGGGACCACTCCTTCGGTGTCGCCACAGTCGGGAGCAAGTTTGGCGCGAATGCTATTCCCTCCGGATTCCCCGTGCCGCAACTGCCGGAATTTAACTGGGGGATGCTTCGAAATCTCATCGGCCCGGCAACAGCCATTGCACTATTGTGTGCGATCGAATCCCTCCTTTCCGCTGTGGTGGCGGACGGTCTTTCTGGCGACCGACATAACAGTAATACAGAGCTTATCGCTCAGGGGATTGCGAATCTTGTTTGCCCACTTTTCGGCGGGTTACCGGCTACCGGGGCGATCGCGCGGACGTCTGCAAACGTGAACAACGGAGGACGCACGCCGCTGGCCGGTATGGTCCATGCCGCCGTGCTGCTAACCATTGTCCTTGCGGCAGCGCGTTTGGCCTCGGTTATTCCAATGGCAGCGATGTCTGCGGTGCTTATGGTTGTGGCCTTTAAGATGGGCGAATGGCATGAGCTGCTTCGCATCCCCAAAATGCCACGCAGTGATGTTGCTGTTTTAGTGAGCACCTTAACCTTAACCGTTGTCTTTGACCTTGTGGTGGCGGTCGAGGTGGGCATGGTGCTTGCTGCGATTCTCTTTATCAAACGGGTTTCGCAAACCACTGAGGTCAGTCGAGTGACTGCTGAAGACATGCTCGAGCGGCCTGAACAAATCGCTCAGGGCAAAGAGATTCCCAAAGACGTCCTTGTTTATCGCATCTTTGGCCCTTTCCTCTTTGGCGCAGCCGAGAAAATGGAGGATGCGCTCGATCGAGTGGATGAGTGGCCGAGGGTATTGATCCTGCGGCTGCATCTGGTCACAGCGATGGATGCCACCGGCATGAACGCTCTCGAAAGTATTGTCGAGAGAATGCGTGCCCGCGGCGGGGTGGTCATTCTCAGTGGGATTCACCAACAACCGCTTCAGATGCTACGCAAAGCCGGTTTTATTGAAGTGATCGGTCGTGAGAATTTTCGGGCCACATTCGACGAATCGCTCGAACGTGCACGAGAAGTCCTTGCCATTAATTAAATAGGGTTACTCGCCAACGGACTTGCAGGTTCATTCAGGTTCCGCAGCCCCCTCAATGATGCACCCACGTAACTCGGGTATTTTTTTGTAAAGAAGTGATAAGACATCTCTTAGGTGTGCTGCATAACGGTAATGGGCGCCGGCGCCTGTGCGCAACTCGGCTTCATAGATGACTTTGTCTAAAGTGGTGACGTGTTCGAATGGAAGCTGCGTTCCAAGTGGTAGGTCGTAAAGAGCAGTAAAATCTCCCGAAGCGATGCGTTCTGCGGCAGCGCGTGCGCGCGCAGCGCTCTGATGGGCATAGGCGGCGAGTTCTACTGCCTCCAACGACTCTAGACAATCGGGCGGAATCTGGTCGAGTGCTCCGTAGAAACCGACGGGCGTCAAAGGACAATATTTGCTCCCTGTACGATGCCGATTCAGGTCGCGGATTTCGGCAAACCCGACTGCATTCCACCCAAATCGCACCGCAGTCCGGCGGAGCGCCTGCCCCGTCCATGCATAGCGATTGTCGTGATAGCGCAACCCCTCGGCCATCGCCTCCCCGTTTAACTCGGGTGGCGGCATGATCTCGAGAAACGCCTCGGGTTCTATCGAGGGGAACAGCTCCTGCCCGCTCATTACTCGCGCGGCTGCCGCTGCTTGCCAAGCTTCAAATTCGTCCCGGAGGCCCTTCTCGAAAGAGGCCACCGCGCGCGCGTGTCTTAGGAGGCGGGGTACCACAAGAGCTAACTCGGCCTGGATGAGTCTGCCGAGAGTTCGAGGTTCGGCAAGAGGATGGGAAAGAAGATGTTGGCAGAGCGCCACCCAACCGCGGGCCGACATGACAAGCATAACGTTCGTCAGAGCTGCGGCAGGCAGATGAACGCGAGCTCGGTCAAAAGCGTAATTTCGCCTCATTCGGGCCGTCTTTTTTAAGGCTGCCTCCGATTGATCGGCAAGCAACGAGTTGGGGATTCCCGACAGGTCGGGTCGGCGTTCGAGCAAACGCTCCCAGAGTCTCAATGCATGCGAGTAGGCGCGAAACGAATCGTTCATCCTTTCAATCCATCGCCCCCGCTCGGCTTCTGGTATCTCAACCGCAGCCGGGTCTGGCAGCCCAGAGGGATCAAGCTGAATGTAGCGCGTTGAGGATTCCTGCCCCCCTGCCGTGGGACACACCGACCAGATATTAAAGGCCAACCAAATGGAAACCCCGTCAAGAAACATGGCAATCGGAGCCATGTCAGCGATAGATTGATGCCCGTAGTCCACCATTCGGAAAATGCTGTCCACAGAACGATCCGGATCTGCGGGATCGATCCGTGAAAGAATCGCTTCGAGCCCTTCGTTGTTTCTTGAATAGCGAGCTCCTGACGCCGCAAGCAACTCGGGTGTGAGCGCCGGTCTCCCCAATTCAATCGCCGCAGAGGTGGGGTAGAGAGAGACGAGGGTTGCTTTCACTGAGGCAGGTAGAAAGTGGAAACAGCCCACACTTACCCGACCGGGGTTATGCAGGTGCGCCAACGAGGAACAGATCCGCCGAGTGCTGAATGGATCATCATCATTTCACCCACATTTTCAGGGGTGATCAATCCAACAAGCCTTCCGTATTGATCCACAACAGGTAATGCTGGACACCCACATTCATTCATGAGGCGAAAAGCATCCTCTAGCGGAGAATGCATCCGCACCGACGGAATACCCCGCTGCATAACTTCGATAACAGGCGTCGAAGCCCCCCTCTGACGCAGAGCGGCGATCAGATCTTTTCGCGTTAAAACCCCGAGCACCGCCCCCCCTTCCCGCGGAATAACAGGAAATTCATGTTGCGATGTGTCCAAAAGCGCTTCCACCGCTTCATTAAGTGTTGCTGCTTCATCCAAAGCACGAAAATGCCTGATCATGGCGCTTTCCACTGCGAGACCTGACGAAATGTTGCGCATATTAGCCAGGGCCGCTTCCTGAGAGGCACCCATCCAAACGAAAAAAGCAATGAAAATGAGCGTCGGCAGCCCGTTAAAAAAACCGAAAAATCCGAACACAAGAGCCATGGCCTGTCCCACCGTGGCGGCGATTTCTGTCGCACGTGCATAGGGGAGGCGCGTGGCAAGCAGCGCTCGGAGCACGCGACCGCCATCCATCGGGAAAGCAGGCAAAAGATTGAATAAAACAAGAAAAATGTTCACTGACATTAGGTTGAGGAGGAGATTGCTCTCGATGCGTGCCAAGTCATCCGGATTGAGCTTCATCAGATCGGGGCCGATGACAACAGCCAGACCAATGGCGATCGCCACATTCACGGCCGGTCCCGCAAGAGCGACAACTAGCTCGTGTAACGGACGCTCCGGCATCCGTTCAAGCCGAGCCACGCCACCAATCGGGAGTAATGTGATGTCCGGCGTCCGAATGCCATATGCTCTCGCCGCCAAAGAATGGCCAAATTCGTGCAAGAGTACACAGAGAAAAAGTAAAAGAATGAAGACCAGCCCTTGAACCATTCCCGGTATCCCCCCCTGCGAGTAGAAAAGCCAGCCAAAAAACGCCAACAGCAAAAGGAAAGTGATGTGGACGCGGATTTCTGTCCCAGCGAGTTTTGCGAGTTTAAATGACCATTTCATAAAAAAATATTACGCGGCAGCCAGACAGCCGCTCAATCAGATGAAGGAATAAGCATTCCCCACCAATTGGTAATTATTGGTAGGTTTGTTAGGTGACGAAATAAGAAATCACGTTGAAGCAATCGTTTCGAAGCCTAGGCTATTAATACGATTAACATGACGTTTTTGAAATTCGAATTTTTCACGCAGAAAACCTCTTTGGGTGCGGGCTCGCTCATAAAGTTCATCCCCTGGCTGTAATCTCTCGGCGCCAACCATTCGTCACGTTTCTAAGTTTTAAAAAGAAGGGCAACGCTAAAATTCTGCGCATGTCATAATGATTCGATATCCGCAAATATTCGAACGGCAAATCACCTTGCAGCGTTCGATTTGTAGGATCGCGCCACAAACTGGGCAGATGAAATCAAGGGTGAGTTCTTCAGAAATCGGCGAGGTTGAATCTGACGAGAAAGTCCCGACAAGACCCTGTGTGGCGACGCGGTTTTCTCCGTCTGAGTTCATAAACCGGTGTTGACTCCACAGAAAACTGCGGCTTGTTGCACATCTTTGTCTCCTCGCCCGGAGAGGTTGACGATGATACTGCTTTCTGGAGGCATGGTGGGCGCGCGCTTAACGACTTCAGCCACAGCATGGGCGGTTTCTAAGGCGGGAATGATGCCTTCAACCTCCGAGAGCAACCGGAACGCATCAAGCGCCTCGGTATCGGTTGCAAAACTGTAGTTTATGCGACCCAATTCACGCAGGTTTGCGTGCTCCGGCCCAATGGCAGCGTAGTCCAGACCAGCGGAGACTGAATGCGTCAGCTCGATCTGGCCGTCCGAGTCGGCAAGCAGATAAGTTTTTGTTCCCTGCAAAACCCCGAGCCGACCGCCTTGAAAACGGGCGGCATGGCGCCCCGGCATAATCCCGTCCCCTCCGGCTTCCACACCAATCATTTGGACTGTTCCGTCGTCGAGAAACGGATGAAAAAGTCCCATGGCGTTACTGCCACCACCCACGCACGCAACAAGCAATTCCGGAAGCTTGCCTTCTCGTTCAAGGATTTGGTGCCTTGCTTCTAGACCAATCACGCGATGAAAATCGCGCACCATCATCGGGTATGGATGAGCCCCCAGAGCGCTGCCAAGGATGTAGTGGGTATCCCGAACATTTGTCACCCAGTCGCGCATGGCCTCGTTGATCGCTTCCTTGAGCGTCGCCTGACCGGCTGAAACTCCCCGCACCTCCGCACCGAGAAATCGCATCCGCGCAACATTCAAAGCCTGTCGTTCCATGTCCACAGCACCCATGTAAATAACGCATTCCAACCCGAAAAGTGCTGAGACGGTGGCAGTGGCGACACCATGCTGTCCGGCACCGGTCTCCGCGATTATCCGACGCTTACCCATCCGCCTTGCAAGGAGGGCCTGCCCGAGGGCGTTGTTTATTTTATGTGCGCCAGTGTGAAGCAAGTCCTCTCGTTTAAGATAAATTCTGGCGCCGCCGAGCTTTTCTGTGAGACGTCGGGCGAAATAAAGTGGTGTGGGACGGCCAACGTATTCCCTCAAAAGTCGCTCGAGTTCAATCTGGAATTCTCCGTTGTCTCTGGCGGCTGCGTATTCGGAGGCCAATTCGTCCAAAGGCCCAATAAGGGTCTCCGGAACGAAGCGCCCGCCGTACGTGCCGAAGTAGCCGTTCGCATCTGGCAGATCTTTTAACATGCTCATCGGCTCAATAATGAGCACCTACTTCGCCTTGTCGAGCGGATTTGCTCGCCCCTGCCACTCTCCGTCACACCCAAACGACCGGAGTTTTTCCTCTCGATAGACAAAAAGTATAAAAATATTAAAAAATTATGTTGAACTATTTGAACGAATTAACTATCCTGAAAGTCTTTTTTCGTAGAAAATCTTATGTCCGCAAAGTTCTAAATCAATCTTAACTCTCTCTCGCATTGCCGGACGCTATTGGCACACTGTAAAAGACGGCACAAAACCAAATCGAAATGAATTAATCAGCGGCTGAGATTCTCATAAATCGATCGCTTAAAAACTCTTTTTCAACCCAACACCGAAGAATGCATTCCGAAGACAGCGACAGCAGCATAAAAATCTATCTCCGTGAAATTGGACAAATCCCACTCCTAACACCTGAGCAGGAGATCGATCTTGCTGCCAGAATTAAGAAAGGGGACAGAGAAGCTCGTGCTTTAATGATCAAGTCGAATCTCCGACTCGTTGTCAAAATCGCTCACGACTACGCTAACCTCGGCCTTCCCCTCCTCGATCTTATCTCTGAAGGCAATATCGGCCTTATGAAGGCTGTTGAACGCTTTGATCCCGCCAAGGGTGGAAAACTAAGTACTTATGCCGCATGGTGGATCAAACAATCCATCAAACGCGCATTGGCTAACCAATCCAAGACGATCCGCCTGCCCGTTCATCTGGTGGATAAAATCTCTAAAATGCGCCGGGTTGCCCTTCAGATGAGTGAAGAACTCGGTCGCGAGCCAACCGACGACGAACTGGCCGAGGAAATCGGCCTGGCCACCGCCAAAGTGTCGCAGCTTAAAACGGTCTCTATCCGCCCGGCCTCCCTTGACGCCCCAATCAGCGATGACGATACCACCGAGTTCGGAGAGATCGTCGGCGACGAAGATGCTTTCACCCCGTTCGAATTGCTCCGGGATAAAAATCTCAAAGACGAGATCAGCGACCTCATTAATGTCCTCGATGAACGCGAGAAAAAAATCATTTTCTCCCGATTTGGTCTCGACGGCGGAAAACCAAAAACACTCGAAGAAGTTGGCCGCAAGTTCGGCGTCACACGCGAACGCATCCGCCAACTCCAAAACATCGCTCTCTCAAAGCTCCGTCGCGCTCTTCAGAAAAAAGAGCGTCCGAATGATATAGCCGCGCAGCGCTGACCATCCGATGTCCCATCCCCCAGCAAGAGGTGGTGTCACGGAACCGGCCGCGGTTGCCAGAATTTTACTCTGGCGATAGATCATGGGAATGGCCATCTGTCACTTAAGCATAAACCCGGATTTCATAGTAGGGGCAGGGGAGTCCACCTGCGGCCTTGAATTGCTGACCAAAAACTACCGCAAAAGTTCTCGCGGACAGCACGTTTACTTTGCGTATAGGTATCTTCGAAATGGAATCTAAATCCCCTTCGCGCGGACGTCGTCCAATCTCCGTTGAATTTCGACGCTCACTGACTCGCAGTCTCAAAATTCCCGCGCCGGGGCCTCGTCCGGATCAAACCCTCCTTACAAAGGCCTCACGAAAGCTCCGACGTCTTCTCGGGGCCGAAGCTTTTCTGGAGGGGCCGGATAACGTTGCTGCTTTTGCAGGGGACAAATGGTTCGCCGCCACACCGCCAGATTTCGTCGTCAGTCCCAATTCAGTTGGGCAGGTGGCTGCGGTGCTTCGCGTTGCCGCAGAACTTTCGCTGCCTGTCACCCCGCGTGGCGCTGGGTTCGGTTACGTGGGTGGCTGCGTGCCCCATCATGGTGGTATTGTGCTGGATCTCAAGAAAATGGATCGCATTTTGGAGATTAGCACAGCCGACGGCTTAGCGCGTGTCGAAGCCGGTGTTGTCACGGGCCGATTACAAAAAGCCGTGCGCGAACTTGGCTGGTTTTACCCACCCGACCCAGCCAGCCTTCGTCATTCAACCATCGGCGGTAATATTGCGGCCAATGCGGGCGGTCCCCGCTGCTTGAAATACGGTGTTACCCGCAACTACGTCCTCGGGCTCACTGTGGTTTTGCCCGGCGGGCAAGTGGTCCAGGTCGGCGGGCGAACCATTAAAAATAAGGTGGGTTTCGATTTTACAGGCCTTTTTACTGGTAGCGAAGGAATGCTCGGTGTCATTACTGAGGCGACTTTGCGAATCATTCCACATCCGCCGCAGCGGGCCGTCGTGTCGTGCTGCTTCGATACCATGCCTCTGGCCGCAAAGGCCGTTCAAGAGGTTTTTCAAGCCGGATTTCTGCCTGCGGCTCTGGAAATCGCCGATGAATTCACGTTGGAGGCTGCGCGGCAGCATCTGGGGGCGGATCTCGTTCCACCGGGTAAAAGCCATTTGTTGCTGGAGGTGGATGGGCAGAAAACCACCGTTGATACTGAGGTCGGGATGCTGATGGAGTTGATGAAAAAACTCGGTGCACGGGCGTTGGACAAGGCGGTTGGTGAGGAAGGATGTGAGCGGCTTTGGGGATTGCGCCGGGGGTTTTCCGAGTCGCTTAAAGCCACAGGTCTTACCAAACTCAACGAAGATGTGGTGGTTCCTCGAGGACGCCTGGTGGATCTCATGCGGTTCGCAGCAGGGCTACAGAAAAAATATGGTTTTCCTGTGGCCTGCTTTGGCCACGCCGGCGATGGGAACATCCATGTGAATATTATGGTGCCCCATGCCGAGGAAAAACCTGTTCAAAAGGAAGTGTCGCTTGCTCTCGATGAACTCTTTGCCCAAGTTATCGCCTGGGAGGGGGCAATTACAGGCGAACATGGGATTGGTCTGGCCAAAGCTCGCTGGTGGCCAAAAGCGACCGGCAAGGCTCTTGATACCCTGCATCGCGTGGTTAAAAATGCACTCGATCCCAAGGGTATTCTGAACCCGGGAAAATTCTTGGGCTGAGAACACATAAAAACATGGTTGACATCGGGTGTATTTTCTCGGCTTTTTATCATTGTGAAAACACATCGCAAAGAGCTTTGGTTTGACCTCCCAACCCGTCGGGGATTTGTGAACATCACGTCCGATGTCGAGAAGGCGCTGAAGGCTTCCGGAGTTCAAGAGGGGCTCTGTCTTGTCAACGCCATGCACATCACCGCTAGCGTTTTCATTAATGATAATGAGAGTGGTTTGCACCAAGATTTCGAACGCTGGCTCGAAAAGCTCGCCCCCGAGAAGCCCTACTCACAATACGCCCACAATGGCGCTGAAGACAACGCCGACGCCCATCTCAAACGCACCATCATGGGCCGTGAGGTGGTTGTTGCCATCTCAGGCGGTCAACTCGATCTGGGACCGTGGGAGGCGATTTTTTATGGCGAATTTGACGGCCGCCGTCGCAAACGCGTTCTCATCAAAATCATTGGTGAGTGAGCAGACCACCGCTTGACAGCCCTGCCAACGGTTTTGAAATACCGCGTGGCGTCCCCGCGACGATTTGAAGGCGTAACGTTGCCACATGCCCAAAGTTGCTCTAACCTCCCGTCGCCTATCCGAAATAGCCTATCGGCCACCCGTCAAAGATCCGATCCGTATTCGCGGTGCCAGGCAAAACAACCTGCGCGGTATTGATCTCGACATTCCTGTCGGCGAGTTGGTTGTCATAACCGGACCGAGCGGCTCCGGAAAATCCTCTCTCGCCTTTGATACCATATACGCCGAAGGGCAGAGGCGTTACATCGAGACATTCAGTCCCTACACCCGCCAATTTTTTGAGCGGATGGACAAGCCGCAAGTCGAAGAGATCTCGGGTATCCCTCCCGCGATTGCCCTTGAGCAAAACAACAGCGTTCGCAATTCACGCTCAACGGTAGGCACGCTAACGGAAATTAATGATCACCTCAAACTCTTGTTTCCGTTACTTGCCGAGGCCTCTTGCCCCTTGTGCAGGAGAGAGATTCGTCCCGAAACCGCTCACTCGATCCTGCACCACCTCATCGAGTCTCTCAGCGGCAAAACCTTGTTGCTGGCCTTCCTCATTCCTGCGCCGAAAAAGGTTTCTCCTGCAGAGTTGTTTTCTCTCCTTCAAAACCAAGGCTATCTTCGCGTCTGGATAGCCGGCCAACTGCTGCGCACCGACGAGCCGCCCGTCTCCACGCTGAAACTTCCCTCAGAAATTGTCGTTGTGCAGGATCGCCTCGGTCCGCTTGACCCTGAACACGCCAGCCGGACCGTCAAAAACCGCCTGGCTGAGTCTATCGAAACAGCGTTACACCTCGGTGGTGGAAAATTGTTGGTTATCGAAACCGACACCGGAAAAGAACATCCCTTCTCGCGCGGCTGGCATTGCGCACACTGTGACCTCAGCATTCGCCCGCCCACTCCGTCGCTCTTCAGCTTCAATCATCCTCTCGGTGCCTGTCCAAAATGTAGAGGGTTTGGACGATTGCTTGCCCTTGATCTGGATAAAGCCATACCTGACAGGAGCCTCTCGCTTGAGCAAGGCGCCGTGCGTGCCTTTTCAGGAACGCAATTCCAGGAGAGCCAGCGCGATCTGATCCACGCAGCCCGCCAAGCACAAATCCCAACACGGGTTCCTTTCGACAAACTAAGCGAAACCGACCAACGCTGGGTCATCAAGGGTGATCCGGACGCATCCACCATGAGCCCCGAGCAACTTTGGGAATCCGGTCTATGGTATGGCGTCGAGGGATTTTTTAAATGGCTGGAATCGAAAGCCTACAAAATGCATGTCCGGGTCTTCTTAAGCCGTTACAGAAGTGCCTGCCCCTGTCCAACGTGTAACGCCGGACGTTACCAGCCCGAGACGTTGAATTATCGCCTTCGTCTCGGAAGCAATGCCCTCACACTTCCGGAAATTAATGCACTCCCCACCGACGATCTGCTCCCGCGCCTCGAGTCTCTGCAATCCAAAATTAAGGACTGCCCGCAGGCAACTCTCGTACTCAACCAAATCATATCCCGCCTGCGCTGTCTTGAAGATGTAGGGCTGGGATACCTCACTCTCGACCGCACTGCTCGCACACTCTCCGGTGGCGAACTCCAGCGTGTCAACCTCACTTCATGTATTGGCGCAGGGCTTGTTAACACACTTTTTGTTCTAGATGAACCGACTATCGGCCTTCATCCTGAAGACACAGACCGACTAGTTCAGGCGCTCCGATCCCTGCGTGACCGCGGAAATACCCTCGTCGTCGTTGAACATGAAGAGGCCGTCATGCGCGCTGCCAACCGAATCGTGGACATTGGCCCTGGGCGCGGCCAAACAGGTGGAAAACTCGTCTTTAACGGCGACCACTCTGCACTCAAAAAACTTCCCCAAGGAATTTCGCTCACAGCGGATTACCTCAATAATCGCAAAACGATTCTGGCGGCCCCAAAGTCCCGCTCCCCAATTTCCTACCTACGGCTCCGGCAGGCTTGTGCCCATAACATTCGTAACGCTGATTTCGACATTCCGCTTGGCTGTTTCACCTGTGTGACGGGAGTCTCCGGTTCAGGGAAGAGCACCCTCCTCCACACACTTCTTCACAAGTCATTGATGCGTCTGCGCGGGGCTCTGCCAGATGGTGAAGATCATGGCAAAATCGCAACGATCGAAGGTGCCGAACGCATCGGTCAAATCCTTCTCGTGGACCAGGCGCCTCTCTCGAAAACTCCCCGCTCCACGCCTGCGCTTTATACGGGAGTCTTCGACGGCATCCGCCGCCTCTTCGCGGAGCTCGATGACGCCAAAGCCGCCGGATTTTGCGTCGGGGATTTCTCTTTTAACTCCGGTTGCGGTCGTTGCGAGCGCTGCGGTGGGGCCGGTTTTGAAAAAGTCGAGATGCAGTTTCTCAGTGATATTTTCGTTCGATGCCCCGAGTGTGAAGGGCGGCGGTTCAAACCGGAGCTGCTCAAAATCCAGCTCGACAGGCACTCCATTCATGACGTCCTCGAAATGACCGTTTCCGAGGCGGTCACTTTCTTCCGCCGACGCGGACTCGAACGAGAAATCGTCGATCCTCTGCGTCTCCTCGAAGAAACCGGTCTCGGCTATCTCCGCCTTGGCCAGCCTCTCAACACTCTTTCCGGGGGAGAATCCCAACGACTCAAACTCGTTGGTCATCTCGCCGCACGCCGCTCTGGCATAAACCGTTTCCCAAAAAAAACCGATCTCCTTCTCTTTGACGAACCAACCACCGGACTTCACTTCGACGATATCGCCCTTTTGCTCAACGTGTTCCACCGTCTTGCTGACGAAGGTGAGACTTTGGTTGTGATCGAGCACAATCTTCATGTTATTAAGAATGCCGATCACATCATTGACCTCGGTCCAGGGCCCGGCGCCGCCGGCGGAACCATCGTTGCTGCCGGAAAACCCTTCGAAATCGCCTCGAATTCCCGCTCCGTCACAGGACGCTACCTTGCGCCACTCCTGGGGCTCAAACCACGCACTCATCGCAAAACACTTGCCAAGACCAAGAGTGTCCCAAACGACATTCCTCTTATCCCGGGAAAAATAGCCATTCGCGGGGCTCGCGAACACAATCTCAAGAACATCAGTGTGGATATTCCCCGCGATCAACTCGTTGTCATCACAGGTCTCAGTGGCTCAGGCAAATCCTCTCTCGCCTTTGATCTCCTTTTTGCGGAGGGGCAACGCCGGTTTCTGGACAGCATGTCAGCCTATGCCCGCCAGTTTGTCGGTCAGATGGAAAAGCCCGATGTGGATTGGGTCGGGGGGCTTCCACCCACCGTCGCAATTGAACAGCGTATCACACGCGGCGGTGGCAAATCCACCGTGGCCACCGTCACCGAAATTTACCACTTTCTGCGTTTGCTTTTTGCCAAGCTCGGTTCCCAATTCTGTCCCGATTGTGACTTGGCAGTTGTCCAACGCAGCCGCGCTTCGATTCAGCGTCTCCTCATCGATGCCGCTCAAACAGGCCCTGTCCGTGTCCTTGCCCCACTTGTAAAAGGTCGCAAAGGGTTCCACTCCGAAATCGCTGAATGGGCCTTGAGCCACGGCTATACAGACCTCTTGGTGGATGGACAAATTATGAAAGCCAAGGGTTTTCAAAAACTCGACCGGTTCAAAGAGCATTCTATCGATGCAGTTATCTTCACACTTCCTCGAGAAGCCCGATCTCTCGAAGGTGAAATGGAGAGTCGCCTCGATACCGCATTAAAGATTGGTAAAGGAGTGATCAAATTTCTCGACCGCCGTAATCGCATTCGTATATTGAGCATTGAAATGGCTTGTCCCGGTTGCGGCAGATCTTTTGAACCGCTCGATCCGCGACTCTTCAGCTTTAACTCCCCCCACGGTTGGTGTCCGGCCTGTCGAGGCTACGGGGTGATTTGGAACGGAAACCGGGGCGCAATTTTGGAACGTCGAGATGAATCAGAATCAGTTCTTGAATTCGAGCTGCGCGAAGAACGCTGCTTCGAAAGCGCTGAAGTGGTTGAACTCTCCGACTGCCACGCCTGCCGCGGTGCACGGCTAAACTCCGTCGCCCGTGCCGTCAGATTTCAAGGCATGGCGATCCACGAATTTACCCGCCTCTCCGCTGACCGCGCCACCACGGCCCTGGCACAATTTAAGCTTAATGGAACCGATTACGAAATCGCTCGCGATATCATCCGCGAAATCTCTTCCCGCCTCGATTTTATGCGGCAGGCCGGTCTCGGTTATCTCGCTCTTGACCGATCCGCAAAAACACTTTCCGGCGGGGAATCTCAGCGCATCCGGCTGGCTGCCCAGATCGGCTCCACTCTGCGTAGCACACTTTACGTCCTCGACGAACCAACCATAGGTCTCCACCCGCGCGACAACATTCGCCTCCTCGAAATGCTCGAAACGCTCCGGGCACGCGGAAATTCTCTTGTCGTCGTTGAACATGACGAAGAGACCATTCGACGTGCGGATCACATCCTGGATCTTGGTCCTGCAGCCGGTCGCGAGGGCGGGCGCGTTGTTGCCGAGGGGACTCCCGCGCAGCTTCTTAACAACCCCGCATCACCCACCGGTCGTGCGCTGAGCCAGCCGATGGCCCACCCTCTGCTCGGGCATCGGCGCAAACCTGGCCGGGCAGGCTGGATCAAACTTCGCGGTGCTCGTGCCAATAATTTGCAATCAATCGATGTCCGCATTCCTAAAAAGTGTTTAACCGTCATTACTGGCGTTTCGGGCTCCGGCAAGAGTAGCCTCATGCGCGGTGTTTTGCGTCCCGCTGTCGAGGAGGGCCTCGCTCTGTCCCGCACTCAGGGCAAACGCAAAAAAGGTAAAGACGCCGCAAGACCCTGGCTCTCAATTTCCGGTCTCGACGGTCTCGATGGTGTAGTGGAGGTGGACCAATCTCCCATCGGCAAAACGCCACGTTCGACCCCCGCAACTTACGTGGGGTTCTTCGACCAAATCCGGCAACTTTTTGCGCAACTGCCCGCCGCCCGTATGCGCGGTCTAACGGCCTCCGATTTCTCTTTCAACACCGGCCGAGGCCGCTGTGAAGCTTGTGGCGGTCACGGCACAATTAAGATCGAGATGAATTTCCTGCCACCCAGCCATGTTCCCTGCGAAGAATGCGGTGGCAGTCGTTTTAACCCGCGCCTTCTCGAGATCACGCTCGACGGGAAATCCATCAGTCAGGTGATGGCTATGGCCGTGGACGAGGCCGCAACCTTTTTCAAAGCTTTCCCCAAGATCGCCCATCCACTGAGTCTTCTGGCAGAAACTGGTCTTGGCTATCTTCAACTTGGCCAGCCCAGCCCCACACTCTCAGGTGGTGAAGCGCAACGCATCAAACTCGTTACAGAACTGGCCCGACGCGGTCCCACCCTCACTCGCCTCAACAACGCATCGGTGAGAGCCCTTCAACCAAGCGGAAGACTTTTGTTGCTCGAAGAGCCAACCATCGGACTCCACATGGCAGATGTAGAAAAGCTTGTCCGCCTGCTGCACCGCCTCGTCGACGGTGGAGACACAATCGTAACTATCGAACACAACACATCTCTTATGGCCGAAGCCGATTATCTCCTTGACATCGGCCCTGAGCCCGGTGAAAACGGCGGACGCCTTGTCGCCTCCGGATCACCAGAAGAAGTGGTGCTCTGCCCTGAAAGCCGGACAGCACCGTTTCTCGCACAGCTTTTGGGAAGGACGTATGCGCACCCTGCTTCTGAGTGCTGAGCGCAAAACCAATGGCGCAAGTGCCTCGGCTCCCCTCTAAAATACCCGGCCGCGTTACCTCCAAACGGCCAGAGTTTGCTGTCCTTACTATGAACACTCCAAGTATCCTCATGAAGTCTTTGAAAAAAACTCAACCTTCACTCGTCTCCAGCACTGAACCCGAAAACGGCGATAGAACAAAGTCGTTTTGCACGGAGGGGGTTGATGCATGGTGATGTGTGAAAAAAACAAGCACTCCCGCGACCGTACAAAACGATACACGAACCTTCGCACCGATTTTTGGCGGAGGCGAGATCA
>CALDSX010000035.1 GCA_937924445.1 uncultured Chthoniobacterales bacterium
CGCAGCTCTTGCAGTTCCGAGCTTCATCCGCGCTCGTCAGCGCGCACAGGCCTCGAATCTTGTTAACGATGCCCGCATCCTTTCCGCTGCGGTGGATCAATACATGATCGAGAATCCTTCAGCCACCCAGTCCAGCATCACCTTCGCTAACCTCACTCCCTATCTCAAAGACCAGAGCCGATTGGTTGTGTCCAACGGGGCCGACATCTTTGGAGCTGCGCTCCTGACAAACGGCAACGTCGCGATCAGTGCAAACTCCAAAAACCGCGTCTCTCCCGCGGTGCTCCCAACAGACAACAACTTCTGGTCGGGCTACTAATCCAACAGAGCTCACGCTTCCAAAGGAGCGCTCGCTCATTTAATTCTCTAACCCTCCCGGTTTAGCAGCCGGGAGGGTTTTCTTATAACCGTACAAACGTGGCAACCGATTGGCAGACCGACAGGTTCCCTCGGAAAAAGGATCCGAGGCCACAATGAAGTTGTAAAACTTATGTGCTTCTGTTTCGAAAAACCACCACGGGGAGGGTCAGAAAAACACTAATTACTAGAATGCTTCGAATGTTTTGGATTATCGCTAAACCTGCTTTTTTCTCCGTCGTTTGTCCCCTCATCATACTCCACGTTTGTATCAGGCAATAATACCAACCTACGCGTTGAATGAAGAGCCAGCAGAACGCTTTCGATCAAGGCTTGCCCCTTTATTAGGCGTATTTAATGAATAAACGGCATAAATCCATCACCTCTGCCGTAGCCAAACCATCGGCCGTTTCTTGTAGAGATTCTACGCTCGATGCTCTAGAAGAATTCGAAGGATGACATTAGGCTTCGATAACACTCTTAGCCTCGAATTGTAACGTAGGGGGAAAACTTTTTAATTTTATTGAGATCATAGGCGTTCATCGCCTCTTTGGAGATTCGGCGCAGCCGTGGGATGTGCTTTCCGCCGCTCGGCAATGGCTAGTGCTTTTAGAAAGAAAGAAATATGTTTACGTCGGTTTTCCTCCTCACTTAGGTAAGATTTAGCCAGAGCTCTCAGCGCGACAGACTGTCGCTCATAAAAGTCGGGATTAGTAAGTAATTTGTTCAACGCCGAAATCCATGGCTGGATATCCTGCTCGAGAGGAATTGAAAACGGATTTTTCACATAGGTTTTGGGCAACGGAAACTTAGTTTCTACTCCTCGTGCTGACTCTGTGAAACCTCCAGTATCGGAACAAATAACGGGGATCCCGTTCATTATACTTTCTGAGGCAACTCGGCCATATGGCTCGTCGAAAGAGGGAGAGATGGTGACTTTCGCGACTGAAAAAATCTTCTTCGGCTGGTCAACAGGAAGGCTGATTGAGAGATTGGGAGGGATAGAATAATTTTCTCCTCTGCTGCGCAACTTCTCCAGAAAATATTTCAGCCTGCCACGATATTCGATAATCAGAAATTTCTCATTTGGCAGCGTATGTGAAAACGATTGAGCCAAAGAAAGAAAAAGCCCGAGCCCCTTTTCTGGATGTGCATTGCATAGAACAATAAATTCGCGTTGCAAGTCGGTAGCTAGCGTGTCGCGACTGAGGATCGGCGCTCGGATTCCCTCAACAATAGGCGCTCCTTTTGGATGTAAGGAGGCGATGTATTTTGAAGCGCAAAGCAGTGCGTCCGTTACAGGGAAACGAGACACACGTCCGTAAAGATTCGAATGGCGCAAGTAAAATACCGTTGAAGCCCCGCGATAATAGGCCAACTTTCTTAACTTACGACCCTCAGCAGAGTCGTCTAAAGAAATAACGCATGTGATGTTAGTAATAAATCCTTCGGCTGTGGAATTAAACATCGCTCGGGCTTCAGGGGGCCAAGAAGGCATCATCTCAATCTCTCCGGCACAACTCGCCGGCACGAGAACGACGATTTCAAGTTGTTTATGCTGGCTTGGCACCAGCGTTACTTGGCTGAAACTGTCTATGTTCACTCGCGCCACTTCAACCACTTCCGAGTTTGCGAACATTAAATCGCTGACGGATAATTTTTTAAGCAAAGGGTTTGAAGAAAAAGAAGTCGTCAGAATACGAACAGAGGCACCTTCGTCCAAGAGATACTCACAAATGGCCAACGCACTACGCATGGCACCATCGGTCGGTTCAAATACAAAAAAAGGCAGTAACCATAAGAACTGTTGGTCTTTTAATTTCATAGATTCTGTCTGACCCAAAAAGGAAGGTAGAAACTAAGTTGAGTTATACGTTGCTAAAATCAAGACAATCGAGATGCTTTTCTTTGGAAATTACACCTCCATTTCTCTCTGCTCCGGCAGAGATTCTTCCCATGTCTGAAGGGGCCACGCTGCTTTGGCCTTTCAAACGAAGAATCACATGGTGCGGCTCCTGTTGAGCGGGACGTCGGAATGATCGCTTGCCTGAATAAAACTATCCGAACATCTACGAGAACTTTGCAAACGATGGTTTTTTAACCGCTGGCACACGTCACCACACCCTATTTGTCAGAGAGAGCTCACTTCACCCCAAACGTCGGATAAGGATGCTAGCTAACAGTGCAAAACTGCCTGGCCCTCTACCACAACCGAACGCCAATTCACGGCAAGGACTCCTGTCAATGATATTTAAGGCTTCAACTTCCTCACTCAGCCACTTTAGCATCTAAATATCTGCCAGGCCGCTATCTAGAAAAGACAAGAATCAGATGCATGTGTTAAAACGATTGCCGGTCGAGGTGATACAAGTGGCGGAAGATAATGAATATTTACAACGGATTTACCGTTTGGCGAAGAGCCATTCCTCAACAGGAATGGATGCGTTCCTTCCGCACTCGACAAAAAAGTGAGAAATGCGAGCTTTACAACCCAGCAAAAGCACCGACTGAGTTTCATAACCCGTTGAATAAAATCTCGAAAAGTGCCCGAACAAGTTAATCTATATGAGGATTTTTCGGCGAATCACACTGGCAAAGTCGAGTAGATATATTTCAGGTTAAAAGCTAAAAATAGGATCTCCAATAAAAATACGAACTAACAAAGTAGAAGTAAATGATGCTATTTACCTTCTAGGGGCCGACGGATGGGTCTCATCCCTTATTCATAAATCCGGTGGGAGGGCTGCCGAGCCGGTCGATCTTCCAGCCACTACAACAGGTTGCCCCGAACACCAAGGCTGTTTGGAAGTCGCAGCTCTCGACAGTGCGAGTCTACTCAAGCACGCGAACAACTCCATAAGGGTTTTATGGTGTTTGGCAAACGCGATGGCTAGGCTCATCGCAATACGTTATCGAAATGCGTTTGCCCTCGATCCTCATCGCGGACGGGGCGCAATCACCTCCGGAAATCCTCCTGCCCAACTCCGGTCTAGGGCGTCTCTTCACAGATGGTAACAAAATAAGGGCACCAGCTGTTCACGAAAATATACCCTACAGTTTTGATGTCGAAATGACCGAATATTTAAGGAGCTTAAGATCAACGGAATCTCTCCGTCCGGGGGAATACCGATTGCTACGGAAATGACGAATTTCCAGGACCTCGATTTAACGCGAAAACGGCGATAGAAAAAAGTCGTTTTGCACGGAGGGGGTTGATGCATGGTGATGTGTGAAAAAAACAAGCACTCCCGCGACCGTACAAAACGATACACGAACCTTCGCACCGATTTTTGGCGGAGGCGAGATCAAAATGAGCAGCACGC
>CALDSX010000036.1 GCA_937924445.1 uncultured Chthoniobacterales bacterium
GATTTTCTTAAGCAGGGGTGGGTTTTGAGGTGCCGCTGGATGGAAGGAGACGGAGTGCCTCACGGGGGATTTCGAGTGGGTAGGAACGGCCGATTTCGAGGGGGGTCTGCGGGAGTGCCTGCGGCGTGATGCGCACAAGCAAAGGCAACGGCGCATCAAATTCGAGTCGAAGCAAACCGGCCTGATGTTCGATCCGGCTCAGGCGGGAAAGGCAACTGCCTGCTGCCCCGGAACGGGCAAACCGGATGTGCTCGGAGGCGATGCCTAGGAATGCGGTGCCTTTCGTTTCCGGCGGCAACGGGAAATGGCAATGCACTTGTTCCACAGGCAGGATGTTTTCCATGCCCAAAATGCGCGCCACCTCGACCGTGCGCGGGTGCTGCAGGACCTCGTGCAGCGGGCCGTGTTGGAGCACCCGACCCTGCGAGAGCACCACTAAATCATCCCCCAGTGCATCGAGTTCGCGCTGGTCGTGCGTGATCATGAGAGCGGGCAGGGCAGTGCGTTGAAGTAACTCGCGCAGTTCGCGTCCAATTAGGTGCCGGAGCGGTTCATCCAAGGCGGCCAGCGGCTCGTCAAGCAGCAGGAGTTGGGGATGGGTAGCCAGGGTGCGCCCCAGGGCCACGCGCTGGGCTTGTCCGCCGGAAAGCGTGTGCGGCATTTGGTCGAGAAGCGGGCCGATTTCCAATAACTCGGCGAGTGACTCGACGCGTGCCTGACGCTCTTTAGCGGGCAGACCTTGCAAGCCGAAAGCCAGGTTTTGCCGCACGCTGAGATGGGAAAAGAGGGCGTAGTTTTGGAAAAGAAAACCAATGCGGCGCTTCTGCGGCGGCAGGCAAAGGCGGCGGGTGGTATCGGCCCAGACATCTTCCCCAAAGACGATGCGCCCCTCGTCCGGGCGAGCCAGACCTGCGATAAGGCGCAGGGTGGTTGTTTTGCCACAGCCGCTGGGGCCGAAAAGCAGCGTGACCCGCCCCGACTTCATCGGCACCGCAAACTGGGGCGCGATGCGACAGCCCGTGCCGAAACGAATCGCGCATTGTATGTTTAATTCCCGGGCCATGCGGAGAGAGGTTTGCGTTGGAGGTAATAGAGGCCGGCCAGAATAAAAAATGAGGAACCCAACAGCAGCGCGGAGGTCCAGCCGGCAGTGGCGTAATCCATCGCCTGCACCGAATCATAGATGGAGATCGACACCGTGCGCGTGACCCCGGCGATATTACCCCCCACCATGAGGGCGACACCGAATTCCCCTAACGTGTGCGCGAAAGCCAGCACGAACCCGGCCAGCAATCCGGCGCGCGCTTGTGGGATTGTCACCCGCCAGAACGTGCTCCAGCGCGAATGCCCCAGGCACCAGGCGGCTTCTTCCAGTTCGCGTCGGACGCCACGGAAACCTGCAGTGATCGGCTGGACGGCAAAGGGCAGACTAAAAAGCACTGAGGCCACCACCAGGCCGGGAAAAGAAAACGGCAGCAGCGTGCCGGTCAGCATTTCATAAAACTGACCGATCGGGCTGCGCGGACCGAGCATCAGGAGGACGTAAAATCCTAACACAGTCGGGGGCAGCACCAACGGCAGGGCCACGACTACTTCAATGATGGGGCGCAACGGATGGCGAGTCCGGGCTAGCCACAGTGCCAGTGGGATGCCCAGCACCAAAAGAATCACCGCGGTGATCAGCGAGAGCCGCACCGTCAGACCGATGGATTGCCAGTCAATCGCTGTCATGGTTCGGGTTCTGCGGCAGAGGACTCTCCGGGAAGAATAAAGCCGTAACGTTGCAGCACCTCCCGCCCGTGCGCCGATTGCAGCAGAGCGATCACGGTGCGCGCTTGATCCGGGTGCTTGGTCGAGCGGATCATCACACCGCCTTGCAGCATTCGCGGAAAGCGTTCGAGCGGGATTTCCCAATAGCGCCCTTTGGGCTCCATCGTGGGTGCCTTGGCCAGAGAAAGGGCGATGATGCCGATGTCGGCCGCGCCGGACTCGATGAATTGCGCCGTCTGGGCGACGTTTTCCCCTAACACAAAACGCGGCTCGACTTGCTTGAAGACACCGTAGGACTTGAGCGCGGCGACGGCCGCCTGCCCGTAGGGCGCGTGCTCGGGATTGGCGATGGCAATCTTGCGCAGGGAAGGGTGCAGCAGGGCGCGTTCGTGCAGGGTCTCGACTTCAATGGGCGAGTCTTTGGGCGCCCACACCACCAGACGGCCGACGGCGTAGGGAAAAAGCGTCTCGGGATGGCCTACGCCCACGCGGATGAGTTGCTCGGGAAACGCCATGTCGGCCGAGAGGAAGAGATCAAACGGCGCCCCGTTCTCGATTTGCGCACGCAAATTGCCCGAAGAGCCATAGGTAACTTCGACTGGAAACGCTCCCTGTTTTTCTCGGAACTCCCGCAGCAGCGTATCGAGAGCAAATTTGAGATCGGCGGCGGCGGCGATGCGAAGAGGGGGCAGAGCGTCTGCTTTCGGCTGGCAGCCCGATAGCATCAGCCCCAGGCCGGTAACTACGGCAATGCCAGAGATCAGGATGAGGAATAGATTTCGGTTCATTTCGGTGGATCGGTAAATTGCAGCATCCCGGTCTCATGGGTCGAATACCCCGGCAGGTCGGAGAGCGTCTTGCGGAAGGAACGGCTTTGGATGAGTTCGATCAAATTGCGGAAGCGACGGTCTTGGAGGCGGTGCTCGGCAAAGACCAAATCGACGGCCTCGTTTTGTTCCGGGCGGAATGGGAGGTTGTTTTCTTCCGCGCATAAGCGGAGGCAAATCCCCACATCGGCCCAGCCGGAGCGAACCACTTCCGAGACCGCCCGATGACTGCGCACCACCCCACCCTGGACGGGTCGCTGGCCGATCAGGCGTTCCTGAACCTCTCGCGCCACCGAGCCTGGTTCGCGCATGGCCCAGCGATACGAGGCAAGGCTGCGATTCGGCGAGGTGGGCGAACTTGTGACGAAGCCACTTTCCCACCAGGCCAACCGCAGCAGCACCCAGCCCGAGCCGAGGGCTTGACGGACGATTTCCCGGTTGCGCCCGGCGGTGTCGCCGGTTTCAAAATGAATCGCGCCGACGTGGATTTTGTTTCGGGCGAGGAGGTCGAGACTTCCCCGGCTGCGCCCGGGGAACGCTAACAATCGGATTCCAGCGACATGGGCGTAGGCATGAACCAAAAGAGCTGACGCTGGATCGCAGGTGGAAAGAGTCAGCGTTTCCGGTGGCTTGGCCCGGGACGACCGGGCTGGACGCCCTCCCGTCACCCCATCGTGGGCAAAGCCTCCGGCGACTTCCAGCGTGGCCGGATACCGCAGCGTCCCTTCGGGATTCCTGACTTCCCAATACCGACAAGTCTCCCCCTGGGGAGCCCAGGCCCAGTCGGGAGCAGCGGACGTTTCGGGAGGTCCGAAGAGTGCCTCGACGGTGGTGTCCAACGCACGCGCCAAGGCCAGCGCGGCCGCTACCGACGGCGTGGCCCGGCCGGTTTCCACGCTGCTCAAAAGCGTGCGCGTGACCCTGGCACGCCGGGCCAGTTCTTCCTGCGAAAGCCCGTGGGCGCGCCGTAATTCGGTGATGGGATGAGTGGACATGATCGTGTCGTGTGTTGCTAATTTATTGTCATCTTGGGCCAAAAAAAAGTCGCCAGGTGGACGACAACTTCTGCGCGGACTGATCTCAATCCACCCCGATCATCACGCTGGAAGCCTTGACGATGGCGTGGACTTCTTTTCCTGGTGCCAGTTCTAAGTGTTCGGCTGATTCTTTGGTGATGACACTGGCAATTTCGATGCCGGGAGCGATTTCCACAACTAGCGAGGCACTGATGGGGCCAAAATTGATGGATTTGATGGTTCCTTTGAGATCATTGCGGGCACTGATTTTCATAGATGAGATTTTCAGATTCAGAGTCTGTTTGAAGGCAGCATAAAATATTCCATGTTCAAGCTTGGAAGTGGAGTTGTTTGCTCCGCCGGGGAGTGAATTTCCAGATCGGGCTCATGACGGAGGCATGGACTTCTTTGGCGAAATTGAGCATCCCCTCGAAGCCCGCCAGGGCTTCCTTACGCTCGTGATTGTGGTCGCAGAAACCAATGCCGAGTTTGTAAGCGATGGGGCGTTCTTTGACGCCGCCAATAAAAAGGTCCACATCGAGTTCGAGGCAGAATTTCGCCAACTCCAGCGGGTTGGAGTCGTCCACGATGACGGTGCCCGGGTCGCAAAGTTCTTTGAGCTGGGCGTAGTCTTGCGGATTACCGGTTTGAGAGCCGACCAGCACGGTGCGCATCCCGAGCGTGCGGAGGGCACGGACGAGCGAGAACGCCTTGAACGCTCCGCCGACGTAGATAGCGGCTTTTTTGCCCTTGAGGATTTTGCGGTAGCGGCGCAACTCGGGCTGGATGCGGGCGAGTTCCTGGCCGACTAAGTCGCGCGCGCGGCGTTCGATATCGGCGTTGCCAAAGATCGCGGCGGTATCATAAATGGCGGCCGCTGTGTCTTCGATGCCGAAGAAAGAAACGCGACGAAAGGGAATGCCGTAATCCTTTTCGAGCCGCTGGGCCAGGTGCATCATCGAGCCGGAGCACTGGACGAGATTGAGCCGGGCTCCGTGGCAACGCCGGATTTCCTCCACGCGTCCATCTCCGGTAATGCAGGAAACAACCTCGATCCCGATGCGGCGGAAGTAGTCCTTCATCAGCCAGGTCTCGCCGGCAATGTTGAATTCCCCCAGGAGGTTGATGCTGTGCGGGCCGATCTGTGAGGTGTCGCCGGTGCCGACGAGTTGATAGATCGCATCACAAGCCGCGCGGTAGCCGTCTTTCTTCGTGCCGGAAAAACCGGGACTTTCCACAGAAATCACCGGAAGGCCCAGCTCGGCGGTGAGTGACTTGCAAACGGCGGGCACGTCATCGCCAATGATTCCGGCGATGCAGGTGGAATAAACAAAGGCGGCTTTCGGCCGGGTCGCGGCGATCAATTCACGCAGGGCAGCGGCGAGTTTTTTCTCGCCGCCGAAGATCACGTCTTTTTCCTGCAGGTCGGTGGAAAAGCTGTTACGGTGCAATTGCGGGCCGCTGGATTGGGCGCCGCGGATGTCCCAGGTGTAAGCCGCACACCCGATTGGCCCGTGGACCACATGGAGGGCGTCGGCGATCGGATAGAGCACCACGCGCGAGCCGCAGAAGACGCAGGCGCGCTGGGAAACCGAGCCGGCCACGCTCCGCTTTCCGCAGGCCACCTGGCCCGGATCCTCCTTGCGGAGGACCTGGGCTTGGCGTTCTTCGAGGATGGTGATGTTGGGCATGGTGGGTGGAGATCAGTCAGATCAGTCGGATCGGTCGGATCGTTTACTGCACCAACTCGAACCACTCCTCGCTGCAGGTGCGGTCGCGATAATCGAGCATGGCGTCGCTGAACTTCTCCAGCAGGCGCATAGCGCCGCGATAGCCGACTGTCGGGAAGAGCCGGTGACCGATGCGGTCGAGGATGGGGAAGCCCACCCGGACGAGCGGGATGTCCTCGGCCCGGGCGATGTGTTTGCCGTGCGTGTTGCCGATGATGAGCTTGACCGGGTCGGCTTTGATCCGTTCGTGCAGTTCGAGCAAATCGGCCTGGGCTTTGACGATGGCAGGTGGAATCGGCCCGTCGAGCAGCTCATTGACCCGGTTCTCGAAGGCTTTGCCGGTGGCGCCAGTGAAGACATATTTTGGCACCATGCCGAGTTCGAGAGCAAAGCGGGTGACCGCAATCACCGTGTCCGGATCGCCGAAGATGGCCACGGGCACATTGTGGAAGTATTGGCCGATGTCGGACATGGCATCGAGTAAGCGCCCGCGCTCGGCTTCGATCGAGGCGGGCACTTCCACCCCGGCAGCCTGGCGCAACGCGTCAATAAAGAGGTCGGTGTTCGTCAGGCCGATCGGGGCGTCGAGCGCATCGAAGGGCACACCGCACTTTTTCTCGAGGGCTTCGGCGGCCGGATGCGCGGTGAATTTGCCCAGGGCGATCGTGCGCGGGCTGTCCCCTAGCCCTTTGAGCTGGGCCAGCGTTGTCCCGCCTTTGGGATACATCTCGTAGATGCCCGTCTGCGGAAGATCGAGGACATCCGACGTGTCCGGGCAGAGGGTGATCGGTGCCCTCAGCTCAGCAGCCAGGCGTTTGATCTCGCGCATATCGGAGGGATCGAGCCAGCCGGGGAAGACGTTGGTAGGCGTGGTGGTGCCTCCCGATTTTTCCGCGAGATACGTGACAAAGGCGGTGCACATGTTGGCGAAGCCGGTCACATTCGAGCCGACGAAGCTCGGCGTGTTGGCGTGGATGACCACTTTGCCTTCGGGGATTTTGCCTTCGTCCCGGGATTTTTTGATGATCGTCGGGATGTCATCTCCAATCACTTCCGACAGGCAGGTGGTGTGAACCGCCACGATGTCGGGATTGTAGATGCTGAAGATGTTCACTAGCGCCTGTTGCAGGTTAGCCAAGCCGCCGAAGACCGAAGCTCCCTCGGTGAAAGAGCTGGTGGTGGCGACGACCGGCTCTTTGAAATGCCGGGTGAGCTGGCTGCGATGGTAGGCGCAGCAGCCTTGGGAGCCGTGGCTGTGCGGCATGCAACTGTGCAGGCCGAGGGCGGCATACATCGCGCCGATGGGTTGGCAGGTTTTGGCGGGATTCACAACGAGCGCGTTGCGCTCAGTGACGATGGAGGTGGTGGCGTTAAGCATAGGTTTGGCCTTTCCGATTTGTGGTTTGAGTTGTCATTTCTTCCAGGGCGGGACGACGAAGCTCCAAACTTTGGTCGAGAGCATACGGTCAATTTCTTTGTAGAAATTGATAGCACCGGTGAAGGCCGCATAGGGGCCGCCGTAGTCGTAGGAGTGGAGTTGCTTGCAAGGTACGCCCATCTTCTCGATGATGAACTTGTCCTTGATGCCAGAGCCGATGATGTCGGGCTTCCAGGTTTTGATGAGCGTTTCGAGCTCGTGGTGGCTGATGTCGTCAATGACGAGCGCACGCTTCTTCATCTCGCGCATCATCCCCTGGTAGTCGGAGAAGGTGAACCCGGCCTCGACCAGCTTGGCCTTGGCCTCGGGCGAGATGCGCGGACGGAACCGCACCGGGTCTTCCTCGACTTCGAGTTCCTCGATATTGCGGCTGTCGGCATCGATCTTGATGCTCGGCAGGACATCGCGGCCTTCGTAGTCGTCGCGATGGGCGAACTCGTAGCCGGCGGACACGGTGGTGATCCCAATGTCGGCAAACAAGTCCTGGTAATGATGCGCCCGGGAACCGCCGACAAAGAGGGCAGCTTTTTTGCCCTGGTGTTTGGCTTTGATCTCCTCCTGAACGGGGCGGAGGGCGGCCGTTTCGGCGGCGATGACTTCCTCGACCCGGTCAATCAGCGCTTTGTCGCCGAAGAACTGGGCGATTTTCCGGAGCGACTTGGCGGTGGATTTTGCGCCGAGGAAGTTGATCTTGAACCACGGGATGCCGAATTTTTTCTCCATCATCTCGGCCATGTAATTGATCGAGCGGTGGCACATGACGACATTGAGGTCGGCCTGGTGGCACTTTGTGATCTGGTCGTAGGAGACATCGCCGCTAAGGGTCGCGATGACCTTGATGCCGCATTTTTGCAGCAGGGCATCAATTTCCCAGGCATCTCCGCCGATGTTGTATTCGCCCAAGATGTTGATTTTGTAGGGCGCCTCGACCGGTGTGTCGTCGAGGCCGACCATGTGTTTGAAGACCCCGTTGTTGGCGATGTGGTGACCGGCGGACTGGCTCACGCCCTTGTAGCCCTCGCAGGAGAAGCCGAAGACATTGATCCCCAGTTCTTCCTTGGCCTGTCGGCAGACGGCATGGATGTCATCGCCGATGAGCCCGACGGGGCAGGTGGCATAGACCGAGATCGCCTTGGGCTTGAAGATGCGGTAGGCTTCGCGAATGGCTTCGGCCAGGCGTTTCTCACCGCCAAAGACGATGTGATCTTCCTGCATGTCGGTGGTCATGCAATACTGCATGAAGTTGGTCTCGCCCGTTTTCGGGCGGGCGAGGTTCCGGCGGGTCATCCAAGAGTAATAGCCGCAGCCGACCGGCCCGTGGGTGATGTGGAGGATGTCGTGGATCGGGCCGATGACCACACCCCGGCAGCCGGCGTAGGTGCATCCCCGCTGAGTGATGATGCCCGGGATGGTGCGGGAGTTGGCCCCGATTTCGGGCGGCGAGTCCGGGTCGTTGAGGAGGACTTGCTTGGCGCGTTTGCGCTGGGTTTTCGAGGGCAAGCCCTCGAGCATTTGCGTGCGGAGTTCCTCCGGGGTGACCCCTTCGATGGCATCGAGTTCCTCGGTGCTTTTGGGTGGCGGTTCGGCGATCATCATTTTGTGCTTTCTATTTATTTAGGTTTCCATTGCTTGGCGCGAGGCGCACGAGATGTGATCAATTAAAAAGGCCGTATTCCATGAGCAGCGATTCCAGTTCCTCGATAGCAAGGGGTGTAGGAATGACTTTCTTGGTATTGTTTTCGATCGATTTGGCCAAGGTGCGGTATTCGTTGGCCTGAGGAGCTTCCGGATTCCACTCGATGACGGTTTTGCGGTTGATTTCAGCCCGCTGAACATCGTTATCCCGAGGTACAAAGTGGATCATTTGAGTGCCCAGTCGCTTGGCGAGTTCCTCGATGAGCTCCTGCTCGCGGTCCACTTTTCGGCTGTTGCAGATGAGGCCCCCGAGCCGGACATTGCCCGTTTTTGCAAATTTCACGATGCCTTTGCAGATATTGTTGGCGGCATACATGGCCATCATTTCACCGGAGCAGACGATATAGATTTCCTCGGCTTTGCCCTCGCGGATGGGCATAGCAAAGCCGCCGCAGACAACGTCCCCGAGTACGTCGTAGAAGACGTAATCGAGGCCAACGGTCTCATCATAAGCGCCGAGTTGTTCGAGCATGTTGATGGAAGTGATGATGCCGCGTCCCGCGCAGCCGACGCCGGGTTCTGGGCCGCCAGATTCCACGCAGAGAGCGTTACAGAATCCCTCCGAGCGGATATCTTCGAGCTCAACGTCTTCGCCTTCCTCGCGAAGGGTGTCGAGCACGCTTTTCTGAGCGAGGCCGCCGAGGAGGAGCCGGGTGGAGTCGGCTTTGGGGTCGCAGCCGACGACCATGACCTTGCGGCCCATTTCGACGAGGCCAGCGACTGTATTTTGTGTGGTGGTGGATTTTCCAATCCCGCCTTTTCCGTAGATAGCGATCTTGCGCATGATAGTTTCGAGGTTGATGTGGTTGCTTGTTTGCCTTGGGCGAAGAATTTCGCCTGGCATTTGATATTTAAACAATTGCCGTGCCAAAATTGCAGGAGGTATGCGGCAGATGTTTTAAGTTACGTATTAATAATGACTTAAACCTCAGAACGATTTTTGCTTAAGTAAAAAAAACAATCGCGATGTCCTACAAAAATGTGGAAACATCACGAATTAGCTACCGTTTGGTAGATTTGTTCAGATTTTGAACGAGTCCGCGTCGAGGGAGTATTTTTTGACGCGCAGGCCCATGACGCGTTCTGTGAGGCCGAGTTGGCGGGCGGCGGCAGCCATATTGCCGCGGTTCGCTTTGAGGGCATCAATGATCATTTCACGTTCGAATCCATTGAGGGCGGCCTGCAAGGTGGAACGAGAGGCCTCGGAAGAAACGCTGGGTGTTTGCAGACTCGGCGGGAGATGAAAGGCGTGGATGACATCGTCGGTGGCCAGCAGAGACGCACGTTCAATGCAATTTTCTAATTCGCGCACATTGCCCGGCCAGTGGTAGCTCATGAGCATGTCGATGGCCGGGGTGGAGATGCGCTTGATGGTTTTATTGTTGGCGGCGTTGTATTTTTCGATGAAAAAATCCGCGAGCTGGAGGATGTCGGTTTTGCGTTCGCGCAGGGCTGGGACGTAGATTGGGAACACATTGAGGCGATAGTAAAGGTCCTGACGAAAGGTTCCCTTATCCACGAATTCTTCGAGTGGGCGATTGGTGGCGGCAATGACGCGGACATCGCATTTTAATGTTTGCGTCCCGCCGACGCGCTCAAATTCGCGTTCCTGGAGGATGCGCAAAAGTTTTGCTTGGGTTTGCAGAGGCAATTCACCGATTTCATCGAGAAAAATCGTGCCGGTATGGGCGAGTTCGAAGCGGCCTTTGCGCATCGCGATCGCGCCGGTAAAGGCGCCGCGCTCGTGACCAAAGAGTTCGCTTTCGACGATCGTTTCCGGCAGTGCAGCGCAGTTGACTTTGACAAACGGTTTTTTGGTGCGTGGGCTGGAGTGATGAATCGCGTGTGCGACGAGTTCCTTGCCGACGCCGCTTTCGCCGCGAATGAGCACGGTGGTGACGCTGTTGCTGACCTGTTCGATCGAGTGGTAAACCGTCTGCATGGCTCGCGAGTTGCCGATCATATTATCCGGGCGGAAGTGCCGCTGGATTTGATTTTGCAGGCGTTCGTTTTCCTGGCGGAGGTATTCAATCTGCTCGCGGTCATGTTGGCGGACTTGTACGGCTTGGGCGATTAACTGTCCGACGAGGGTTGCGAGGCGGAGATTGCTCTCTAGGCAGGTGGAGGTTTTGTTACGGATGATCATTGTTAGCACGCCAAGCACTTTGGTGTGATGGGAGACCGGCACGCTGATGAGAGCGGTTTCGCCAGTGGCTTGTCCTGCTTTTTGCAATGTCTCCGGGTCATCTCCGCGGAGGATATTTTTGAATTTTCGGATATCGGGCACGATGCAGGGATGCCCTCGAGCGAGCACTTCCTCGATGAGTGAATTGGCAGCTACCACGGACTCCCCCAGCAATTCCTCCTGGCGAAGCCCGCAGGAGACTTCATCCATAATTTCGTTGTTGGCCCGATTGAGAATGCGCAGGGCGCCGTGATAAAGTCCGAGGGTTTCGGCCATTTGGCTGAGCGTCTGTTCGAGGACGGCGTGCAAGTTTTCACCGGACTGAAGGGTGCGAGCCGTGTGATACAGGATAGAAAGCTCATTGATGACCCGGCAGATTTGCTGAGGGACACCCGCAAGATCCTCCCCGGAGGGAGCTTCAAACAGGTATTTGCAATCGGTCTCAGACAGTCCGCATCCTTTCTGCTGGCAGGGATTGCCGCCCTGCAATTTAAAAAGGTCCGTTTTTGGTCTTTTCACATTCACATTTGGCAGCAGGTATCATACCAATCGGGGGTAAAGAGACTGCAAGAATGGGTCGCGCGATTACGTCCCGCAAAAGGGGGTGCTGTTTTCGGAAAGGTGATGGCTCTTGGGTTCATACGGAGAGTTTTTTGTCAACTGGCGGGATTGGAACTTGGCTTCGCGCAAAGCAGAGAAGCGTATTGGGCAAAATCACCCTTTCGTTGTGAAAAGCGATATCCTTGAGTTGAAGTGCAACATTGTTCCGTTTGGTGCCTTCTTTTTTCGCTCGTCAAACTATGTCCCTCGGTTAATGCAGAAGAATAATGGTTTGAGGAATGTAATCGGTCGGGACGCTGGAAAAAATAAATCGCAGAGGCGTTTTGCGTGCAACTCTGGTTTTTTGGAGAGCCTGTGATTAAACAGCGATGCGGGCCTGGAACAGGACAAGCGAAGGGCAGTCATCGGAATGCCGAGAGGACGCAAGCCGTTGGGATTAGAGTTACTTTGTTGAAATAGGTGTGGTAGTTGATCAAAACTTCTGACAGATCTACCGTTTGTTAAACACTACAACCTACCTCTTTTGACCGGTAGCAGAATCAGGATCTGGCATGCGCTTCTCGTAAAGGGAGCGCTTTTTCCGCGTCCGGGTAGAGGGTGCAGAGTGGTGAAGTATGGATCTACAGCGGGTAAAAGATGCGGTTGGCCTACTTCGACGATTCCCATTAGCCCGTTAGAAAATTTGTCTAAATAATTTTCCGTTCATCTGGCTGAAAAAGCTTCTCAGCTGAGCAGCGTTGCTATAACCATACCAACAAAGAAGTCAGCTCAACGACCGCATCGGTCGGGTGTTGCGACTCTATATCGAGCTGTCTTCGCCGAACGAAGCGGTCTAGGTGAGGCTCTCCGAAGAAGGACGACGTGAGACTTGCGATTTTGTAATTCTGTAGGAGCATTAGCCGATGTTATTAACGATGCTTCGGGCAAAAATCCACCGTGCTACTGTCACAGGCGCGAGCCTCGACTACGAGGGCAGCTTAACAGTCTCTGCCGATCTTGCCGCTGAGGTTGGTCTATTTGAGTTCGAAAAAATTCTAGTTGGCAACATCACCAACGGCGAACGTTTTGAGACCTACGTGATTCTAGGGGAAGCAGGTAAGGGGGAGATCATACTCAACGGTGCCACCGCGCATCTTGGTAGACCGGGTGATAGATTGGTTATCATGAGCTTTGCCGCATTTACCTCCGAGGAGGCTGCGACTCACCGCCCGCGGACTATAGTGCTTGGCGATAAGAATCAGATCGTGTCGAGGATTTTGGTTTAAGGGCTCATGTTTGGGTCGAGGTAGTGTAAAAGGGTGAGAAGAAAGTCGCGATTATCAGCGCAGGCGTAGCGCATTGTGCCGCCCATTCGGCTAAACGTTTTACAATACCGCAAGTAATAGGCAGGGTTATCAATAGGCGGTTCGCCATCGCGCATCCAATCCCATGCGCTTTCTGCGAGATCCACAACCACAATATGATGGCGGGTGATTTTACGCCCTTGTTGAAGTGCGAGGTTCTGGGCCATTGAGAGCGATTTTTCGAAAACCATAGGCGACATTACTGCCGATCCTATCGAGAGGTAGACTCCGCCGTCTAGGTGGCTTATTTGTCCGGCAAAGGACAAAAAATCTCTCAAAGCCGCTCGCCCAATTGCCGCGCCGTGATTGAGCGGGTGAGTATAAATAATATCATGTCCAAACATTGGATGAGCGGTAAAAGGAATGCTCAGTCGGTATGCAGCGGCCTGAACGCTGTAGTGCTTGAAAGGGTGCGGAGCAGCTAAAAATCCCGGCGCAATGCGTCCGCGTCGAATGGTTGCAAGCAAATCAAGGGCTGCGGCGCTTTGCTCGGGCTCCTCATTTAAGTGAGAGGCAATCAAGTTGAGCAACCATTTTTCCTCAGGGATATCAAGTCCCTCTCGTTCGATCATACGGCCCACCGCTTCCCCATAGCCCAGCCCTTCAAATGCCCCAACCACTAACGCAAGGTTGAGGAAAAAACCTGTCTCCTGCCAAATTCCAAAACAGCCATTTGCAACATTTTCACGCACATCCTCACTACTCTCGCCTTGGAAAGCAAACTCCCAATCGTGAATAATTCCCGCGCCATTAGTTGCCAAAAGCGAGACCCAGCCCCGTTCGATGAGCCGAATGAGAACTGGCGCGAGGCCATTTTTTATCGTATGTGCCCCAAAGGCCAACATTACTGGACGACCTACCGCGCGGGCGGCTCGAATTTTGTCGGCACATTCCTCAACAACCCCTTGGGCAACAGCACCGAGAGGACGTGGCGAAGTGTCAGGTGCCACGGCATCTTTTTGGATCCGCACCTTGTTCGGTCGTTTTGAAAGGGGATGAATCTTCAACAACGAACGATCCAGCGGCTCGCACGGAGGCATCATGATGAGTAATAAAACAGTCCTGAGTGCAGAAAAGAGTAGGAGCCTTGATTAGCCATTGTCTCTATACGAAGTCAACTGTCGAAAACTACCCTGAGTTTTGGTTTGAGATCTCTGAGAACCGGGCCACCTCGTTCGCTCTAACAACGCTAAAGCCTCCTGTCTCTCCCCGCAGAATCGGGTTGCCATGCTCATCCACACCGGCAAAAAGCCCCCCGACTTTTGCACCGTTAATCAGCGAGATCTCAACCTGCCGTAGCTCGGCGATCGAGGCGTTAATCGCCTCCATAAATGGGGTAAAGCCTTCCGTAAAAAAACGAGTGTAAAGTTCGGTCACCGCCTCCAGAACAAGAAGCAAAAGCTGAGCTGGTTCGGGACACATGTCCAAGTGATCCATGAGGCGAGTCGCGGGAGTCTGCAAAGATGAACTCTCGGGCAATTGGTTTTGAACGTTCAACCCAAGCCCAAGCAAAACTTTGGAGTTAATTTGCAGTTCCATGAGAATGCCCCCTAGTTTTTTATCTTCAACCATCAAATCGTTTGGCCATCGCAACCTGGCAGAATTCAATCCAAGCCTTTGAAGTAACCAAACAAGCGTCTGGCCGACAGCGAGCGGGAATACCTCAGTATTGACCCTGAGATTGGGCTGTTTATGAGGAAGTACGAGAGTTGTCCAGAGCCCACCTGTAGGACTATACCAGGATCTTTCGAACCTCCCCCTCCCGCCGCTCTGCTTGAGAGCACGAATGGCTGTCCAGGGTGGTAAATGCCTAGCAAGCACGTTGGTGGACTCCACGCATTCGTAGAGTTCAATCTGCCAACGGTCAAAGGTTTCCTTTTCAACAGGGACGGGAGTCACTCAATCACCATCAGCGTTTGACCCTCTTCGGCCACATCACCAGGGGAAACAAGAATTTTGGCCACTTTACCAGCTTTAGGCGCGTGAATTAATGTGTTCATTTTCATCGCCTCCATCGTGAGGACATGGTCGCCTGCTCTGACAGTAGAACCGACTTGGACTTCAATGCTGACAATTTTTCCGCTCAACGGGCTTACTACCGCGTCTTCGCCGGCTGGAGCATTTGAACTTAACGCCGAGGATTGGGGTGCGGTCGCAGGGGGGGGGGAGGCCAATGGTGCCATGTAGGTTGCGGCAGGCACATGATAGCTGGGAAGGGTGCTAGGGCGATTAAGCAGCACCTCCTCACCGTCAAGAAATTCAATCGTGACCTCGTAGGTTTTACCTTCGACAGTGATTTTGAGCGTTTTCATCTGAGTTGGTGTGAGGTAAAGATATCCCGTCGTCCTTCGCGTGACCAGGATATGTAATCGAGCCCGCCAGACCATGGATCTCCAGGCCCTAGAACCTGACGCACGGAGACGATCCTGTGGGGGCGTGTAAGTATGAGATGACAAACTGCAGCGATAACGGCCAATTCACCTGTGGGAACACGCGAAGGGGCTGGCAGCACCGGCTCGGGCTCGGTTTTGGGGGAAACGGGCAACGCCTCGCTGCTCGAGCACGTTGCAGTTGAGGGAGGATTCTCCGACGCTGACTTTTTCACCGGAGTCGTGTTAGACCGGCTTAATCTGAGCAAAAGCAAAAAGAACCCATAAAATCCCCCGATGAGGGTAATCAATTCAGCGATGAACGACAAGCCAGGTGAAAGCCAGTCGTACAAAGCGACAGGCAGAGAGAATGACAAGATTACTGGGTAATTCATGTAAAGTGTCAGCGACCTAAAGCGGCGGCTGGGAATAGAATGTCGAGGTAACAGAGAGACTCAGAGTGGAATGTTCCCGTGTTTCTTGGGTGGTCGCGTCTCACGTTTGGAAAGAAGCGTCCGTAGTGAGCGCGCAAGAATCATCCTGGTCTGGTTGGGCTCAATAACATCTGTGAGCATGCCCATATGGGCCGCCTGATAAGGCGAGGCGAACTTGGCTCTGTATTCGGCTGTTAGCCTTGCCTCCATCTCTTTTGGATCATCGGCCTCCTTCATTTCGCGACGATAAAGAATTTTCACCGCACCCTCCGCGCCCATCACAGCAATTTCTGCTGTTGGCCAAGCATAGACAAGATCGGCGCCCATATCTTTACTGCACATAGCTAGATAAGCCCCGCCGTAGGCTTTGCGGAGGATGATGGTCACTTTTGGCACCGTCGCGGCAGCGTAGGCAAAAAGCATTTTTGCTCCATGGCGAATGATCCCCCCTCGTTCCTGGGCCACGCCTGGGAGGAATCCCGGGACATCAACCAGCGTAACGATGGGGATATTGAAGATGTTGCAGAAGCGAACAAAACGAGCTGCTTTATCTGAGGCATCAATATCAAGAGTTCCAGCCTTCACCATGGGTTGGTTAGCAACGATGCCCACAACAACACCGCAAACACGGGCGAACCCGATGAGGATGTTTTTGGCCCAATCCATCTGCACCTCAAAAAAGTCGCCATCGTCCACAATGCGACGGATGACTTGAAGAACATCAAGTGGTGCTTTAGAACTTTCGGGAACCAGTTCGTCAAGACCGGGATCTGTCATGGTCTCAAGCGGAGCCCCCAGGAAATGGGGTGGGTCCATGATGTTGTTCGATGGAATGAATGAAAGAAGTTTCTTCGCCAGTTCAATGGCGTGGCGGTCGTCCTGTGCAACAAAGTGGATATTTCCGGAGATTGTGGCATGCGCCGCCGCGCTTCCTATTTCCTCCATTGTGGTGTTCTGACCGGTGGCGGCTTTGATCACGTCCGGACCGCAAATGAACATATTTGCGCTTTTATTTACCATGATTTGAAAATCCGTCAGTGCCGGGGAATAGGCCGCACCGCCTGCGCATGGCCCTGCGATGATTGCAATTTGAGGAACGACACCGGAGAGAAGGACGTTGTGGAAAAATACCTCTCCATACCCGCTTAAGGAACCAACAGCCTCCTGAATGCGCGCACCACCTGAGTCGTTAAAGCCCACCACAGGGATGCCCGCTTTGACAGCAAACTGCATGGTTTCAACAATTTTTTTGGCATGCATACTCCCGAGAGAACCACCTCCCACCGTAAAATCCTGACTGTAACATGCGACCGGACGGGGCCCGACATATCCAGTGCCGCTGATTACGCCATCGCAAGGCAGTTCCTTGTTTTGCATATCAAAGTCGTGGCAGTTATGCCGAACATGCATTCCAAACTCCTGAAAGGTTCCCGTATCAAAAAGCGCCTCGATGCGATCCCTGGCGGTAAGCAAGCCTTTGGCCCGGCGTTCTTGCAGCTTTTCGATCCCGCCAGCGGCGAGCGCTTTCTCGCGGCGGGCGCGCAGTTCATCTATGAGTTCTTTGGCGATAGGCATAATGGAAAGATGCTGAAATGATGAGGAGTTTGGCTCGACGACGGTCAATGGGTGGCGCACTCCTGTTTTGGCATACAGAATTCTGTAAGCACGCCGAAAGTGGATTTAGGATGTAAAAAGGCGACAAGTTTTCCGGCGGCACCTTCAAAAGGTTTATCATGAATGAGCCGCACGCCACTTTCCGCCGCTTGGCTGAGTTGATTCTCGATGTGATCGGTCGCAAATGCCACGTGATGAATACCCTCCCCGCGTTCATTCAGGAATTTGGCGATGGGGCTATCTTCGGCTGTCGGTTCGAGCAGTTCGATGTGCGTCTGTCCAACGGTAAAAAAAGCCGTGCGCACTTTTTGGGATGGAACTTCCTCGATGCGCTGGCACTTAAGTCCAAGAGCGGTTTCGTAGTAACGCGCGGTTTGTTCGATAGATCTCACGGCGATGCCGAGATGGTCAATGTGGTTTATCATAGAGGCTCTTTGGATTGAGGCATCGCTTATTGATTAAAAGGCAACACCTCGGCAATAATTAATTCAACCCAATATCATCGTCACCCCATGGCGGATGGCAAGCAAAGCTTTTTCTCGAACGGCAACAGGTTTTAGACCGGGCGAGTAGAACCTGACGCAACACCAGGAAGAGATGATGGATACTATAAGAAATACTGATAAAAGTCAAATTCGCAAACCTCAAACAAAATTTTCAGTTGCTTTTGATGCTTTTACGGTGGCTATCTGCACGTGCTGCAGGGTTGGAAGACTATGTTTCGAATTGCGTTCAGATTGTGGCATGATTTGTTTGTTCTAATGTCAAAGCCCTCCACCGCTGTAGTTTTTTTGATCCTTCAAGCAGCTTTTTATCTCGCTGCCGTGCACGGCTTTTGCATGAGGGCTCAAGAAATCGTTACGCTCTCGGAAGAGGAAAGAGCGCGCCTGACCGCCGAACTTGCCACGCTCAGGCAACGAGCTCAGATGGAGACAGAAGCTGAACTGCGCACAGTGAAAAACAGACTCGAAGAGGCACTGAGTTCCGATGTTCAGTTGGTTCAACTTTACACTGATGCCGTGCGAACCACTGAGTTCCGGGGGCTGAAAAACGGCACTAGTCTTTTTCTGGAATGGCGTAAGAAAAATGAAACATCTCTGCAAAGTCCGGAAACGCGCGCCGCGATCCGGCAACATATTGAATATCTTTTACTCACACTGAAGGCGCTGAGCGGCGTTAAAAGGGATGTTCTCATGGAGAACCTTTTTGGTTACGCCGCGCGGCTCGATCAGGAACAGCGAATTGATCGGTCCCATCCACTTCTAGCGCGTTCTTTTGTTGTTACTAGCCCCATCGCGCGCCTTTTTGCAATCGGAGCCCCTAAGGGAGAATGGATTGCTGAGGCCGGCAACACAAGCGCGATGTTCGATCGCCTTATCCTTCCTTGGATGCGCGAAAAAAAGGATCCCCGCCTTTTAGATTATTGGAAATACCGAATTCAAACCGAGCAGAGCCGTGCGACTGCCGACCGCGTCGAGTTTCGTGCGGATACATTTGAGAAAATAGATTTGCCCCGACTCCGCTGGTCACAGGCTAAGGACACAGCGTTGCTTGGCAACGAGGCCGCTGCTTTCCGGCAGATGATTGACATCCTGCGTAGTTTGCCGACGCACCCCGACTTTGAGAGTTGGTCAGAGGAACTTGAAAAAAAACTCGCCCCCCGCACTTTGGACGATAAAAAGGAATCGATTCCATGAGATCTCAAATTTTTTATCCCACTGAATGCAGCCTGCGCAGCGCGATAGAAACCCTCCCCGAGCCGGGGGTCAGAACAGGTGAAAATACTGAAAAACAGCTCGACAGTGTGTGGAATGTCGTCGTTTTCAATGACCCGGTAAACTTAATGAGCTATGTGACCCACGTCTTCATGAAGGTTTTTGGCTATTCCGAACAGCTCGCCCGGCGGCACATGTTGGAAGTTCATAATTTTGGACGTTCCATTCTCTGGTCGGGCGGAAGGGAGCGGGCGGAACTCTTTGTCCAGGAACTTCATGCCCACCTCCTTTTGGCAAGTCTCGAACGCGCCAAGAACTAGTCAAACCATGAAAATGCATGCCACAGAGAACGGAGATCTTGCCCTCGAAGCCATTCCCGCACAACTCACAGCTCTTCTTCGGCTAATCCCCAAAGCCGCGCGTGAAGGCGAGACTCACGCCAAAAAACGTTTTTATCCAGACCCATGCAATCTTGAGGAAGAGGAAATCCGTCGGGATTGGGAGACGTTTGTAAAACCTTCCCTCCGCCATCTCTTTCGATCGGCGTGTGAAACTGTTGAATTGGACCTTGTCCAATTAAATAGCCCACACAAAAAGGGATGGAACCTCACGCTGCCCAGAGCACATTTTCCCGCCTGGTTGAGTTGCCTCAACCAGGCGCGTCTTTCAATCGCCGAGCAAATAGGTTACACGGAAGCGGATCAAGATAAAACAACGACTTCCGTGCGCCCAACAGAACGGGATCTTAAGCTTTTTCAGATGGACTTTTATGCTTTTATTCAAGAGTCACTTCTTCAGACGCTTGCAGATCTCAACGCTGACGACGACAACACTCCAGAAGCGTGACCAACGACATCTTGCCCTAACCGTTACCTCAAAATACCCATGCCAACCTATGTGATCGGACATCGCAATCCCGATACAGATGCCATCTGCTCTGCGATTGGATATGCAGCCTTGCTCAACCGGCTCGGGGTTGCTGAGGCGGAGCCTGCTTGCTGCGGCGAGGTGAGTGCACGCACTTCCTTCGCCCTCGAAATCGCCGGGCTTCCGTTGCCCCGTCTTGTGCTTGACGTTCGCCCAACCGCCGCGAACATCTGCCGTCGAAACACCGTGACCGCTCAGGAGTCGGAATCGCTCCTCACCGTAATGGATCGCATGCGACAGACAGGTGTTCGCAGTCTTCCAGTGCTTGACGTCAGCCGAAGGGTGCGTGGCCTTTTTTCAGTGCAAAGGGCGCTCGATTTACTTCTGCCCACCTCTGGTGAACCCTCCTCCGCTCGTCGAGTTCACAGCAGCTTGGATCTCATTGCCACGGCACTCGGCGGGACATTCCAGCTCGGGAAAAAGACCGACTGTGAGGAAGATTTTCTGATTTCCGTTGCGGCCTATAGCACGGAATTGTTCTCGAAACGGATTGCGGAGATGGATCCTGCCCATTTGATAGTGGTGGCGGGTGACCGCCCTGCCGTTCAAGCCTTGGCCATTGATCATCGCATCCGAGCACTGACCATCACAGGCGGCAACCGCCTTTGCGAACGTTTGGAAGAGCGTGCACGAGAAGCCAACGTCACAGTGCTCCTGAGCCCACACGACACAGCGACCACCACGATGCTCATGAAGTGTGCGCGCAAGGTCGCCGATGCCATGCAGACTGAATTCATCTCCTTTGCTCCCAACACCCCGCTTGCTCAGCTACGCACGGCCACAGGTGGGACCGGGCAGCAGATTTTTCCGGTTCTCGATGAGGCCACCAATCTCGTGGGTGTTTTCTCACGTTCAGATCTTGTTGCACCACCGCGCACCCGGCTTGTGCTTGTGGACCACAACGAACTTTCCCAGGCAGTTGCCGGTGCCTCTGAAGCGGAGATTGTTGAAGTGCTCGACCACCACCGTGTTGGTGGCGGTCTCGTCTCCCTCGAACCTATCCGCTTCATCAATGAACCAGTAGGTTCCACGAGCACACTTGTAGCCCGCGAGTGGCGCAACAAGGCTTTGGAGCCCAGCTGCGGTATTGCCCTCTGCCTTGCTGCTGGAATAATTTCGGACACACTCCATCTCTCATCGCCAACGACCACAAATGTTGACCGAGAGATGCTCTCCTGGCTATCGGAAAAGTCCCAAACCGATATGAGCGAATTTGCGGAGCGTTTCTTTGCCGCCGGCAGTATCCTCCAAAGTGCGCCTCCGGAACGCGCTATTCGCGCGGATTGCAAAGAATACTCTGAAAACGGTTGGAAAATCGCTGTGGCCCAAATCGAAGAACAAAGCCTTTCCACATTCTGGCCCTTACAGAAAAAGCTCGAAGTTACCCTTGAAGAGCTTCGGCACCAGTCTACGCTCGATCTCGCCTGTCTCCTTGTCACTGACATCACGCGGCATCACAGTATCCTGTTGGCCTGCGGCAATGAGGAGATCCTCTCTCAAATAGATTATCCCAAACTCGACTCAGGGGTCTATGACCTGCCAGGAATTGTGAGCAGAAAAAAACAACTTCTTCCGCATCTTATACGAATCATGCAAGCTGTGCCCCGCGCAGACACACCGCGCGGTTAATCAAAGAAAATCGTAACTGCTCAGGTAGCCGCCCGCCTTGGGGCGGCCACCTGTGAGTGAATGGCGGGGCGCACGCACCCGACACGTGGGCGAGACTCACGAGGTGTTGACCTCTGGCACGAAAGGGGTGCCGAAGAACACGCGCTGCAACGCCTCCAAGGCGTTGAGGCCGTTCTTGCGTGCCGTGGAGACGTAGCCGCGGATGCGGCTGAAGTTCACGAGTGCCTCGATGCTGCGAAAGGTGCCGGAGATCTTCTGGCGCAGCTTCATCATCCGCAGATCCCTTTCCGACTGGTT
>CALDSX010000037.1 GCA_937924445.1 uncultured Chthoniobacterales bacterium
TGCGACCATGCCCTGTGCAACGGCCATCTGCTACGCGAGCTGACGTTCCTGTGGGAGAAGCAAAAGTGGGCCAAAGACATGATCGAGCACCTCTTGACGATCAAGGAGGCGGTCGCCACGGCCAGCGCGGCCGGCCTGACCGCCCTGCCGTCGGCCGACCAGGAGCGGTTTCTCAAGGGTTACGAACAGATCGTTCGGGCGGGCTACGCCCAAAACCCAGTCGCAGCGCCTCACGGCCCGAAACGGCGCGGTCGCCGCCAGCAGAGTAAAGCCCGCAATCTGCTCGACCGCTTCCGCGACCACTCCAATGAAATCCTCGCCTTCATGCGCGACTTCGAGGTTCCATTCGACAACAACCAGTCGGAAAGGGATCTGCGGATGATGAAGCTGCGGCAGAAGATCTCCGGCACCTTTCGCAGCATCGAGGCACTCGTGAACTTCAGCCGCATCCGCGGCTACGTCTCCACGGCACGCAAGAACGGCCTCAACGCCTTGGAGGCGTTGCAGCGCGTGTTCCTCGGCACCCCCTTCGTGCCCGCGGTCAACACCTCGTGAGTTTCGCCCACGCGTCGGGTGCGTGCGTCCCGCCATTCACTCACAGGTGGCCGCCCCAAGGCGGGCGGCTACCTGAGCAGTTACCTTTTAAAAAGGATAATATTCAAAATGTGCAATGGCTTTTTGGATAGATCTCTCAATGGAGGTAAGGGCAGCTTGTAGAGTTGCCTTTGCAATGGTTGCGTGCAAGATTCCACAGTGGCTGAGCAAAATCACTTACCGCTTGCGACTGCACTGCTCAATTTGGCGAGCACGCTCTCGATCCTCGCGGGGTGGCTATCTATCGCACATGAGATGAAGCGAATTCATGCTTTTACAATGGGATTTGCTATTCTTGCCACAATAGGGTTTTTGGTTTGTAACCCCTTCCTATTTTTTTTCGAGAGAATAGGTCATTCGACGTCTAAAGGTATCTTGCAAACAGTTCACTACTGTATTCTTATTAGCCATACTCTCCTCTCTTTCACCTTGCCGCCTCTTTTGATTGCCACTGTAGTTCCTGCATTTCGCGCCCGGTTTGACATGCATCGGCGTCTTGGGCTCGTAACATTTCCGATCTGGCTTTACGTTTCGTTGACCGGTTTGCTGCTTTGTTGGCTCACGCAGCTCCAGCTCCCGGGCATAGAAGAATAATCATTCCTGACATTCAATGACTCAGTCAGATATTGTAACAAATCGCAAAGCACTTCGTGATTATTTCATCCTCGAACGTCTCGAGGCAGGCATTGCATTGAAAGGGACAGAAATCAAATCCATTCGAGCCGGCCGTGTAAACATCAATGATGCTTTTGTCCGCATTGAACAAAACCAAGCGGTTCTTATCGGTGCAAACATTCAACCTTACGAACGCGCCAGCCACGAGCAACACGATCCCGTGCGTCCCCGTCGTCTGCTGTTGCACCGAAAAGAGATAGACCGGATTGAAGGACTCTCTGCGATCGAAGGACGCGCACTCGTCGCACTGCGACTTTACTGGAAAGGGCATCTCGTCAAAGTGGAAATCGGAATTGGCAAGGGCAAGCTCCAGCACGATAAACGCGAGGATCTGAAAAAACGCTCTGCTGAAAAAGAAGTTCGTCGTGCAGTTGCCAATTTCAATAGACGCAAAGTGTGATCATGACGATGTCAGGCATAAGCCCTTCGAGTTCTTTTCGGGTCAGCACGCTGGCCACACGGCTAAGATGGCATTTGGTTCTCCGGAGAGCATGGGGCTGGTTCGCTCAACTTGCCTTCGTGAGCGGCACGGGGGCATCAGCGATTTTGCTCATAGCCGGTAGCCGTTCTTTATTTACCTGGCTTTCTGTGGTTCTTCTATCTTTGGCGTTGTCTTTGATCGTGGTTATCATTCTTGACCGATGTGCTCCGCTCACACTCACAGATGCCGTCCTAAAAGCTGACGATCTCCTTCGGTTGAAAGATCGCCTCACGACCGGCCTAGCGATTGAGACTCAGTTCCCAACGATTGAAGAGGGTGCGCAAAAAGCTCTGGAGTTGATCAGGCAAGATTTGGCAGCTTGCGGCCCGCTACATCTGCCCAAAAACTCACCGGCGCTTCCCTTGTGGACTCCGTTTATTCCGCTGACGCTTATGCTTCTTGGTTTGTTGCGACCTCTCCCCGAGGAGGCCAGAGAGCGTGTGGCTCAACCCAAAGTGTTGCTTGATCGGACGCTTACAGAGGCTGTTGCGGAGCGTCTGCAGGAGATGGCGCTTTTGCTTGATTCAGCGGCATCTCCAACAAAGCAGTCGGGAAACAAAACGGTATCCGATGGCACTGGGCAGACGCTGAGTGATGTTGCGCAAAGAACACGCGAGGCGGCTGAGACCTTGCAAACTGAATCCGAGGCAGCAAAAGCCCTTGCCGTCCTGTCCAAAATTGCCGATCAAACGGATGCTCTCAAAAAGCACTCTTTTCAGCAGCCGGACCCGTCGCAGGACGCACTATCACAAATAGGCGAGTCTCAAACGCCCAATCTTGAGAGTGTCAATCCTATTTACCCCGACCTGGATGCCGAGTTCCTCACCGCCAATAAAGCTCTGCCTGCGGATAACACACTCACTGACCCAATAAACATTTCCAATAAACAGTCGGAGCCATCAACCGGCTCAAGTCGCAACCCAACCAAACACGACGCTTCCGGAGTGGCGCCGGGAGAGTATTCACAGCCAGATCCAGCGAAGTTGGCGCAGGCGATGCGCGAGGATTTAGAGATGCTCAAAGACAGCATTCGCTCTGGGAGGAAACCCGAACAAGGGGGTGCGCTTCAGTTTCTCATCCGTCAGCAGCAAATCGCTGCCGAGATCACAAAACAAAAGCCATCTTTCGCGGGGGATGATGAAAATGATTTATCCGCCACGTTTCCTTCGGATGACCCAACGCCTGGAGAAAATCCGGAGGGAGCAGAGACCTCCGCACAGTCAAGGATGCCAGACGCTCCTGATGTGCCACTTCGTGGTATCCAAACCGAACAAGGCAAAACTCTCAGTTCTCTGCTCGAAAAGGCTCCGACCAACGAGGTGGCCCGGCGCCAACTCCTGGAGCTTATGGCGGAGATGCAGCGGGTGGAAGCCGGGGCTGTGGATCGTGAAAGCACACCGCCAGGCGAGCGTCGTTGGATTCGACGCTATTTCGAAATGATCACACCAAGGTAGAGTCGAGATATAAAACCAAGATTCTCTTTCCGCTCGCATTTTAGAGCTCTTTCTGCGATGATATGGTGTAATTGTCTTTGGGCGGCTCGTGGTGGAATGGCAGACACAGGAGACTTAAAATCTCCTGGAGGAAACTCCGTGCGGGTTCGAGTCCCGCCGAGCCGACGTGCTGCGGTAAACAATTAGCCACCCAAAAAATGTCCAAGCTCAACAAAAAAGGACGTGGGGGTATCTTCCGATCAAAACAGCGCCACTTGCTGGAAACGGCACCATTAGTTATCGTATATGAGAGAAGTAACGCTCAGCTTCCCAATGGGTGAAACTTTACGAGCGATATAACAATCGAAGAATTTCCTGCTATGCCCGCAGTTCATGTTTTCTATGAAGGAAAAGTTCAGGGGGTTGGCTTTCGCGCCACAGTAAAATCCCTCGCGAAAGGCTACGACGTCCGTGGGTGGGTGCGTAATCTCCCCGATGGACGTGTTGAAATGCTCGCGGCAGCAGATGATGTCTCCGAGCTTGAAGCCTTCCTCGAGGGGATTAGCGAGAGCGTTCTCAAGGGCCATATTCGCAAAATGGAACGGCATCCGGTTGAGCCGCCGTCCGATCTCAAAGGATTTCACATCACGCTCTGAGATTCCGGCTACCCTGGCTTGTTGTTCGCGCAGTCGCGAGGCTGAGAAGTTTTTGACTTCCGCAGGTCACGGAAGAACCCTCGAAAAAGCGCCTCGCACTCAGCGCGAAGCACCTCCCGAGTGATCTCGCAACGATGGTTCAGTTCCGGCATCTGCAAGATATTTAGCAGGCCTCCCGCTCCGCCGCATTTCGGATCGGGCAGGCCAAACACAACTCGTCTGATTCTTGCGTGAACAATGGCCCCAGCGCACATCGGACAAGGCTCTTTTGTCACGAATAGATCACATCCGTCGAGCCGCCAGTCGTCCAACACGGCTGCGGCCTGGGTTATGGCGAGAATTTCCGCGTGGGCAGTGGGATCTTTCAGCGTCTCAATTTGGTTCCATGCCCGAGCGATGATATATCCATCTTTCGCGATAACGGCACCGACAGGCACCTCGCCTATTCGCGCTGCTTTACGAGCCAGACGGAGCGCTTCACCCATTAAAAACTCGTCGCTTGAAAGATCAATTACAGGCTCATTTTTCATTCACAGACTAGACCCTCCCTGGCGCTCTTATGCAAGCTCCGGCGGGGCTTAAGGAACCTCATCCATTTTGAACGTCTCTTTTCAGAACGGCCCGGACGGTGAAAACCACGGTGCATGCTGTTAGAAACCAAACTGGGAGCCACGGCAGCGCCAACCCAAGCACTTCGGGAGATCCACCATTTAGATTGCCTATACGAGCAATCGCTGCAGTGAGTGCCGAAAAAAGAAGACCGATGCCACCATAACCCAGATTAAAAGCCAGTCCGCGAAAACTGAGAACAGTCGCCCGATGTGCTGAATCTGCGGCGGCGTTGAGATAATGGGACATAAAAAATCCCAGCATCTGAAACGCCAGCCCCAGCGGCACAACAGCCGCGACAGCCTGCCATGGCTCCCGTGCGACCGCCACTCCCAAGAGTCCCCCAAATGTCAGCAAGGCAAGAAGGGTAAAATTTGTCTTTGGGCCAAAGCGCACCACCAGACACCGTGCCGTCGGAGCCGCCGCCAGCCCGAGCAGCGCAAAGCCTGCCCCGAGTAATCCAAACCACCCCTCAGAAATGCCCGCCAGCCGATAGAAATTGCTGTTAATGGTCAGGATAAGCCGGATCGAACTGTCAATAACCAGTCCAGCTAGCAACAGAAGCAGCGTGAACCGGTGGGCAAGAATCCAGCGCCCCGCCACAAGCGTCCGTAGCAAAGCCACACCAGGCCCGTGCGCGGTCTTTGACCTCTGCGCGTGTGTCCCGCTCTCTCGGAGCAATAACGCCGCCGCCAAGGCTCCCGTCGCCGTGACCAAGGTCAGATACACCGGCAGACGCATCGTTTGTTCCGATGCCAACTCTGCTTCAATGCCGACAGCTCCAAGCAGGCTTCTCACCCAGACTGGATCATACAGCCAAGCCCCAAGAATCATCGCCACAAAAAAACCTCCTGAGGAAAACCTTCCCAGCAGATCTAACACGCGGGGCCATTCATCCTCCCGTCCCATCTTCTGAAGGGAGTCAAATGCAAGCGCCTCATCGGCCCCACTGGCGAACGCTTCCGCCATCCCGCTCAGGATGCGGTTGGTGAGCAGAAAAGCAAACAAAAGATCAGGGTGTCCAGCCGGCGCAAAAGCAAACAAAGTCATCTCAAAGACCATAAGCAGGCCCGCCGCCACTACCATACGCTTGCGGCCAAAATAATCCGCCAATGCTCCTGACGGGACTTCGAGAATGACAATCACAAACGCCCAAACGGTGTTCAGAAACGCATACTGCCCCAGCGTCAATCCTAGATCGAGAAAGAGCACTCCAAGCACCGGGTAGTAAAACCGCGCGCTGAAAAGCACCCGGAAAAGAATAAAGAGCCGACAATTAACGGGAAGCGGCTCTGCGGCTGGTTTTTCTCCAGAAAGCATTGCACATCGAAATACTCTGTATTTGCGACGAAGTCGAGAGGGAGTCTGGCGGACGGCATTTGCGAATTCAAAAACACACCGAGAGTGGATCAAAAACAAAAAGTGAAAAATCCATCAACTTGACGGTGAGCGGTCGTTGCTCTTAAAAAATGATCAGTCTAACGCCCAAGGGCTCTTTGCAGCTATGGGTGCAAGTTCTATATTCGGTCCAAAACCAAAATAATAGCTATGCAAAGGCAAGGTCTTCTCTCACGCAAATCCAGCAAAATCGCGTTGCTCGGGGATTATCCACCCAGACGTTGCGGGATTGCGACCTTTACGCATGATCTTCACATGGCTGTTCAGGAAGCGCTGCCGGATGTCACCTCTGCGGTGCTGGCAGTTACTGACCCTGGGCAGCGTTACGAATACCCGGCTGAGGTGCGCTTTGAGATTCAGGAAAAGGATGTTCAATCCTATGTTCGCGCAGCGGATTTTATTAATCTAACCCGCTTTGATGTTCTTTGCGTGCAACATGAATTTGGGATTTTCGGCGGTCCAGCGGGGAGCCATTTAATTGCGCTGCTGAGACGTGCCCAGGTGCCGACTGTGACGACGTTGCACACGATACTGGCCGAGCCGACACGCGATCAGCTCAGGGTGTTTGGGCAGATTGTGGAATGTTCAAGTCGGCTTGTGACAATGACCGAAAAAGGAGCTTTGTTGCTTCGCGATGTTTATGGGGTGTCGGGCGAGAAGATTACTGTCATTCCTCATGGGATTCCGGATTTACCGTTTATAGATCCTAACTTTTACAAAGATCAATTTGCTGTGGCCGGGCGGCCTGTGCTGCTGACGTTTGGTTTGCTTTCGCCTGGCAAAGGGATCGAATATGCGATCCGCGCGCTGCCTGAGATCGCAAAAAGACATCCAAACGTCGTTTACATTATTTTAGGTTCCACGCACCCCAACTTGATTCGTGAGAAGGGCGAGACCTACCGACTTTCCCTTGAACGGTTAGCGCGAGAGCTCGGCGTCGAGAACAACGTGATGTTCGTCAACCGCTATGTGGATGACCGTGAGTTGGGAGAGTTCATCGGCGCTGCGGATATCTATCTCACACCGTATCTGAATGAGGCTCAGATCACCTCGGGGACATTGGCGTTTTGTTTTGGATGCGGCAAAGCGGTTGTTTCCACCCCGTATTGGCATGCGAAAGAGATGCTTGCTGAAGGTCGCGGGGTGCTCGTGCCGTTTCGCGAGAGTCTGCCGATCGCTGAGGCGGTGATCGAGCTTTTGGATGATGAGCCGCGACGTCACAGCATGAGAAAGAATGCCTATTTGATGGGGCGCGAGATGGTCTGGTCGCAGGTGGGGGTGAATTACGCGACGCTTTTTGATGAGGTGATCGAGAGCTATCGCTCCGTTACGCCGTCGGTGCGTGCGATTCCCGCTGCGACGCTAGACAGTGAGCGAGCGGATCTGCCGGCATGGAAGTTTGATCATCTCGCCCGACTCACGGACTCGACTGGGGTATTTCAACATGCCATCTACACCTTGCCATGGTTTGAGCACGGTTATTGTTTGGATGACAATGCCCGCGCACTGCTGCTGACGGTGCTTATTGAGGAACTGGAACATGAATTGCCGGAGATACTCAAGCCGGTGCAGACATCCGCTGCGGCGTTTATCAACCATGCGTTTGTGGGGCCAAGTGGCCGGTTTCGAAACTTTCTCTCTTTCGACCGGCGTTGGCTTGAAGATGTTGGTTCCGAGGACAGCCATGCGCGGGCTTTGTGGGCACTAGGAGCAGTTATTGGCCGGACAAACCGTCCCGGGCTTCGAGCCTGGGCAATCCATTTGTTTGAGCAGGCCTTGCCTGCGGTGGAGTCCTTCACCTCGCCCCGTGCGTGGGCCTTTACCCTTCTTGGTATTCAGGAATATCTCCGGCAACTTCATGGTGACTTGCTGGCGAGCCGCTTGCGCCATGAGCTCGTCGGCCGGCTCGAAAAGCTCCTATTAGACAACAGCACACCGGATTGGATATGGTTTGAGGGTGTTGTAGCCTATGATAATGCCCGCCTTCCACAGGCGCTCATACAGGTCGGGCGTTGGATAGGCCAAGCAACCTATCTTGAGCATGGCTTGCGGGCGCTGGATTGGCTTTACTCAACTCAAACCGCAGAAAATGGTTTTTTCCGCCCTGTGGGTTCAAATGGGTTCTGGCATCGAGGAGAGGCCCCTGCGCGATTTGACCAGCAGCCATTGGAGGCAGCTGCAATGGTCGGAGCCTCGATTGATGCGTGGCACGCTACCGGCGAAGAGCGATGGAAAGAGCGTGCAAGGAAGGCTTTTGACTGGTTTCTCGGGGCCAACGATCTCGGCCTACCTCTCTACGACGCTCAGAACGGAGGATGTTGCGACGGATTGCAGGAAACTCGTATCAACCAAAACCAAGGCGCAGAGTCCACTCTCTCCTTCCTGTTATCCTTGGCAGAGATGCGAGCGCTTTTGGGTTCAGCCGCCAGCTTCGGACCAGTTGGGACAGCGCGTCACCAAGTTGAACTCTCCTCTCACCAAAATTCTGAACTAAATTAAACAGTGTGTTATGAATCTACCCATTCGCCGTCTTCAAATTGTTCTTGAACCAAACCCCCGGCGCGTTCTTCTCCGGTCGTTCCTTCCGGCGTTGATTGTAAAACCGGTCGGAAACACAGATGGAAGTGGTCGGGTAGTTAACGTTTTCTCCCGCATCATGCTGCTAAGTGACGCCGAGGTTTCGGCCAAGCTTGCAGAAGTGCTGGAAGAGTTTGACGAACGCCACCAGCATATTCGGGAAATTTTTGAAGAGCGTTACGAACAAATTCGTCCACTACTGCCGGCGGATCGTGTGATTTCGGAGGAACGACGGTTGCTCCTCGGTTCGTGTTTTATAAATGAATATTCTTTTGAATCCACCGCCTTGTTTAATCCGAGCATTATGGTGGCACCTGATCAGGCGGGGCTCGCGCTGGGTGAACAGCGGTTTATTTTAAGTCTGCGAGCAACGGGGGAGGGACACATTTCGTCTATCACCTTTCGAACTGGTGTGGTGACAGTCGACGGAGACATTCGGCTGGATCCCGTATCACGTTTTGTGCGTCAGCCAAAACTACAGCCCGCAGCGCGGTATGATTTGCGCATTTTTCGACGCAAGTTACGGGAGATCGGGGTGGACAATAACTCCGCCACTTTGGCCACCGAAAACCTGCCTGAATTATTTTTAATGGATGAACTTGCCGCGCGCGTTCGCTATCTCAGACAAAATTCCGCTGATCCTGCTTTGCTACATGCTGCAGATCGGGCGATTTTGCTTGCGCAGTCCAACTACACCGTCCGGTTCGCTGATGGGATAGATATGTCTGAGAAAATTCTCTTTCCCTTCTCGCAGAGTGAAAGCAACGGGATCGAAGATGCGCGGTTTGTCCTGTTTACGGACGAAAATGGCCAGCGAGAATACCTGGCAACCTACACCGCCTACGACGGGAATGTTGTGTTGCCGCAAATGCTGCACACGACGGATTTTCAAGAGTTCTCGGTCTTTACACTTAACGGCCCCGCCGTGCGCAACAAAGGTTTGGCACTGTTTCCTCGCAAAATCGGCGGCAGATATGTGATGCTCGGACGTCAGGACAGCGAGAACATTCATTTAATGTGGTCGGATCACCTGCATTTCTGGCATGAATCCCAAGTCATTATCCGTCCGTCAGAGCCATGGGAGGTTGTGCAACTTGGCAACTGCGGGTCACCGATGGAAACGGAGGTGGGCTGGTTAGTGCTGACTCACGGAGTCGGACCGATGCGTAAATATTGCATAGGCGCAGTGCTCTTAGACCGCAACGATCCCGCACGGGTAATTGGCCGTTTGCGGGAACCGCTTCTAAGACCCGACCCAGACGAGCGGGAGGGGTATGTTCCTAACGTCGTTTACAGTTGTGGCGGTCTTGTTTATGGGAGAAATTTAATTCTGCCTTATGCGATTTCCGACTCAGCCAGCCGGTTTGCCATTATACCGCTGGAGGAATTGTTAAGTGCGATGACTCCCCCCCGTTGAGCGAAGAAATCACTGAGAGAACCGCGGGAATTCCATCAACGAAGATTTCTTCATAAAACAAAAATCCCGGCGGGGGAATTCCCCGCCGGGATTTGCAAGCAAAACCCGTGGTTTGGTGTTTAGAAGTTGGCGCGAATTCCAACATACCCACGATTTCGGGTGTATTCGTCGAAGGAAATATCGGAGAGAACCCTGGTGTAGGCATAGGAGATGTAGGTTGAGAAGGTGGGATTGAAGAAATACTCGAGGCCGAGAGAGGCGTCCAAGGTATGTTCCTCAAAACCCCGAACAGTTGGGCTCTTTCCAGCTTTGGTTTTGACGCTCAGCGCGCCAAAGTCGTTGAAGGAATAGAACACAGAGGTGTTGAACTTCAGACGCTCAGAGAATGCGTGGTTGAAGCGAACCCCTGTGCGGTAAACGTTGTTTGAGAAGCCAGGTCCGCGATAGGATTGCTCGATGGAGTAGCGGTTGAGCCAACTGACGTTTGTGACAGGCCCAAGAGCATAGTCTGTATTCCACTCGACATAAGGTTTGGTGTCACTTCCAAACGCATCATAGTCACGGAGTTCGACACCGGCACGCAGATAAGTGCGGGAACGTGGGTTAATTTGATGATCCAAGCCACCGAGAATGAAGTGCGAAATAGAGTCGCGAGAGCTTGACGCTTGATCTTGGTAAGAGATTAGGCCAAGACGATATTCTGCAACGACTGTTGTTTTGGGTTTCCAAAGGAAACGAAATTCTTGAGCGATTTGATGCTCAAACCGATCGTCACCGGCCCCACCTACCGCTTCTTGGTTAGGGTAGTTGATGTAGTTAATTGAGTAACGAGTGACCGTGTTGAACTTAGGAGTCCAGAGGTAACTGAGCCGCATTGTATTTGATGTGTAAAAATATTCACCATCTCCGGCATTGGTGTTTGTAAGGCCCGTCGTCAAATCAGGGTTACGTTCCAAAGCGGCAAATCCACTTAAACCAAACGAAAACCGCGGGTTAATTTTGTGGGAGAGGTCGTATGAAAGGCGAAGTCTATATTGCGTTTGATCTTCATCGAGATCGGGAAAGTAATCAACACCTCCACTGAGAGCCATGCGGAGGGAGGTGCGGCTGGTGCCGAAAATACCGCTGTATTCCGCACCAATACCGGTGAAAATGCTTTCAGCCTCAAAACCCTTTGGCGCGGTGTTATTGTTATCATCGTAGCCTCCCCTCACTTCCACGCTCAAACGGAAGGGTGAGGGGGCGAAACCACTGTCGCCTGTATCTGAAATTTTTTGGGTAGTAGAGGTTATCGTGCTACCTGCTGTTGCTCCCGCAGATTGGGTGGAGGATCCGCCTGCCGACCCACCTGCGGAAGAGACATCCTGACCTGGTGCGAATAAGGTTGGCAGTAAGCTGACAGAAAGCACAACAGCCAAACAAGCGGGAGACTTTGAGTGGACTGGGTGATGTCTTGAAGCAATTTTCATGAGTATGGTGTTGGATTAAGGTGGCGTTGAGATTACACGGACACGAACACTGTCTCATCGTTACAGCCTGATTATGATCAAACTTTGAAACGATTGATCGGCAACTCGTTAATGCAATCTGTGATCAGCACAATATTGAGGGAGATTTGTCTAAAGGGTCAACAAAAAAATTCTAAAAGTGCCCTCAAATAACTTTAAAGTGTTTGGATTGCGCCGGAGAACCGCCAAAGCACAGCCTCGGGAGCTGTAGCTGTATTTGGCACAACAGTTCCTCTCAGGGGGAGTATAGCTGTTTTTCAACGCAGAGGACAATGGGACTTCCCAAAAGGAAATGGCTGATGCAAGCAGACCGTTGAAAAAACTTCCCAAAGTCAAGCAGGCATGATAGGAGAGAAAAATATTTGAGAAGCGAGTTGGGAGAGAAGAACAAGGAGAGTTTGGGGTTGAGCGCAAGCATCTGGTAACCTCGCGAGGGCGGGGATTTAACGCTAAACTCAACGAGACGTTGGCCGAGATGGGATTTGCCCAGAAAGTGAGGGTGTTTGAGAACCGAGCTATCGGGAAGCCGATCGGGGAGGAAGGCCCGGGATTGACACGGTGGTGTATTTCAAGATGCTGATGGTGGGATTTTTTGAAAACCCAC
>CALDSX010000038.1 GCA_937924445.1 uncultured Chthoniobacterales bacterium
GTTCCACATTACCAACAGCAACCCCGATCGAACCGGGACCTAAGGAGAATCTGTGAGGAAAAGACTCCGCCCCAAAATAGAGCCACCTCAACGCAACACGCACTCTGACACTCCTACCAGCAGTAGGCCTCTCCGGCAGAAAACCACCCTCTGGATCCTTCTTTCCTGTGTCGTTGCGCAGCTTTTCTTGATCGGTCAGGAGAACTATCTTGTTATTCAGACGGTTGGCAAAGTCACCGCAATTCGTTTGAATGATGCTCCATCTCATGAGGCAGAGCTTCCCGTTGGAACACGAGAACAACACCTTATTCTACCCGCAGGTTCCATGGATGCGAGGTGGTGGACCCTCTATGCGGAACAGATGCTGCGAGAACATCGGCTCCGAATCCGACACACATCCCTCGACAATGCGCCTGAAGGGCGTGATGTACACTGGAGCTCCCTGCTTACCTGGCTTTTGGCAGGAGGAGCTTTTGTGCGCTCTCTTTTTATTGCCGGTTCTCTTCCGGAACACGTCTCACAGGTCGCTTTGCACCTCAGCCCGTGGCTTGGCCTTCTTTTGCTTGGGACGCTCATTTTTTTAATACGGCGCCACGCAGGATCTCTCGTTGCTCTCGTTTTTGCCAATGCCGCACTGGCATCACCCGCGATTGTTCGAGCTTTTGAGGTCGGCGAGGCTGACCATCACGGCTTGGTGCTTGTTTTTGCTTCGGGTAGTTTGATCTTTCTCTGGCTTGCGTTGTCGGCTCCTCAACGGCACGCGAAACATTCCGGCAAAACATTCCGGCAAAAGTCACTAGAATCTGTGGACACACTGGCGCGAGTTGCTGGTGTGCTTGCGGCAGCCGGACTTTGGATCAGCGCTGCGACGACAATCCCCATCCTGAGCGGATCTGCTTTCGGAATGCTTCTCGCTGGTTGGATTTTGCGGACTGTGCCAGAGAAACAGCGGCCTCTTCTGCCGCGTGTGATCGTGGTTTGGAGTGGATGGGGAGCCGCTGCGAGTCTTGGGTTTTATCTGCTCGAGTATTTCCCTTCGCACATGGGGTGGAGACTCGAGGTAAACCATCCCCTCTATGCCCTCTCTCTCTTCGCGGGCGGACGCTTGCTGGCCTTGTTTGTGACGCTGCTCACCAGAGAGAGTCGTCAGAAAATAAACGTTCCGCTCACCGCCACCATGCTTCTTGCTTTGAGCCTCACGCCGTTATTGGTGATTCTGATGTTTCAAAAAAATGTTTTCTGGGTGGCTGATCCATTCCTTCACGCGCTGCACAAGGAGTTTATTCACGAGTTTCAGAACATCTTGAAGTTGATTCAAACCGAGGGCTTTGATTTGGGTTACCCCGCCGCACATCTTTGGCCGATTTCGGGGCTTCTCTGCGCACCGATTGTTCTGACAATAGGGCATCTCCCACCAGACAAGAAAGTCAGCCTGCTCATTGCGCTGACAAGCGCTCTTCTCATGCAGGGCCTTGCCTTTTACCAAATTCGCTGGAGTTCCTCAGCTCAAGGTCTATGGATCGTTGTCGCGACCATCTGCTTCGCTTCCGGGTTTCAGAGCGAACGCAGAAAAATTTTTCTTTTCACGGCGCTGGTGCTTTCCATTCTGTCGCTTTTTTTAATCCGCATTCCCTCACTGTTGGTGACCTCTGTGCGGGAGGAACAGGCCGTCGTGCCACCGATCCCGCAGGAACATGGCAACAGCATCATTCTTCGGGACATCGCACATCGCCTCATTCATGCAACTCCCGGCAAGATTCCACTTGTTCTTAGCGGCCCGAATTCCTCATCCGAACTCGCGTATTATGGGCTTATTCGAACGCTCGGCACTCTCTATTGGGAAAATATGCCGGGAATCAAGCGCGCCGCGCATCTTTTCACTGAACCCGACGAAAAAAAAGTTCTTTCCGAATTACAGGCCACTGGCGTGACTCATATTCTGGTTCCGTCCTGGGATAATTTCTCCGAAGCCTATATTAAGCTGTTGGAAATGGAAAAAGGCCAAGCGTTGAAGAGCGAACCATTTCTTAACAAAGTCTGCAAAGGAGAAATCACACCGGACTGGCTCCGCCCTTTTGCTTATCCCATACCGTCAGGCTCGGGGCTGGACACCCGATCCGTGCGGATCTTCGCTGTTTTACCGGAGCAAAACCCGTTCGAGGTCTGGTTTTACCGGGGAATCTATCACTTCGAGTCGGCAGAGAAAGAGCTGGCCTGGGAGGCTTTTTTAAAAGCCGACTCTCTCAGGCCCGGTGAGCCGAGGGTTCGCGATTATCTCAGACAATTAGACTCTGACCACACTCGTCCCATCGAGTAAATCTATCCCCAGAACAAGCCGTGATGCCCACGCGAACCAGAGCACAAAATCAAAAATTCTCCGAATGCTCAAAATCGGGCGATACCAACGCTTCTAAACTTAAAAGCCAAGGGGCACCTTCTTCTTGGCTTGTCGCCGTTACTTGTTGCCTCAGCGTGGCTATCATTCTTGTTTGTGCGCGAGGAAACCTTTGGCTGGACGAAATCCTCTCACTGCAATGGGGCAGAAACGCCAACTCTCCACTCGACCTTCTGCTTTTGTTCCGGCATGACAACAATCATCCGCTCAATTCGGCGTGGCTGATGTTCGTTGGCGAGGGCGCTCACCCGCTTGTTCAGCGTCTGCCGGCCATCCTCTCTGGTGGGCTCTCGCTCTTATTGATCTTCCGAATCGGCGCGATCGTGTCTCCTGTGGCACGTTTTGTGCCGTTGTTTTTGGCGGCATTCTCTTTTCCGCTGATTCTTTACTCTTCGGAAGCCCGCGGGTATGCGCCTGCCTTATTTTTTCTGCTCCTTAGTCTTTGGTTCCTTTTTAACAGGCCAATCCAATCTTTCGGAGAGCTTTTTCTCTTCTGGCTGGTTACACTGTTGGCAATCCTTTCTCACGCCAGCGCGATTTATCTTCTAACTGCTTTCGCTCTCTGGTCTCTCTTCCGATTTCGAATGGCAGAACAGCTCTCGTGGAGAAAAGCATTTGGGCGGGCGGTTATTCTTTTTTCTCCAGCCGGGCTGTTTTCCCTCGCATTCTATTGGATTTTCCTTCGGCAAATGATGATTGCTGGAGGGCCTTACGACGGAATAATTTCTGTTCTTGCATCGCTGTTTGGCTATGGCTTTGGACTCCCCACACTCCTGCCGCTTGGCGCGGTCTCCTTATTGGTTGGTGGCGTTTATCTCTCATCCTTTTTTATCTGGGCATCGCGAAGGCAACCCACGATACGCATCTTGTTTGCTTGTATCGTCGCAACATTTGTCCTGGCCCTTCTTATGGGTTTCCGGGCGGAGTATCTTGCCTTTCGATATTTTCTTGTCTTTCTCCCATTTTTTTACCTCATGGCAGGGCCGTTGTGGGAGACAATAGCTGAGCAAGGAGCAAACTGGCGTGTGGCGGCCGCTCTGTTATTGACGTGTTGCTCTCTCTTTGGGCATGTGCCTCGAATATTTCAGCTCGCCTTATGGGGCAGGGGAGGATATCCCGAGGCGCTGCGCTTTATTGCTTCGCAGACAGACGGAGGCTGTCGTATTTCTGGTAATCACGAAATGGCTGTTGGGATAGTAATGGCCTACTATCAACGCCGTGATCCAACACTTCTCAACTTAGAATATCTCCCGACGCCACAAGTTGGTCGTCCAGAAGACGATTGGTTGATTTTAGCCTATCAATGGCCGGAAAGGACGAGCTCTCATTTGAAACTAGAGGGTGTTAGCTATACAATGGTCAAGACCTTTTCCTCCGGGTCCGTGTCCGGTTTCTCCTGGGGGCTTTTTCGACGTTCTGATCCGTTGCAATCAGCCACGGAAAACCACACAACCAAGCCAGACTCATGAAACAATACTCAATCAGTCTCATCAAATACACCATCACACTCGCTTGTGCCTTTTCTCTATGCATCAAGCAGTCACTCGCAGAGGATGCCTCCGCACTCAACCAGCAAAAAATCGCTGAACTTCAAGAGAAGAGCGCTTCCGGAGATGCGGAAGCACAATATCAACTCGCTAAGTATTACTTTTCAGGCAAAGGAGTTGAGAAAGATGAAAAACGGGCTTTTGAACTCACAAAATCAGCCGCTGAGATGGGGCATCCCGAGGCAATGACAAATCTGGGATATTTCTTTCATGAAGGCATCACCGTAGATAAAGATGACACGACGGCGATGGAATGGTATCGAAAAGCCGCTGCCGCAGGTTCCGCCAAGGCGAAGCTTAACATCGGCCTGCTCATTCGTAAAGGTCAAGGAGCGGAAAAAAACAACCAGGAAAGTCTGAAATGGATGCAAGAGGCCGCTGATGCCGGCCTTGTGGAAGCACAATCTATTCTCGGACAAATCTATTTTTTGGGAGACACTTTACAGAGCAATGACTATGCCAAGGCGATTCCCCTCCTTTTGGCCGCCGAAAAATCTGGGGATCCGGTTGTGCTAAATATGCTCGGCGTTGCTTTCCGCCAAGGGTATGGCGGGCTGCACTCGGACCTCGAAAAAGCGGAAAGCTATTTCCGGGCTGCTGCGCAGAAAAATGATAAGAAAGCTCAGGCTAACCTCGCTAAAATCCTCGGCATCGAATCTCCCAACAGCCCACGCCGGAAAGAGGCGCTCAAGTGGCTGCTCGTTGCGGAAAAGCAAGGTGAGCCCACAGCAAGCATGCTGTATAATAATCTCAAAGAGACATTTCCAGCCGTCATGCTGTTGGAGGCGGAAAAGGATGCGTCCCGATTTGCCTTGATGCAATCAGTAAAGCAGAATAAGTCTAAAAAAAGCGGAGTTGAGAAATGAAAGAGAGCTTGTGCTTAAAGGAAATTTAACGCATCTCATTAGCTGATTCGTCGGCAATCTTGCGCTTTTCCTGTAGCGCCTCCTTGGCGGCTTTGATATGGTACGAGTTATATGCTGCAAAGCCGAAAAGCGTCAGGTAGCGTTTGTCAGCGATTTCACGTGCGGCCCGCCAGACTTCTATTTCATCCATGCCTTGCTCAAGTCCTTCCGAGATATTTTTTTCAAATTCTATCAGCAGTCTGTTTAAAGCATTTTTCTGTTGAGGTGTTGTGGCCATTTCATCGTAATAAGCTGCTGGAAGACGTTCGCCCACCGGAACCGCAATCTCGATTTCAGTCGGGTTTCCAGGCTGTGAACGATTCGGGTTTTCGAACGCATCCTTCGGCCACACGCCTCCTCCCAAAAGAGGAGGAGTAAGCTCAGAGCCAGGATTTTTTATGTAAACTTCTGATAAAGATGCTTCTTCGGAAGAAAAATGTTCCGATTTTGAGGCGTCGTTCTTTTGGCCCGAAGAGGTAGCAAAAGACTCAGTGACGGCATTCGATGAAAAGGAACGCGCAGCCGTTCCAGCGTTTGAATTTTTGCCAACAACATGGGCGCTTTTGAACGAGGACTGGGCAGATGGCCCCATTCGGTAAGAGACAACGTTATTTTCCATTTTAGCAATTTGAATTCTGTTTGTCGCAGCGTTGTCGCCTGTTTTTGGGCGCATATCACTCTTTGATTGGAGGGAAAAGTAGGCGGCTGAAAAAAGAAAGGCCGTGGCTGTGATGACAGAGAACAATTTCAGAAAGTTCAAAAAATGTGAACGCATATCTGGCAGCAAGGGTAATGCACGATTGATGAAGCGGAAAGGGCTGGCATCGTCTCTGATGCCAGCCCCCTTGAATGTTTAGTCCGTGGAGCTTATCTAAGCTGGATACTCTCGGTTAATCAATAGACAGGGTTGCGACGATAGGGTATCCATCGTCGGGCCGAGTGCACTCCATGTTGTCAAGGGCGATTCCGTTCGCAGTTGACTCCAGCGCAGGCTTGAGCCAGGTATTCACCATCGCGTCACGCCACGCCTGCTCGTTGGTAGTGAGCGTTCCGTGGTGATACAGATGCTGATAGCTCCATGCAGAATATGCGCCTTGAGCGATCTTGTTGAAGTCGGTCTCACTAAATCCGGTGCTGTTATAATTGTTCGGATCACTCGGGAAGAGTGGCTCAACATACACACCATTGAAGGCGAGAATTTTGCCACCACCTTGTTTGATGTCACGAGCGTCTGCCGTCGAGACCCAGCTGAGAAGAAGAATGTTGGCGTCTTCAATCAGAGGAGTTTGGTTTTCGCCGTCATACACATTTACGGATGTGGATGTCCTCTGAAGCAGACCCCGAAGACCGCTATTTGAGCGATAGCCACCGTTGCCGACAACGTCATTTCCCCAGAGATTGCTGGCGTTGCCAGAACCATCGGGGCAGGTCAGGTTTCCAGTGCCAGTGCCGCCCTGTGGAACCAATGTAATAGCTGTAATTGTTCCATTCGTGCTGAGCCCGGCAGTTGTTGCGATATATTGATTTACAAGGTTTGCAACACCGTAGGTCCATTCCGTAAGGTAAGCCGAGCGGGTTCCGGAGCCGTCATTTCGTCCAGTTGCAAAAACAAGGATGTTGTCATCGTTATCGTCACCGGTGAAGAGTGAAAGCTTTTGTATTCCGGTCTGCCACAAGGCGCGGCACTGCTGAATGGTTGTATTGGTCCAGTTATTTGGTGCGCCTTTGTTTGCACACATCGCAAAGGTAACCACGCCCACCGCAGAAGAACCTACTGGGTTTAAAACCTCATTAGCCACCGGCGATGTGCTTTGGTAAACATCCGAAAAGCTGAATTTCGGGCGAAGAGTATTGGTTGGCGCAGTGGTTCCGCCTTGAATCGAGCCAGTGTTAAGGAGAGCAGATTCGGTAAGGAAGCTGGGATTGTTATTGCCGGCAATCGCATTCAGTCCCTCCGTAGAGCCATTGAACGAGGTGCGGATGACAGTGGTGCCTGGAAGGCCCGGAAAGTCACCTTTAAAAATGGCTTTGTTTGACGCACGCAGAGAGGAGAGGTTGTTCCCGGAGAAATCATGGGCGACATTAAATGTGACGCCCAGCGATCTGTTGCCGGAGGTGAAGGCGTTGTAGATCGCGGTGACTGTGGCCTGACGAAAGGCCGTGGCACCTGTGATTGTTATCTCGGTCTGAGCCTTTGCGGAGGTTGCAACACCTAGCGCCACAGCACCGACGAGAAGAGATGGAAGTAATGTTGTTTTTTCCATTTTGGTATTGTGTTTGGTTTGATTTGCTCTACGACGCCGCGCGGCTGTTGCTGCAGCAGCAAGACCGGCAAGACCTAGTAGAGCAAAAGTGGATGGTTCTGGTACAGCGATGAAATGAATATCGCCGTTTCCACTCAAAGCGACGGTTCCGAGAAAATGCGATGTGACGTTAGCGGTTACAGCATTAGCTGGGATGTTATTCGCCACATGCCAATGGTTACTGTTATTGCTTGCACTTGGCGTGACACGCCACAAGTCGAGACCACGTACAATGTTGGTAACAGATCCAAGATCGTAGCTGCCAGGGTGTGGGCCTGGCAGTAAACGACCTATTATACCTTGTTGAATGGAAGTGTAGGCAGTGCCAGGCGTTGTTGGGGTCGGTGAAAAAGGGTTATAGTCATCAACTAAAGTCTGAGAATAGTCCTTTGCCACACCTTGCAATCCAAGCATTGCATTGTTGGTTCCTGAAATGAATCCTGCTGTTCCCGTATTGTTTATAGGGTAATAACCTACTAGTGAGTTCGGTTGGCCTACCGTACCAGGTGTGTCACGTCGTCTTGTTATGTAAATTGTTCGCGCAAAATCCCCGTTGGTAAAACTGGTGGCTAATGCGTGTGTGGCTCCTGCTTGACCGGCTGCACCCATAAAGATTGTCGAGTTAGTCGACAGGCTGGTCCAATCTGAACCATAGGTCGAAGTGAGATTTGCGCCGATATTTCCTAGGAAAATTGTTGTTCCATAGGTCGGATCGCTTGGCGTCGCAGCCGCTCGGAAAACGTTTTGCACACTTCCGAGACTAAACTGGAAGCTGACGTCAGTGCCTGTTGTTCCTGTTGGGTTGAGGAAAAACAGGAGTAGGTCATTTGTATCATACTGCGTATCCACAGCGGCTCGAGATCGCTCCATTGGGAGCGAAGCAAGCGCGACAGCCCCAAGAACTTTCAACAATTTGAGGTTGATTGATTTCATTTGTCTTTCTTGTTTGGTGTTTTTGAGTGGTCAGAAAGGATAGGGAATAAGTCTCCCCAGCCTCGATGACTTTTCACAAAAAACGAACGGTTTTGTTTTTTGGAAAATTAACTCTGGCCGAACCAAATTTTATCAGGTCAAACGTGAAAGACAAAAAAAGAAATGTGACAATAATGTCACATTATACGACCCTGTAGAGACCACCGAGTCGGTTCCACAAAATGTGGAGTTGTATAAGAGATTGACAAGACCGGTGGCATTCTGATAGGAGTTGAAATCTCCTATGGGAGCCAAGATCGCACCTTTTGAATGGTAAAACGGAAATACAGAGGCCACACCTCGGCGGTTCAGCCTACCTCAAAGCAAACCGAAACCTTTCTTAAAAAGCGGCCGGTCGGCGATTCTTCGGACACTCCAAGTGAGCCATTAGATAACCGGAATGCCTTTCGGCGGAGATGGGTGAAGGTGTTTGCCGGTCTGATTTTTGACGGCTTTTTTCTCTTGGCTCTGATGGTTTTTGTCTTCGCCGGCGCACCTCTGGCGCCCTTTCACGGAGATGAGGGAATGCACATCTACTCGAGCATAGATCACGATATCCTCAAACGTGATGGCGTGTTGTCGCTGGTGACCGAACCGCCATATGCGATTGATTCGGACGCGCATTTTCGCCTTGCAGCCGGGTCAGTTTATCGGCATGCGCTCGGTTTTGTTCGCTATCTTGCGGGTGTGGGACCGGAACATCTGCCACCCCGGCCCGGTTGGCTTTGGGTTGCAAGCTTTGAACAAAACGTTGCGGCTGGGTTCTTTCCCAAGTTGGAGCTGATCGCTCTCGGGAGAACGACGTCCTCACTCTTTTTGGCTCTTGCCGCGTTACCGGCTTTTTGGCTTGGCTGGTTAATTTGGCGAAGACCAGGGGCGTGGCTTCTGTCGGGCCTTCTGATAATGCAACCCGCAGTTTTGCTGAACGGCCGACGGGCGATGCAGGAGGGTTGTCTCCTTTTTTTTGGTCTTCTTACGCTGGCAGTCGCTGGTTGGTTGGCGAAGGAGATGCAGGCTGGCAAAAAGCCCCGGCTACTGGGTTGGCTTGGGTTGGCGATGGCGGGCGGACTGGCGCTGGCCTCGAAACTTTCAGGATTGTGTTTTTTGGTGCCCTCTCTGGTGCTTGTCAGCGTCGCAATGGGTCGTTTTGGGAGGATCAAAGATTTTGCCCCGCACCTCGCGGCGCCTGTTCTCGCAGGCATGGGAGCGTTCATCATTTATCTCGCCCTTTCGCCCGGTCTCTGGAACAAGCCATGGGAACGACTGCGCGACCAGGCTGCGATTCGAACCGAACTGATCGGGTATCTTAACGACGGTGCCGGTGCCGGTTTTTGGAAACAGGCCGCCCGACTGGTGGGAATGCCGCTCTTAACATCACCGCAATATTTTGAGGTGGCGGAATGGGCCGACACACCAGGATTGGCTGATGCAGTTCAGGCTTACGAAACATCACCTTTTTACGGCCTGGGCGGAGCTGCTTTTTGGGGTTGGGGCGTTGTCAGCCTGGCTGCTTTTGGGGGCTGGCAGGCAGTGTACAAGAAAGACCGATTTGGTATTAGTCTCTTAGTCGGGCTCATATTGTGTGCTGCAATGCTTTTTCCGAACCCACTCCCTTGGGAGCGATATTACCTGCCGCTGCTGCCTTTTTGGCTGTCCCTGGCAGTGTTCGGATTGTCGGTTCGGTTTCGATAATTTAGCTGTGGGCGTGAGTCGCCGCGGCCAGGGGACGCACGAAAGACTCCACCTCCGCAACCAAGCGGTCCGATGGACCGTGCTCCGCAATCCTTCGGACGATTGCGCTGCCGACAACGACCCCATCGGCAGATTGGGCTACCTGGGCGGCTTGTTCCGGAGTTGAAATCCCGAAACCAACAGCAATCGGCAGAGATGTGTGCCGACGGATGGAGGCAACCTGATCGGCAATACCTGCCGAGAGTCTCTGCTGCTCCCCTGTGACACCTTCGCGCGAAACGGCGTAGATAAATCCTGACGCTGACGCTGCAATGTCGGCGAGACGGCGCTCGGGAGTGTTGGGAGCCACGAGTCGGATGTGGCAGAGCCCCGCACCACCCGCCAGCTCGGTATTTGCGGCCTCTTCCTCAGGTGGCAGATCAAGAACAAGCAGACCGTCGGCTCCCGCTGTGGCTGCGTCGGCATGAAATTGCCGGTAACCGTATTGGTAAAGCGGGTTGAGGTAGGTGAAGAGGACGATGGGAATTTCTGTTTGCTTGCGAACCAAAATCAAAGTGTCGAGGAGTTTTGGTATCGTCGCACCGGCCTTGAGTGCCCGGTAGGCTGCCATCTGATTGACCACCCCGTCGGCGAGCGGATCGGAGAAGGGAATGCCCAGCTCGATGATGTCGGCTCCTGCGCGTTCGAGGGCAAGAGTCAGTTCGATTGTTTTTTCAAGTGACGGATCGCCCGCTGTCATATAGGCGACAAAGGCTTTGGTGCCTGAACGAAGGAGGCGGTCGAATGTGATGGAGATTCGGTTTTCGGACATCGAGCGTTGGAGTGTTGAGGTTGAATGTCAGGTCGCGCTGCGGATTTCGCGGATGTGCATTTGAATCCGCTCTTCCGAACGCCAGACGGAGCGTTCGATATGAAAGGCCACATCCCATGGAGGTCGAGGGAGATTATTGAGGGGGGCGTTGAAAAAAACGGCCTGTATCGGGTGTGAACGTTGTGCAAAGGTGGCCCGCAGATGTTTTTCCTGCATGATAAGTGGCGGCTCCGTCGGGGTAAGCCCGCGTGCCATGAAGAGCGGCTGAGGATTTCCCATCCCGAACGGTGCGAGCTTTTCATGTTGATCCATGAACTCGTGGGTAATCTGCTCGAGCGGCAACATGGCATCTATGGAAAGAGTGATTTCCAGCTTTTTTCCCGAAAGCATTTCTTTGGCTTTCTGCTGGAAAGTCTGCTGAAACTTTTGGAAAACTTCACGTCGCACGGAGAGGCCAGATGCCATCGCGTGCCCGCCAAAGCGGTCAAGGTATTCGCCGCAGGACTGCAAAACTTTGAGCAGCGAGAATCCCTCTATGCTCCTTCCGCTGCCCCGCCCGATTCCGTCCGCGTCAAAGGCCACCACAATGGCGGGCCGATGGAATTGGCGGCTAAGGCGCGAGGCCACAATTCCCACAACGCCCGGATGCCAACCCTCGCTGCCGACGATAATCGCAAATTGATTCTGAATGCCGATGTCGGCGATTTGCTGGAGGGCTTCGCGAAGCGTTTCCTGTTCGAAACTCTGGCGTTGGCGGTTTTGTTGATCGAGCTTTAAGGCAAGGCTACGTGCCTCATTCGGGTCCGTTGTAAGGAGGAGGCGCAGTGCCTCTTCGGCTGTGCCGATGCGCCCGGCCGCGTTAAGGCGTGGTCCGAGTCTGAAGCTCACATCCGCTGCTTTGACTGTTCCCTCCACAGCCGCGATGCTTTGTAACGCGCGCAAACCGTCCCAGCGCGTTTGAGGGAGTCGGGCGAGCCCTTTCTGTGTCAAAATTCGATTTTCACCGAGTAGCGGCACAAGGTCGGTGACTGTGCCGAGTGCGACGAGATCCAAAAAAGCCTTGAGATCAATCCCCTGGGTTGGTCGGCTTTTAAGAAGAGCGTGGCTGGTCTTGAAAGCCAGCCCGGCGCTGCAAAGTTGATTATCACCTCCGGTAACCTTTGGATTCACCAGTGCTTTGCAGTCTGGTGGTGGCCCTCCCGGCTCGTGATGGTCTATGACAATTGTGTCAACGCCCTGGGAGGTGAGCCAGTTGATTTCTTCACGGGCGCTGGTTCCGCAGTCTACCGCCACGAGCAAATTTGGATGATACTCTTTGAGACAACGACTGAGGCTCTCTCTCGTCAGGCCATATCCCTCGTCCACGCGTTGTGGGAGAAAAAGCCTGACTTTACCTCCCATTTCCTCGATCACACGCCCGAGCAGCGCCAGTGAGGTGATGCCGTCTACGTCATAATCGCCGTGCAAGACGATTTTTTCTCCCCGATCAACTGCTGCGAGCAGACGTTTTACCGCGGCACTCATGCCTGGAATCAAAAAGGGATCGGATAGCTCTCTGAGGCGCGGTTCCAGAAACGATCGCGCCTCGTCCGGATCGCAGATCCCTCGGGATGCGAGGATTTGAGAAATTGCCGGTGCCAGCTTCAGTTCACGAGAGAGGGTTGCCGACGCACCGTCATCAAGAGGTGTGGCAACAATCCACCTCATCGCTTCTCCTCCTGCTCTGCAGATGTGGTGATGTCGTTTATGGAAGATGCCGCGTCCGAACAGGGAAGAGGTTTCCATTCAAAGGAAGGATGGAAAAAACACTCGGAAAAGAGCAACACGACAACTCTGCCTTCGTCCAAAATAGCAGAGCTTTTCCGCAGAAGATCACGCACGGCCTGCAAGGGCGAACCCTCTGGCGCGATCAATTTAACGAGATGCCCCAACTGCGCCGCGAGATGTGCAACAAAGGCCGCTTTCGTGGGAGTTTTCGAGACACCGTCTGATCTATCTATGAACAACGCGTTGTAGATCCAATGACCCGTGGGCTTTCCGCGAAGAAGCAGACTCGGCGCAAGACCAGCGGAGGTGGCTTGGCGGATGCTGTCTCTGATTTCGGGCTCCTTGTCGAGTTTGCGCTCGTCTGCTTCGTCCAAATAGGCGGGGTCAATGGTGTCGGTTTGATATTTATTATACAAAAGAGACACCAGTTCTGTTGCCCATCCTTTTAACTCGTCTGCGTCAAGGGGGCGGTTCAGATAATCCCTCCGCAAAGTGGAAATTTTACCGTCGATAAGTTCTGGTTTTACCTGACCCGTCACCTCTCGCAGCCCATCACCATCCGCGTCACCAAAGGCCATTCCAACCTTCATGCCGGTCAGAAACTCGATCATTATCCAAAGCTGCGGCATCCTTTCGGAATCTATATTCATCACGGAGGCTGAGGCAATCTCCTGTCCAGGACGTTTCACATCCCAGCGCTCCCATGAAACTGATACTGTGACTTCTACCAAAACCTCGTAGCCCTGGTAATCTTCCGTTTCGATCCAGCTAAAAAACAGAAGCCAGGCCGGTGGGAACTCTAGGGCTTCTCTCTCCCTAGTTGCCGCCTGGGTTCTGGCCACAAACAGGTTAGCAAACAGGGGCGCTCCCAACAGGGGCACACTTGTTTGCCTGGTGATTTGAGGCCGGGAGATAGTGTGAAGAATAGGGCGGTATCCACAAACGGCCCAATCAAGGAACGCAAGGGTGAGGTGCAAAACTGGTCCGAGAAGTAATTTTGTTACGAGATGGTTTGTCTTCATCCCGTAAGCATCTCCAGAAGCAAAAGCCGAGGCGCTGACGGCCAACACAGCCGGTGCGACGGCAATTGGCAACGGTCGTATCATCAGAAATATTTACTGGCTTTCAGCGATTGCTTCAACTCCACACTTAGAGAAAGCCGATGCGGCTGACATTAAAAGCATTCCAGTGCATCAAACCAGGCCGCCACAACATCGCGGGCAGTCTCAAGCGAGGCCTCGATCCAATGCCGAGCAAAACAACGGAGAAATTCCCGCTTCTCGTCGTCGAGATATTCCACGGGAGATTTCCCGTCCACGCGCGCCAAAAACAGCATAGGCAGCAGGCGTAAGGCGCGAGACACGATCGCATCTGCCGACTCCGCACGCTCGTGTGAGTAAGCATCAACGAATCCCTCGGCCGCGCTTCGGAGAGCAGGGATCACCGGGGTCATCCTCTGCCGATGTTTATGATAAAGTGCTTTCAGCAGCAAATGGTTTAACAGAAAAGCCACGTCAAATGCCGGGTCACCGTAACATGCGGTCTCGCAATCCAGAACAACGACTCGTCCCTCTCCCATGAGCAGATTTTTTGGGCTGAAATCACCGTGCACAAGACATTCTCTGTGATGGGTTAAACGATTTGCTTCGGCGCGCAAAATTTCGGCCACCTGCGCAGGCTGATGCTTGGCGGCGCTCATAAAATAAGCTTCGATTCTCAGTTGTATAAAGAACCTCATGGACAGAAATAGAGCCTCAACCTCGGAGTTTTGTGTCGTAGCGGAGTGGATGCGACCGATAATCTGACCGGCACGTCGTGCATCGTCTGTTGAGATGTTCCCCTGCAACAGTTGCGCTTTCCAGTTTGCAAATCCGTGACCAAAAAATTCCATGGCGATTAGGGGCGCGTCCGGATTTCCGCATAAAAGACGTGGAACCGATCTCGGTTCGATAGCAGCCGCCCTCTGCAAGAAAAGGAATTCATAACGCAATCGCTTCGGATCGGCCCGCCAGTCAGCTTTTACGCGAAGCTTTGCGACGCTTCGTTTCACGACAAAAGGCACACGACCCTCTTGCCTGACAAGCCAGACATCACTGGATACTCCCCCGGACATGGACTCGAGAACAGCCGGACCAGGCGCCAAAAGACCTGCTCCTCGCAAATAATCAAGCACTCCGCTTTCATCAGCAGATTTTTCAGCCATAAAATACCTGATGACAGATAATAGTCTTCGTCGCAATCTGAACAAATGCGGAACGAAACTTGGAATCATCGTTTCTCGAGCGCAAACCGGCGGGTGACTTCCGCAGTGCACGGTGTGTCTCGCGGGGCTCCCCCCCCCCTCACAAGCTCGTGGCAAATGGGTGATGTCCGACAGTCACGACTGACAGGGTTGAAATCCGATGGGAGAAACAAATCAGCCTGGATTCGATTCTGTTAGGAACTGCAGATCTGCTAAACCCACATCATGACTCTGTTTCGTTTTTTGGTTGTCGTAGTCTCTAGACGAAAATCGTTTTTCGGGGTAGAGGAGATGCCACTACATTGAAATCGACGGAACAGTCCAAGCCTTGAGCCAGCCGCCTGAAAAAAATGACCCTCACCGGGACAAACCCGCCTTCCCATCCAACGCAAGGGAAAGAAAGCAGGCTCTGCGCGCTAAATCTCGTTTGATGTCGCCGAGAAAAAACGTGGTAATGAATAAATCCGCTAAGTCTTTTGGCGAGGATAGGGACGTGGCAAAAGAGCATTTAAACCAAGGAAAAAAAACTTTTCAGGATGAAAAACCGTCACTTTTTTATCAAGAAGACGACCAGGTGGTGAGACGCAAGATTCATAAAAAGAGAGGGGGTAAGCCAAGGACATCTTGGTTGAGGTGGCTGTTCTACATTCTGCTGATCTTTTGTTTTTTAGCGGTCGTTTTGGTTTTAACCACGCTCTTTGTGATCCGGTCAATTTATGAAGGAAAAGCTGCGAAATTTGATCTCAGTAAAATTGAGCAGATGGAGTCAGCAAGCCTTGTCTATGATCGCAACGGCCTGTTGCTTGGCACCATTTATATTCAAAACCGCGACACGGTGCCTTTGGAAAAAGTGGCTTTTGTCCTTCAGCAAGCTGTGATTGCCGCAGAGGATGCGCGGTTTTATAACCATCGCGGGGCGGATTACATTCGCATCTTGGGTGCGGCTCTGAAAAATTATCGCGCAAGGCGTATCACCCAGGGTGGAAGTACCATTACTCAGCAACTCGCCCGAAATAGCTTCGAATTAAGAGAGCGATCATTCGAAAGGAAGCTGGTGGAGATTTTTCTTGCAGCCCGCATAGAAAGGCACTTTTCAAAGAAACGAATTCTCGAACTTTACCTTAATCGCATTTATTTTGGGTCGGGCTTTTATGGTATTGAGGCGGCTGCCCAAGGATATTTCGGTAAACCGGCCTCTGAGCTGACGGCTTCCGAATCGGCTATGCTTGCGGGGCTCATTAAAAGCCCGAATAATTTCTCTCCCTGGACAAACCGTCGTGCTTCGATGCGTGAACGGGACGAAGTCTTGCGCCGGATGCGGGAGCTCAAAATGCTCTCGAAAAAACAATACGAAGATGCCTTGCAAGATGAGCCTCGAGTGCGCAGCCGTCAGAGCATAAAAGGAGGTGGAGATACTTACGCGATGGAGTTAATCCGTCAGCGCGTGATCGCAGAGGTCGGTTTTGAGGGGGCTACCAGCGAAGGATACCGCATCCATACAACGATTGACTCCCGTCTGCAGCAGGAGGCCGAAAGGAGCCTTCGTGATCGCCTCGCGGAAATCGAGCGACGCCCAGGTTTTACTCATCAAACACTAGCCGCCTTCGAGAAGGAATTTTCCACATTCCTCACCTCTCAACGCGATGCCCAGCCACCTGCCGAGGGTGAGGAGACTTCTCAGCCACCCGTGCCGAAGTATCTGCAGGGGGCTTTAATCGCGATAGATAACTCTGACGGCGGCATAATCTCCATCGTGGGTGGTAGAGATTTTCGTCACAGCGAATTCAACAGAGCTATTCAGGCACGGCGACCTCCTGGCACGGCTTTTACTCCGTTTGTTTACGCCGCAGCCTTCGAGGCAGGACTATTTCCCGGAACGCTTCTCGATGACGCAGCGATGGATAACCGTCAGGTGATGATAGGCGGAACAACGGGAATTCTCGGCGAATGGGGGGCCGAACGCTTCGAGAATCGTTACGAAGGCCGCATTCCTGCTCGACACGCTCTGGTCAAAGGGAAAAACGCTGCGACCGCGAGAGTTGGAGCTTCTGTCGGGCTCGGTCCAATAATTAACCTTGCCAAACGTGCGGGCATTTCCTCCGACTTGCGTGAGTTTCCCTCGACGTTTCTTGGCTCGAGTGAGGTCACTCTCCAAGAACTTGTTCTTGCGTACTCCATTTTTCCGAATGAAGGCTGGAGGCCGACCCGAACTTACATCATCAGCCGCATCACGTCCAAAGAGGGACGTCCTGTTTTCACCGCTAGCCCCAAGCGAATTCAGGTTCTTAATGCGCGAATAGCTTATCAAATCCATACAGCCCTCTCAGACATAATTGAATGGGGCACGGCTGACAAAGCTCTCACGCGCTTTGGGCTCAAGCGCGTGCCTGCTGGTGGAAAAACCGGCACAGCCTATGACTTTACCGACGTCACCTTCGTCGGCTATACAAGTGCAATAACTTGTGGCGTCTGGGCGGGTTTCGACAAGCCGCAACAAATATATCGCGGTGCTTTTTCCAGCGACATCACTCTGCCGATTTGGGTGGATTACATCAATGCCACGATTGAGAGTTACAAACCGCGGCCCTTCGAGCAACCCTATGGCCTACGCCGCGTGGAGGTGGACCTCTCTACTGGTCTTATTGTAAATTCTCCGGCTCCGCCTGGCGTGACACGCAACACCACCTTCGAACTTGTGACCGAAGAGCAGATCGCCATCGGATCTGACATCGATCGCGGATTAACGGCTGCGCGCGCACCTGAACCCAAAGGGGAGTGGCCCCGTGCCACGTTGGCCGTGGATCTCTCCTCAATCCCGCCACTGCCAATCAAATCACCGGCAGTGATCGGGGAAGATCCTTACGGAACAGTAACACCGGAAATTTTCACTGAAAAATCATCTCTGGCGCCGTCAACGTCAAGTGAAGAAGAAGAGGTGGAGGTTCGTCGCGCCGAAACGGTTCGCCCTGTGGATGATCCAAGGGAACGTCCTCTTTTACTTGATATTCCGCGACCGCCACCCATAGAATTCTAGGGGGCACTCTAGAACCTCCGTTCTCAACACCACTATAACAAAAATGAAACTAACCTACTTCGGACACGCCTGTTTCCAAGTCGTCGCTAACGGCAAGACAATTCTCTTCGACCCTTTCATTCAGCCCAACCCTATTGCGGCAGGCAAAGTGAAAATCTCCGATGTTCAGCCTGATGCGATCTTGATCTCCCACGGCCATGCTGATCATTTGGCAGATGCTGTAGAAATTGCAAAAGCCTCCGATGCTCTTGTGGTCGCCAATTGGGAAATTATCCAGTGGCTCGAATCTAAAGGAATATCAAATACTCATCCAATGAACCACGGTGGTGCCAGGTCGTTTCCTTTTGGGCGCGTTAAAATGACCAATGCCATTCACAGCAGCAGTTTTTTCGACGGAACCTATGCAGGAAACCCAGGAGGCTTTATTGTGGAGACGAGCGATGGCTCTTTTTACTACAGCGGAGACACAGCGCTCACAATGGACATGCAGCTTATTGGGCAGGCACACAACCTGCGCTTTGCGGTATTACCCGTCGGCGACAATTTTACGATGGGCCCAGCCGATGCCCTCAAGGCCGCCGAATTTGTTGCTGTGGAAGATGTTGTTGGTGTCCATTTTAACACTTTCCCTCCAATCCAGATTGACTGTGAGAGTGCAGAAACTCTTTTCGCGAATGCAGGCAAAAAACTGCATCTCCTCGACATCAAACAGTCTGTGGAGTTCTAACTCCCCGACAAATTCGTAGGGGATGCCTTTTGTGAACGCCGCTTCGCGAGGCAGACGGAACAGAGTTCCTCGCCATCTGATGTGACACGAAATTCCCGTTCTGGGTGTGACTGCTCAGTGGCGCCGCAACCGGCGCAACAGTGAAGAGAGCACTCCCCTTGAGCTTTTTCGAATCGCGCTTTTCGGATAACGCTGCCCGCTCGCTCGCGCCATCGAGCGAAAAAAAACGGCCCAAAATAGAGACAATATCCAAAAGCTGCAGCGGCAATCACCGCACGCAGACCGGGTGATCCGGCAAAAAATTCTGCCGCAGTGAACCAGAAAGTGATCAGCCCAAGCCACTTCACAGCAACCGGGAGAATGAAAAAAAGCAGCACCGTAAAATTCGGATAAAGGGTTGCGAACGAGAGAAAGAGAAAAGTGTTGATATAAAAACCTGTGGCATCGGTGTGAAAAATTAAAGCGGCAATCACAGTCCCAGCGGCGGTGATCAGGAAAAAAAGATTTAGTCGAAAGGCTCCCCAGGCCTCCTCCAGGCCATCACCGATGATCCACAGAAAGTAGAGCGCGATGAGCAGAAACAGCGGATTCGTCGTCGGTGGAATAAAAAGAAATGAAACCAAGCGCCAAAACTCTCCGTTTCGAATCGCGGTCGCATCAAAAACAAGTGCGCCAAGAAAATGGGGGTTATAGAGAATCAGTAAAAACACCAGCGCATTGAAAAAGACCAGAGCCCTGACCAGGCCAGAGATGGCGAATTTTTCCAGGCGTCGCTCAAGACCTGATAAGAATCCGTTTAACATGTTGTAGTAAAATTGCGCTCGACTGTTTCGTCGAAGGCCTCAGGTTTGGCCTGCAGCCATCAACGGACCGTTTTTCGGGCCATGATATTCCTGAAGACATTTGACAGAGAGTCCTTTTTCTCTGAGAGCACGGATACCATTGACACTGGCTCGCGCTCCACTGATGGTGGTCATGATTGGAATACGGACACTTGTTGCTGCGCTGCGGATTATCACCTCGTCCCGCCGCGGATTTTTGCCGCTCGGCGTGTTAATTAAAAAATGCACGTCACCATTTTTGATCATGTCGAGCACGTTGGGGCGTCCCTCATTGAGTTTGAAGAGGCGGACAACGGGAACTCCCGCAGCTTCTACGGCGGAAGCCGTGCCACCGGTGGAGTAGATTTTGAATCCAAGTGAGTGAAGATCACGAGCCAGTTCCGCAGCTGCCGGTTTGTCCGCATCTTTCACGCTAAGAAAAACATTCCCTCCCAGCGGCAAAGATGGTCCGCTGGACATTTGGCTCTTGGCGTAGGCGATGCCCAGGTCTGCATCTATCCCCATCACCTCGCCGGTTGATTTCATCTCCGGGCCAAGGGCAATATCCACTCCCGGAAAGCGGATAAAGGGAAAAACGGCCTCTTTGACAGAATAGTGCGATGGAGTAACCGAGGATGTAAACCCGAGTTCTCGAAGTGTCTTGCCAACCATAATTTTCGCTGCGAGCTTTGCCAGCGGCACGCCTATTGCTTTGCTGACAAATGGCACCGTGCGCGAAGCGCGAGGGTTCACTTCGAGCACGAAAACTTCGCCGTCTTTGACGGCAAACTGAGCATTCATCAGGCCACAGACCTGGAGTTCTTTCGCCATGAGCATTGCCGCAGAGGAGATCATTTCGCGGATGGCCTCCGGCAGGGAAAAAGGCGGTATCACACATGCGCTATCCCCGCTGTGAATGCCGGCCTGCTCAATATGCTCCATGATTGCGCCAATGACGACAGTCTCACCATCAGCGAGACAATCCACATCCACCTCAGTGGCGTCCTCCAGAAAACGATCAACAAGCACAGGTCGTTCCGGACTTGCCTCCACCGCGGTGCGAATGTAGCGACGAAGATCTGAGTCGTTGTAAACAATCTCCATTGCGCGTCCACCAAGAACAAACGAGGGCCGGACGAGGACCGGGTAGCAAATGCGGTTCGCTATCTCCAGCGCTTGCGTCTCGTTGGTGGCCGTCCCTCCCGGTGTTTGCTTAAGGCCCAAGCGGTCGAGCATGGCGGCAAATTGTTTTCGATCTTCTGCCATCTCGATGCTTCGAGTGGAAGTGCCGATAATCTTCACGCCCGCGCTCTGAAGAGGACCGGCCAAGTTGAGCGGGGTCTGCCCGCCAAATTGAACGATCACTCCGTCGCACTTTTCATGCTCATAGATGTTGAGCACGTCTTCAAGGGTCAAAGGTTCAAAGTAGAGGCGATCGCTCGTATCGTAATCTGTGGAGACCGTCTCCGGATTGGAATTGACCATGATGACTTCCCAGCCTTCCTCTTTTAAGGCAAACGATGCGTGAACGCAGCAGTAATCAAACTCAATACCCTGACCTATTCTGTTGGGGCCACCTCCGAGGATCATGATTTTTTTGCGAGAACTCGGCGCGGCCTCATCTTCAGTGCCGTAGGTGGAGTAGTAATATGGCGTGTAGGCCTCAAATTCCGCCGCACAGGTGTCAACGAGGCGGTAAGTCGGCAGAATACCCTGTGCAATGCGCTCGGTTCGGACTTGGAGCTCAGATTCTCCGCGAAGATGGGCAATTTGGCGGTCGGAGAATCCGAGCTTTTTGGCTCGTCGAAGAGGAATTTTGTCCGGAGCGGCACGGTAGAGGGCTTCCTCCTCAACAATCTCGCGGATATTGTGCAAAAACCACGGATCAATTCCTGAAAGATCGTGGATTTCCTCCACAGACATACCGGCCTGGAGGGCGTCGCGAATGTGGAAGAGACGATCGGCATTGGGAACCGCGAGTTTGCCAAGCAGGGCCGTCGGATCGCTGCTGCCGGGTGCTGCTTTGTCTTTGCCATCGCAACCAAGACCAAACCGCCCGGTCTCGAGCGAGCGAAGCGCTTTTTGAAGGGATTCTTTGAACGTCCGTCCGATTGCCATTACCTCACCGACGCTTTTCATCATTGTGGAGAGCGTTGGGTCAGCCGCAGGGAATTTCTCAAAGGCGAATCGCGGAATTTTCGTAACGCAATAATCAATCACGGGTTCGAAACTCGCCGGCGTGTGGCGCGTGATATCGTTCGCAAGCTCGTCCAGCGTGTAGCCGATAGCGAGTTTGGCTGCAATTTTGGCGATAGGATACCCTGTTGCTTTCGAGGCCAGCGCAGATGAGCGGGAAACCCGGGGGTTCATTTCGATGACGACCATCCTGCCGGTTTTTGGATTGACAGCAAACTGAATATTTGAACCGCCGGTTTCCACTCCGATCTCGCGAATCACAGCGAAAGAGGCATCTCGCATCGCCTGAAATTCTTTGTCCGAAAGCGTCTGGGCGGGTGCCACCGTAATGGAGTCTCCGGTATGCACTCCCATCGGATCGAGGTTTTCTATGGAGCAGATGATGATGCAGTTGTCGTTGCGGTCGCGGACAACCTCCATTTCAAATTCCTTCCAACCGAGTAAGGATTCTTCAATGAGGATTTCAGAGACCGGGCTGAGGTCCAGCCCTCGGGCAACAATCTCCTCATATTCCTCACGGTTGTAGGCGATACCACCGCCACTGCCGCCGAGCGTGTAGGCCGGCCGGATGATGAGTGGGAGGCTCCCTATGCTGGCGGCAACTGCTCTTGCCTCCTCAATCGAATGTGCAACACCCGAACGCGGCACATCGAGACCGATACGCAGCATTGCTTCCTTAAAGAGTTGCCGATCTTCACCCTTGGCGATCGCTTGTGCGTTCGCTCCGATGAGCCGACAGTTAAACTTTTCTATTTCCCCCCTTCGCCAGAGCTCCATGGCGACATTTAAAGCTGTTTGTCCGCCCAAAGTGGGGAGTATCGCGTCGGGCCGCTCGCGTTCGATAATTTTCACCACAACTTCGGGGGTGATTGGTTCGATGTAAGTTCGATCGGCAAATTCCGGATCTGTCATAATAGTTGCTGGGTTCGAATTGACCAGCACGACGTCATATCCCTCGGCTGAGAGAGCTTTGCAGGCCTGAACTCCGGAGTAGTCGAATTCACATCCTTGCCCGATGATGATCGGGCCGGAGCCGATGAGGAGGATTTTGTGGAGGCTAGTGTCTTTGGGCATGTAAGGTTGAGGAGATTGTGGAGAAGAAATATTCCCGGCGCAGTCTAATCTCTATGGTGAACCGGTGATTCGAGAGATGCAACAAATCAGATGCGAGGCAATTTTTGTCGGATCAGTGTGAGAGATTACTTCTACCGCCCACCCACGATGGGTGGCGAGGGATCTCCAAGGCGGGCTATGGCGGCCATTACCGCGTCACTGATCCTCTGGTAATCCTCCTTGCCTTTGTAAATTTCATTAAACACGAGAGGTTTGCCTACGTGAATCCGGATGGGAACAAACTTCAACCCGGTTCCTCCGCGCGGTAATGCCTCATGCGAGCCAAAAATGCGCAGTGGAATAACCGGTGCACGAGTCTTTGCCGCAATAAGGCCAAGCCCTGGTTTTGCCGACTGAAGGCTGCCATCCGGGCTGCGTGTTCCCTCTGGAAAAATGAGCACGCGATGCCCCTCTTCGAGGAGACGTATGACGATTTTAAGCGCTGCTCGATCCTGCCCATCCCGATCAACAGAAATCACGTTGACTTTGGGCAGAAGCCACTTGAGCACAGGTTTCTCGAAAAGCGTGCGGCGCGCAAGATAGTAGATCTCGCCTTTAATCATGCAACCCGCCAACGGGGGGTCCAGAAAACTCTGGTGGTTCATCGCGAAAATTGCGGGCCCTCTCGTAGGAACGTTGTCACCACCATCCATTCGCAATTTAAATAAGATCCTCGAACAAAACCGGATAGCAGTCCGGCCAACATAATAAACAAGTGTCATCCAGCCAAAGAGTTGTTTGATTGAGCACCGGACATCGGAATAAGACCACGATTGGAGAGAGAATTTAGAATCAGAGATAACACCTCGTCTATTGCGAGTGTGCTGGTGTCAATATGGAGCGCATCTTCTGCGGCGAGTAACGGAGAGATGGGCCGTGATAAGTCAAGCTGATCTCGTTCCGCTACAGCATCCCGACGCCCCTGAGCCTGTCGTCTGGCTGCACGAATCTCCGGCGCGGCGTCTATAAAAAATTTAAATGGCGTTTGCGGAAAGACGACCGTTCCGATATCGCGCCCCTCCATGACGATTTTTCGCCCAGCTGCCAGTTGGCGCTGCATCGCAACAAGACGTGTGCGAACTTCAGGAATTTGGGCGATTGCAGAAACCGTTGCCGCGACATGCCAATCATGCAGGTGCGGCATAGGGTCAAGGTGTCCCAGACGAAGAAGAAGCGAGCGATTGTGGAAGAGCGTTTTTGGAGGATAGCAGTCGAGCAACCTCCCAAGCCTCAGCTCTTGATTCTCAGAAGCTGCTTCCGGATTCTGTTCGTTATCGTAAAGCGACAGCCACGCGACGGCACGATACAACTCACCCGTGCTGACAAAATCGAAACCCAACACATCCGCAAGGCGCCGAGCAACCGTACTCTTACCGGATGCCGCGGGGCCATCAATGGCTATAACGATCTGTGGTGGCGGGGCGACATCGCTCATTGATACATAGGGCCGCCACCACTTATTGAAAGCGACTGCACGTTGCTCACCACCGGAATTTCAATCGAACGCACACCCTTGGGACGGGTGAGATCGTTGAGGGTCTGTTGAAAATTCGGGTAGGATGTTTGAATACAATCGGTATCCTCAATCACAGTTTCACCTTCCGCAAATAACCCAGCAATTGCAAAAGCCATAGCAATGCGGTGGTCGCCGTAGCTCGGAATTCGTGCCGCAGTGAGAGGCATGCCGCCAAATATACGAATGAACTGTCGCGAGACGTTCGTGTTCTGGTCTGTCTCCACACCATCCTCCACACGGGCACCCATCAGGCGCAGGTTTTTGACAATCGCATCAATCCGATCGGTTTCTTTGACTCGAAGTTCCTCAATATCCCGAAAAATGGTCGTGCCTTGCGCCAAAGCCCCTGCCACAGCGAGGATTGGTATTTCGTCAATAAGGCTGGGTATTTCTTTTATGCGAGGGGTGTTTTCGATGATGGTCCCGTGCAACTGCCCCCCGTGCAGCTCAATGGTTCCCGAAGGTTCAGTGGCATCAGAGCTTGATATGACTTCACGCAAAGCCGCACCCATTCGCAACAGAACCGCGTTGATTCCTGTGCGTGTTTCATTAAGGCCGACGTTCTGCACGATCAAATGAGCGCCTGGTTGGGCGGCTGCGGCCGCCAACCAGAAGGCGGCGCTGGAAATGTCGCCAGGAACATGGAAATCACGTGACTCCGGACGAACGCCACCGCAGACGGACACGTAGTCGAGATGTCTGCGAACGGGAACAAGAAAATGTTCAAGCATACGCTCTGTATGGTCTCGGCTGCGTGCTGGCTCGATGACAGTCGTTGTGCCGCGGGCGAAAAGTCCAGCGAGGAGAATTGCGCTCTTGACCTGGGCACTGGCGACGTTTGATTTCCACGAGATCCCTTCCAATTTGCCCCCTTCAATGTCGAGAGGCGGCACGAGTCGCTTCTGGTCGGCTACCAATAGCTCCCGGGCTTGGATGCGTGCACCCATTGCTGTGAGCGGCTCTATGATGCGACCCATCGGGCGGCGACTCAGTGATTCATCGCCAATAAGCCTCGACTTGAATGGTTGGGCCGCAAGAAGACCAGCCAACAGCCGCATAGTTGTCCCAGAGTTTCCACAATAAATTGGCGCATGTGGAGCTTTGAAATCCCCTCCTCTGCCATGAATGATGAGGCGTTGTGGTTCTGGCTGCTCGATCTTTACCCCGAGCGTCCGCATGGCGTCTATGGTGCGCTGGCAGTCTTCCCCAGCTAGAAAACCATCCACTTCGCACGCACCGTTGCTGAGAGAGGCGATAAGCACAGCTCGGTGTGAGATGCTTTTATCCCCCGGCACGCGGATTTCCCCCCGCAGCACAGGAGCTCTTCGAACTCGGATTTCCGATGCCATTACTCTGCCTCCATGGTTTTGATGTCAGCGGAGCGGCCAATACCTATGGCGGCACGACGGCACCGCGCCTCCTCAAGCAATTTCGTTATCTCCGCAACATCTTCTTTTTGAAGCGCCATCATAATTCTCTCCAATTCAACTGCAAATCCAGATAGGGCCGCGAGGATGTTGTCTTTGTTCAGCATAAAAATTTCCGCCCACATTTCTGATGGGCCACCCGCGACACGGGTGGTGTCACGAAAGCCACTGCCGCAGAATTTCGCAGGTTCCTCGGGCAGAGTGCAAACAAAATTTACAAGAGCTGCCGCAACAGCATGAGGCAGATGGCTTATTGCCGCGACGACTCGGTCGTGGTCCTCGGGTGTCATTGTGAAAATTCGACAGCCTAGTCGTTCCCAAAATGTCTGCACTCGCGAGAGATCCTCAGAAGAGACTAAAGGACTGGGTGTGATGATACAGGTGGCGCTTTTAAATAAACCGAGCCTGGCGGAGGAAACTCCAGAATCGTGAGAACCGGCCATCGGGTGACTGCCTATAAAACGCCCGGAGGCTGATGTTTCTCCCACAAGTTGCACAATCGATTTTTTGACAGAAGCAACATCGGTAATCACGCAGTGGCCAGGCATGACTGTCGCAACTTCCTCTGCAAGAGGGGCCACCGAGGCGGGAGGAGTGCAGATGACCGCTAAATCTGCGTTCTTTACGGCACCTTCGACAGTTAGTGAAATTTGCTCAGCGCCACAGACTCCGAGGCGCACCGCCTCATCAAGTGTTTCGCGTCGCCGGGCCCAGAGCCGCAAAGCCTCAGGACTTGGATGACAACGCCTCAGCTCAAGAGCGATAGACCCACCTAGAAGTCCGACTCCAAGAACAGCAATTTTCACAAAAAAGATCGGTAAACAGACAACAAATACCCCTTCAACCCTCCACTAGAGCTGGAAAGAATTGTTCGCGACCCTTTACCCAGAGGTATCAGGGGACAAGCAGAAGCTTGCCTGGATTATAAGGATCTTTGATTTCTGTTCCGGGTGGCAGACCTCGGGCATCGATCTGCCCGCCCCCGGGAGAGTAAGGACTGCGGATGAACCCAGGTTTGCCCTCGACAGGGATACCCCATGGAATGGCCGACTGGGCAACTTGACCCAAAGGAACAGTCGGCTGCGACGTTGCTGAGCCCGATAATCCTGCGCTGTTCGTTGCAATATCGGGAGGTCCCTGTGGCGGGCCCGAGGGAGGTGGCGGAGTCTGTGCAGACGTTGATGAACCAGTAAAATACTCTGTTCCGCCATATCCCCATCGGTTCGGTTCTGGTTCTGGGCGGAAGACGCAGCCCCCAAGGAGAGCGACTGACGTCAGCGCAACGAGGGGCGACTTCAGAATGAGCCGGATTTGAATGAAATCCTTTTTCATGCTTTTAGCTTTTGGGGTTGTTTTGGAGGTTGTCATGGCACTTTTCCTTATTTTCTATTAAGTCGCAACAGGCAATTCTGTAAGCTCTCGAGACCTAAAGATTTGAGACAGTACTTGATTACGCCCTAAATCGAAAAAGAAAAAAAACAACCAAATTTTCACCGGGCCACAGAAAGTAAACAAAATGAGGCCAAAAGAATTTTTATTGAATCTTCGAGCAAATTCTGATGGCATCGTAGATGCCTCACAACAGGTTGAGGCGTTTTTGCCAACGTTTTTATGAAAAAAACTTTATTTCATCAGCGCTCTCGCAGGTCTCTTAATAAATTCCGGCCTCTCCCGCGACCAGGAGAAATACTATTTGGGAGTTGCCAATGCTCCTCCAACGACTTTTCCAGTTTGGCATGCGCCCTACGACCACCCTCCCGACGCCTCTGTCGGCGGGTTGATTATGCCTGACGCTCGGGCCTTGACAAGGAGTGGTGCAGAAAGTTTCCAGGCTTTCATACCCCCCTCGGCAGTTATTCGTTTTAGGAGAGGGTTGCTTTTAAAATTTTTCCTTGAAGACTAGTTGAGGCGTTTTTATCACTGTGGAATTCGATTCTCTTCGCCTTCGTTCCTTGCCTTATCACTGCACCAGGGTTTCGCGGAAAAATATAGGGCAGATGGGTTTGGAACTGTATTATTGTATAATTCGTCCCCGCATTGGAGTGGCGAGGAGCCTGAAAAATAACCCATTTATTGATGAGCCGTGTGACCAAATCAAGTTCGCTTTCCCAAGGTCAGAATGGACTGAGAGGCAAGTGGCAGGGGGCATTTAAGACGCTGGCTTGTCTATTTAAGCGCCGCCGCGACCGACGTTCGGCGACTAATCTTCTCCCACTCCTTATTCAGGTTCTCGCCAGCTTTTCGAAAATTGACGGGGAGGTGATGGAAGAGGAGATTGATTCCATCCTGGGATTTTTACGTTACGACTATCCGGAGGCTGTTTATTCTGAACTGCGGCGTCAATTTCGGGAGGCGCTAAATCAACAGCAGGATTTATCGGAGATGGCGCAGAAACTCTCCGCGCTCCCGGCCGATCGGAAAATCATGCTTGGCGTGCAGCTTTACGATCTCATTTCCAGGGCAGGTCTTAATCAGCAGCAGGTGGTGGCATTTTACTCGTTCATGTCGCAGCTCGGTATGGCGGCCCAGGCGATTGACATCGTTTATCAGCTTAACGCTGCCGAAGATGCTGACCCTTCCATTTTTCAGAAAGGAGCTTCTCCTTTGGAATCCCTCCGTTTTGGGGGAACGGCAGAAGCAGATGTGTTGCTGCGTGGGCTTGGCGAGCGGGACTGGCTTCTGGCCTTTCGGTATCACGATCTCGTTCTGCTGAGAAACCTTTCTAACCGCGTGATCACAGTCAAGGGTCGTCCACTTCCGCACGGAGCTTTTTGTCGTGTCTATCCCGGCGAAAGAATTGTGGTCGAGGGACAGATCGTGACCTACAACGATCTGACATTTTACTTTAATGCCAAAAAAAATGTTTCTCCGGAGTATGTGTATGTGGTGGCATGTGGCAACGGAGACGTGGAGATCGAGCGGTCGCGAACACGCGAAAGTGCGATCGAGGTGGCGTTTGGGCTAAAGGTGAAAGTTCGGGTTCTCAAACCTCTTGATGCAACGCTCCTGGGCAAGCCCTTGGAGGAGGGCGTAACAATTGAGGCGGCGCTTGATGATCGCTTGCTTTTTGCTGATGGCACCGAACTTTTGCTTTCAGCGCTTCGGCGCAGGGCGCGCGCGATGGGAGGACGTTTTCATCTCAAGAGCTGGAAGTCATCTTATCTGGTCTCAAATAATCCGGGACTGCTCGGTGACGATGATATTTTGCTGGCCCCGGGCTTGGGTGGAGAAATTCTGCTCAAGATAGATTGCGACTACGAACAGCGAACAGGCCACGTGGAGGTTCTCAAGGCAGACAGACCGGTCCTTTTGCGCGGACAGCCGATTCGAAATGCCGCAGAGTTATTTGACGGCGACATCATCCGGCTTGACGCTTCCCAAATTCTTCGTTGTGATTTTTCTGAGCGCGTTATCGAGGAAGAGAGGAACGTCATCCGCACGCTGGAAGTCCGGGATCTGACAGTGCGTTTTGGAGGGCCGGAGCCGGCTATTGATGGCCTGACCTTTTCCGCATCGAGGGGTGACCTGGTCTGCATCATGGGAGCAAGCGGATCTGGCAAAAGCACTTTGCTCCGCGCCATCGCTGGCCATTTGAAACCGGAGAGCGGCTCAGTGCTCCTGAATGGAGAATCTCTCTATGAAAAATTGCCGGTCTTACGCGAGTTTATTGCTTACATCCCGCAGGAAGATTCCTTCGACGAGCATTTAACGATTGAAGAAAATCTTGAATTAGCGGCTGCTATCCGCTCACCCCATCTCTCAAAACGAGAACGACTTCGAAGAGTCGAATCGAGACTGGCAGAACTCGGTCTTCAAGAACGTCGCGACAGTGTGGTTGGCACTCCATTACGCAAGAATCTCTCCGGTGGTGAGCGAAAACGGCTTAACATCGGGTTGGACATGATCGGTTCTGCTGATGTCTATCTCTTTGACGAGCCTACATCCAGTCTTTCCTCGAAAGACTCGGAGCATGTGATCGACATCCTTCGCAACATGGCCCAGAGCAAAATCGTTCTCGCGGTCATTCATCAGCCAAGTTCAAAAATTTTCCTTAAATTCAACAAAGCGTTGCTTTTGGACAAAGGGGGGCGGCTTGTGTTTTTCGGCACGCCAAAAGAAATGCTCCGCTATTTTGCCAAAGCAGAACACGACCTTCAATTTGAGGCCGAGGAGAAAGAAGAAGAGGGACTCATGCGACCGGAATTCATCTTCGACGTGCTTGAAACGCCACTGCGTGATTTAAGTGGTGATATCATTTACGAAGAGAATGCTCGCGGCCAACTGGTTCCTGCGAGACGATATCCTCCGACTTATTGGCGAGATAAGTTTGAATCGGCCAAGTTATTAAGCGACTTCCGGCAAACACCGGGGCGGCCTGCAGATGTTCGCGAGGGTGGAGCACGCCTACCTTCTCAGATGGAGATTCCCCCCACCGCAAAACGCCGCCATGAGCCGCTGCGCCTGCGATCGGAATGGACGCAATGCCGAACGCTAATCAAACGAGCGTTCAAAAGCAAGATGCGCAACAAGGCAAACCTCCTCACCACGGTCGTCGAGGCCCCTGCATTGGCGATCCTTATCGCCGGAGTCTTGCGCTACTCGGAGACGGGTGTTTACGATTTTGCATCGGCCTTCCACATCCCGAGCTATCTTTTTCTCAGCCTTGTGGTGGCGATGTTTCTTGGGCTCACCAATAGCGCGGACGATATTATTCGCGACCGGCAAATTCTTCAGCGCGAGCGGAATCTTAATATCAGGATCGGCTATTACGTCGCAGCAAAAACCCTTGCTCTGGCACTCTTTGGCGCCATTCAGTGCGCCCTTTTTCTTCTCATAGGCAATGCGATTCTCGAACTGCGCGGGATGTTTTTGCCCCATTTTTTGTTTTTATTCCTCACGTCACTTACGGGGATCTCGGTTGGACTTCTGGTTTCTTCGCTCGTGCAAGATGCCAAAACTGCGGCAAACATCGTGCCACTCGTTCTTGTGCCTCAAATTATCCTCGGAGGAGCTCTTATCAAATATGAGGAGATGAACCGAAATTTCGACTTTGTGTATGCATTAAAGCGCTTTTTCTCCAACGCGCCTGACGGTGACGAACGTCATGTGCGTGGTGACTTGGAGGTGCCTCTAATCTGTGAGTTCATGCCGATCCGATGGTCTTACGAAGCTTCGGTGGTGGCACAGGCCAAGCTCAATCCGCTTACCGTCAGGCAACAACGCTTGAACCGTTTGATCAGAGAGACTGCCCTCGCAGGCAGCCTGAGCGCAGAGGATGCGGCAAAACTCGAAGCCCTGAAAGAACTACTCGCGCTTATCTCAGGGCTTGAGGCTGAATCTCCACAGCGCATCTGGCAGCTTCTTCGCGAGGCAGACGTCGCCGCACGTGAAGGCAGGCTCGACCGCTTGCGATTTGTCACTCGGGGGCGTCAATACTCTGCCGAACAGCTTTTTGTAAACCAAAAAATCATCGACCTCGTATCGAAAGCGGAATTTGAGGAAGCCGATTATCGGCAGGATGGTATTAATGTTTTCTTCGGGCGAACCAAACTTTATTTCGGCCTTAAAGCGGATATTTTTGTCTTCAACTCAGCGGTGCTTTTGCTGACCACATTTCTATTTCTCACAGCACTGCATTTCACTCTGAAGATGCAACTCCGCGTGCGATCAGTGTGAGAACAGCGCTTATTATAGGTTTTTATCTGTCACAGCACCTTCCGAGGCGGATGTGACGGTGTGCGCAAATTTGGCCAGCGTCCCACGCCGATAGCGCGGAGCAGGCTGTCGCCAGTTATTTAGCCGGGCATCGAGTTCAGCCTTCGGAATGTCCAAGGTGAGCAGGCGCTTCGAAGCATCAATAGTAATCGGATCCCCATTTCGAACCACTGCGATCGGGCCCCCAACAAAGGCTTCCGGAGTAATATGACCCACGACAAATCCGTGGCTGCCTCCAGAAAAACGCCCGTCGGTTATCAATGCCACCTCTTTGCCTAATCCACGGCCCATCACTGCTGATGTAGGGGAGAGCATTTCCCGCATTCCGGGCCCCCCACGTGGCCCTTCCATGCGAATAACAATGACGTCCCCCGGTTTTATCCGCCCATCCAGAATTGCTTTAAGCGCCGATTCTTCAGACTCGAAAACGCGTGCTTTGCCAGAGAAACGCAACCCTTCTTTGCCGGTAATTTTTGCCACCGCACCGCCTGGAGCGAGGTTGCCCTTGAGGATAACGAGATGGCCCTCAGGCTTGATGGGATTGGAAAAGGGACGGATAATCATCTGCCCTTTCGGGTAGGGTTTAGCTCCTTTGAGGTTTTCTGCTACTGTCCGTCCAGTCACCGTGAGACACCCCCCGTGGAGCAGTCCTTCATCGAGCAACATTTTCATCAATGGCCGGATCCCACCAATGGCAACCAAATCAGACATCAAATATTTGCCGGAGGGTTTGAGGTCTGCCAAGACGGGTGTCCGTTTGCCGATTTTCGAAAAGTCGTCAATTGACAATTTAACCCCTGCGGAATGGCCGATCGCAAGCAGGTGAAGAACCGCGTTGGTTGAACCGCCAAGCGCATGAACCAGCGCAATCGCATTTTCAAAAGCCTCCTTGCAGAAGATGTCGGAAGGCCGAATACCCCGCTTTATGAGGTTGAGGACCGCCGCCCCGGCACGACGACAATCATCTTTTTTTGCGTCTGATACGGCGTTTTGGGCCGAACTCTCCGGCAGACTAAATCCCAGCGCTTCGATAGCTGAGGCCATCGTGTTGGCTGTATACATCCCACCACAGGAACCAGGGCCCGGAATGGCGCAACGCTCGATTTCTCCGAGTTCGTTGTCGGTCAGCTCTTTTGCTGCGTGCTGCCCAACCGCTTCAAAAACCGAGACGATGTCGAGCTTCTTCCCCACAAGGCATCCGGGTAAGATTGTCCCGCCGTAGACGAAGACGGCCGGGCGGTTTAACCGCGCAATAGCGATCATGCAGCCGGGCATGTTTTTGTCGCACCCGCCGATAGCAACTAACCCATCGAAACCTTCGCATCCAACAACCGCTTCAATCGAATCCGCAATAATTTCCCGAGAGATTAGAGAGTATTTCATTCCCTCAGAACCCATCGAAATGCCGTCGGATACGGTGATGGTGTTGAAGATGACAGCCTTGCCTCCCGCGCCATCCACACCGGCTGCGGCCTCGGCTGCTAACTTATCAATATGCATGTTGCATGGAGTGACCATACTCCAGGTTGAGGCGATTCCAATCTGGTTTTTCTGGAAATCCGCTTGCTCAAACCCCACCGCGTGGAGCATAGCCCTGCTCGGAGCACGCTCGACTCCATCAACCAAAGGGCCAGAATGCGCACGGTGCAGAGGGGAATTTGAATTCGACTTTCGATGAGTACTCATGGAACAGGTTCTATAACACGAAAATGCGTAAAAATAAAATTGGAGCCTCTTTTCTCATGGGAAAATTCAACGCAAAAACAGATCGGGCGTTGCGCCCACCCACCGGTAAAGTTGGATGTCGGGACGAGCTCGAAAAAGAGTCTCTACAGGATCGGTCTGAGTGGCTGTGGTGATTAGATTGACAAAATAGATACGCATGATCTCTGCCGGAAGCCGTTGCCTCTCGGTTTCCGTCAAAGGCAGAGGTGCCGACGCATCGTAAAGATCCACCCATAGCCGGGCACTCTCCCAGTTAAGCTGGGCAAAGTCTGTGATCTTCCGTAGATTTGTGTAGCTGAGGTAAGAGATCAAACTTTGCATTGCGTAGGCGACATCGAAAAGGCGCTCGCGTTCCTGAATGAAATCAAAGTCAACCACTGAGACAATCGTATCGCTCTTATAAAGGATATTCCAAAAGTGGTAATCTCCGTGGACTAACATCCAAGGCAAACTTCCTGTAACCCTTTCGTAATCTTTTAAAAGCGGGGCAAGAGAGGCTGCTATGCAATGAGCGGCCTCAACGGCTTCTTGCGCCATTGGCAAGCTCTCTTTTACGAGCTCCACCTTCGCAGTGAGGTTTTGTAGAAGCACCCACGCCTGTTTGGGGCTCAAATCGTTGCGCATTTCGGGCGGAACAACTTGCCTGTGGTGTTTTGCTGCGGAAAGGGCGCGATGCAGATCGCCTAGCACACTGGCCGCCGCAAGCATTCGTGACATGTCGCGATGTGCGCCAGGGTCGTGCGGGATAAACCGATGAACCTCTACAAGCCGCTCCCCCCATACGGTCCAGCTTTTACCAGAGTTTGCGCGGACTACTGGCGGGCAGGGAAACCCTCCTGCGACAAGCGCATCAATCATCTCGTGAAGAAAAGTGAGTCGTTCTACATACTCCTCTCCGTGTCGTGCTCTTAAAAGAAAAGTGCCGCGCCCTGTTTTGAAAGGTTCCGTCGTGTTGCACTGTGTTGAGGTTGGAATATCCATTTGGACAATCCGACCGAGGTCGAAATCATCCGCGAGTTTTTGGAGTTGTGACAGGGAGAGGTGAACCGCTGTCCGCGGTTGGCGGAAATTGTCAGGCCGAATCCGTAGGGTCGAGAGAACTGGCTCATTTCCTGCTTCTCGAATCGGGGCAGAACCTTGTGGGCCAACGTGAGGTTCTTCATTCATGCTTGCCCGTGAAATGAAGGCCAACGGGAGTCACTGGTGATCACTCAAAGCCTAGTAAACCTCAAAATATCCCGGGAGGACCTTGGGACGTCTTGTGCCCCGTCGTTCGGTGTCTTCGGTGATTTCCTTAACGATGCCATTTTCGAACACGACCGTTCGGGTGCCTGCCGGAACTTTCACATTCACAACCACACGGGTGAGACGACCAAATTCGTCAATGCCGTCCCGCTCCTGTGGGATGATCTGGTAAGTTATGTATTCCCAAATGTCTGTTTGCACATCACCCGAACGACGGCTGCCGCGCTTTTGGGGTTTGCCGAGGCTACGCCTGACTTCGTCCATTGTCATTCCGGTAACGACTTCGCGACGAGAAATCACCTCTTCCACCTCCACCCGCCTTTTCTCCGCCAAATGCATCTTTTTAATAAAATCCTTTGGCAGAGGAGATAAAAATTCGGGCTTGACCCACCCGATAACTTGTCCTTGGCGGGCACGACCACGGACGCGGATCATGTCCTCCGAGACAGCGATCACCTCGACTTTTTGTGGCACACCCAGCAAACCAACGTGACGGGTGCCTCGAATATCTGAAAAAATCGCGACGGGTTCAAGAACATCAAGCTGAAGTCGCATGCCAGGGGCGGTTTCCTCAAGGTAGATGGCCCCTGGCTCGCGGACCACCGGGCCGGTCTGGGCTGTGGCAACTTCAACGCAGAAAATATGAGCAACTAAAGTAGAAAGGACCGTGGCAGATAGTTTTTTAAGGGACCGAACTCCCAAGATCAACCCACGCGGTAATATCTGCGTCATTCCCTTAAGCCTGGTTCTAGTAGAACAGTCCTGGTTACGAGTTCACCCTTGGCCGGGTGCCCTTCCACAATGTCAGCCACAAAAAATGGGCGCATCGTCTCGCCACTCACGCGCAGTTTGGCTGTCACGGCCCCTTTGAGTTCTCCACTTTTTCGGACTTCAAGCGGTTCCCCTTCGGGAAGGGTGGGTTGAAAGGAGGAATCTACCACCGCAAAACCATATTTTTGGTCAACCTGAACAATCTTGCCGACAGCTTGAACGACAGGTTTGCTTTGAAACATCTCCCTGCGGAAGGGATTTTTCTGTCGTTTATATTCCGAACGTGCACCGGAAACTGCACAGCCGGAAAACGCGAAAACTGAGGCAAAGAGCATAATTGAAATGCCGAGATTAAAAAGGCGTGCGAGATTTGCTTGACCTGGGAGGATTTGGTGCGACTTTGACATTCTAATTCCTAAATTGGTGAGGTGGCTGAGTGGTCGAAAGCGGCGGTTTGCTAAACCGTTGTAGGGATAAGACCCTACCGCAGGTTCGAATCCTGTCCTCACCGCCAGTGCCTGTTTTTCTTCGGAAAGGGGATTTTTTCCGTACGCTTTCAACCTTTTTTGTGATCTTAAACACTGGATTCTTTAATGTTTAAGCAAAAAAGTGTCGCTGACAAGACAAATTCCTCCGTAGCGCGCAAGCAATGGCCGAACGGCGCAGGCAAGTTTTTCGGTCTTGTTTTCTGGAATTGCCACGATGAGAAGGCTATTGCTTTCAACGCTGGCCGGGTCTTGTGCCGAGCGCGGGCCGCGATCTCCTGTGCCCCGAACCTCCGGAATAACGGTGTAAGCGCAGAATCCCGCAGCTTTTAGGGTGGAAATAAGTTCGGTCAAATGAACGACATCTATTACAATTTCAACGCGTTTGGAATTTTCAAACATGAGTTTTTCGGAGGTTGAAGAGCATCATCCAATCGCGGTGGCGATCCGATAGTAGATCGGAAGCCCAATGACGATGTTGAATGGAAAAGTTATTCCGAGAGACATCGTGACATAGATTGCCGGATTGGCATCCGGAAGCGCCATTCGCAGAGCTGCCGGCACAGCAATGTATGAAGCGCTTGCCGCAAGGACGGTGAGCATCACCGTGTCGCCCACACTTAGATCAAGCAGATTAGAAATTAAGAGACCAACTATTGCATTGACAATTGGCAACGCAACGGCGGCTGTCGGGAGAAACCACCCCACCCGCTGCAACTCTCCCAAACGTCGCGCGGCAACAATCCCCATATCAAGAAGAAAAAGGCAGAGCACCCCGGAAAAAAGATCTTTTACGAAAGGCGCAAGGGCTTTTGCGTCGCCAGGTTCAATGACAAAGCCGATCGCAAGGCTTCCAAGAAGAAGAAACACCGAACCATTTAGAAAACCCTCCTTTAACAACCTTGCGAGAGTCTCGCTCTCCACGCCTCTTGCCCCAAAGCATCTTGCCAGCATCACACCGACGATGATCGCCGGGGATTCCATGAGAGCCATCGCGGCCACCATCGCGCCACTGTAATCAAAACCGAGTTTCCTGACAAAAGATCCTGCAGTGAGAAAGGTCACGGCGCTTACCGAGCCGTAGGTCGCAGCAACAGAGGCTGCGTCTTCCACTGAAAAGCGCCGTCTCATTAAAAAGAAAGTGTAAATTGGAATGACAGTGGCAAGTAAAACGGCACTTCCAAGGACAAGCAAAACCTGCGGCCCGATGCCACTTATTCTTAGCTCCGCGCCACCCTTGAAACCAATCGCAAGCAATAGATAAAGAGAGAGCGCCTTCGGTATCGGGTTGGGAATCTCCAAATCCGAGCGGAGAAGTACTCCCACAATCCCCAGGAAAAAAAACAGAACCGGGGGATTTAACAAGTTGACAATCAGTGGAGTAAGATCCATCGAACACCTTCAGCTTTGATTTTCAATAACAGCGATCAATCCTGCCGCCGCCTCCGTCGCAGAGACTGCGTTCATGCAACGGTGGTCAAGAGGGCATGTTCTGAGAAAACAAGGCGCGCACGGAACTCGGTGGTGTAAGACTTTATGCCCCGCACCTCGCGGAGCACTGAAGGCAGGCTCAGTCGGCCCGAACACCGCGACAACCGGTGTGCCAACAAATGTCGCTAAGTGCATAGTGCCTGTGTCGTTTGTCAGTAGAGCACGACATTTCCTCAAAAAGTCAATTAGATTCTTGAGTGTTGTCTTACCGCAAAGGTTTTCCGCGTCAAGCCCAGCAGAGCGCAATCTCTTAACAATCTCTTCGGCCAGATTCGATTCTCCAGCCAATCCGACCACCCCCCATCGGCAACTATGCCGATCCGAAACGGCCAGAGCTGCTTCCGCAAAGCGCTCAACGGGCCATCTTTTTGCAGAGCCATATTCTGCTCCAGGACAGATCGCGATAGTCGGAAACTCCTGCTCTTTGAAAAAAGGCGCAGAGCCATCTTTAACTCCGGAGACGCCAATTCCGAACTCTACTGCAGCGCCACACTTCTCCGCAATTCGCAAATATCGGTCAATTTGATGGGGCGGCGGGTGGTCCTGACGCCAGGGTGGAATAACCTTACTTAGCACCCATGCGCGGAAATGACCCCGGTATCCGACGAGATAACGAATGCCAGCCCCACGAGCTTCTAGCGCGCTTCGGAGCGAATTGGGAAGAAGAACAGCCACATCGGCGGGGAGCGCTTTTCGGATAAGCTGGGCAGCCTTGCTCAGGCTTGCCCGACGAGGAAGAACAATAGTCTCATCCACCCCGGGTGCGATCTCCCATAGCTCTCGAAGATGCTCGGGCGTGGCAATAGTGACACGCGCATCGGGGCGTCCGGCTCGGAGAGCCTGCACAGTAGGGATGCTCATCACCGCATCACCAAGCCAGTTTGGCGACCGAACAAGGATGTGGAAGGGCTTCAGATCGGAGGCTTTACATCCAGGAGGGAGCACCACCCCCCGGCGTGCAGAGGTAAGCAGAAAGTTTGAAAGAGGAATCCTCCACCGATTATGCACCCAAAACCAATCCTCCGGCGCTTTACGAATTTGTTGCTCAATCACCTGGTTGAGAACGGCTGCAGTCGAGTGATGATCCGAAGCTGGTTCTAAAGTGTCACCCGCTTCAATACTCCAGCGCGCCCAGCCAATTGTCTTGATGGTGACCGGGATGAGTGCGGCACCCGTTCGGCTGGCCAACAGTCCTGGCAGGGGAGATGTCGAGGTCAACCTGCGAAAAAACGGCGACCAAATACCAGAATCACCGGTATTTTGATCGGCCAGAATGCCTACCACCCCACCGTTGCGAAGAATCTTCAGCGCCTCTGTAATACCAGAACGCCTTTCGAGCATCTTTACACCAAAACGCTCACGAACGCGGCGCACATGAGCATCAATCCCGCGATTGCCTATTCGTTGATAAATCGCACCAATGGGGGGCTTCAAAATTTTCGGCGCCACGATTGACGCGATCTCCCAATTGCTCAAATGGGAAAGGACACTCACCACACCACGACCGTTCTTTTGCAATAAACTTATTTTTTCTATGGAAGGATGATATTCCACCGCGTGAGCAAGCGACGGTGCCGAAAGCCTTGAAAGGCGCGGAGTGCTCAGCAGATTTGCTCCAAGGCGACGAAAGTGTCGGGCAGTAAGCCGCCGCACATCACTTTTTTTCAATTCGTTTTCAAATGCCATTTGAAGGTTCTCCTTTGCCAGACGGCGGTAGAAAGGCAGACACCAGAAAGCACATTCTCCAGCAATCCATCCCAGGGCAAACCCAAGCCGCAACGGGAGCCTCTCCAATATGGCCCACAAAATGCGATAAAGAATTTGCGCGACGATATTCAATAGAAAAGCCTTATTGAAGAATTAACTCAAGCAGTCGCATGCCCGGCCCTCCCAACCGAGCCTCCTCTCCCACGCCTTCCAGAATACTCCGCGTGAGGTAGCGGTATTGAATCTTTGAGGCTTCGGCCCAAACGACAACAGGCGATTCCACTTTCTCGGTTGAGGGATGCGCGCAAAGTGGCAGACCCGATGCGTCAAATGAAATGTCCCAACTCCCACCGACGGACCCTCCACTTTTGACCATCCACGGATAACGTTTCAGCAGTTGAATGCCGTCACGAGAAGCAGGTGCGCGGACGGTAAAAAAAGCCTTTTTTGAAGCAAGATACCGCGAGGGAGTAAGCCAAGGATCCGTCTGGCGTCTGAGGTAAAACTCTGCAACATCAAACCCCGCTAGGTTAATGCCATTAAAGATACCATGTTCATTCTTATCTTTGGGAAAGTGTCTTTCGTGCCAGAACTCGAAATTTGTATTCAACAGGAGATTTATCTCGAAATGAAGGTGAGCGCGCTGTTTGTCTATCCCGCTGCCTGTGTAGCCAAGAACGCCCAGCTGGTCTCCCCGGCTTACCAAATCTCCAGCTCGGACTTCAATCCGCTTCAGGTGAGCATATAGACTGTAGTATGGACAGCCCTCCCAAATGTGTTCCACCACAACATAACGCCCATATCCCGACCGCGCACGCGATCCAGTGATGTATACCACTTGGCCATTGTCAATCGCACGAACAGCATCCAATGGCTCTCCATCAGCATCTCTTTGTATCGGCCGGATGTCAATCCCCTCATGAAAACGGGTGTAAATAGTTCTGGAATCAACTTTCAACGGGTTTCTGACAAAGCCGTATTGGCCCCCTTCCCAAGGAGTGGTTCGGGTCCCTTCGTAATCGCGGATGATATATTGGTAAAAAGCCGACCCGCCGCCACTGAAAAGCGCCCTATTCTCGGTGGGCAAAATGATCTCCAGCGGCTTTTCCCTTTCATTTTGAGCGATGGCGTACGAGGGCAGGGCCCCGAAAAGCAGCAGCATTGCCAAGTGGGGTTTTATCATTTCTTCTTACTTTTTTTTGTTGCTCCAATCCGCGGATAAAGCTTTACAAGCTTGGCGATTTCTTCGTCGGTGAGGCCACCTGGAATAACAAAGATTCCATCCTCAACTCGGCTGTCGACAAACACGTCGGGCAATTGCCGACCATTTGCGTAAATCAAAAAACAACGCCCCAAGGACTCCGCACTGGCCACACCCAGAGCGAGACGTCCATGTGGGCGAAGCTGCAAAGCCACCGCATTCGATCCATCGTCGGCTTTAAAGGGATAGACTGCTGTGATGTCACGCTCTGAAAGCAGTGGGATGCGACTGATAAAAGTCTTCCTCCGGTCTCCACTTGCACGTTCAGCCGGGATGGCAAAAGCTTCTCCATCTGTTTCAGACGTTTCCTGATGGACGCGCAAAATAAAATCGGGTTTACGTTGAAAAGCTTGGCCACTGCGCGGAACCAGGCAAAGCAGGATGACCAAAACCAAGATCTCAGGTTTTAAGAAGGGGAAAAAATGACATTTTTTCATTTGAATGACAGAACGTTTCCAAATCATAAGCACCGAAACGTCATTCGCAAAGTCGAAAGCTTCTCGCGAAATTTTACAAAACCCTAAAACCTTGTTGGTCATGAGGGCCAAGGGACTCCTTCGCAGTCTCATTCAAGTGCCCAATGCAGCCCAGAACCATCACCCGCAGAATTTATTACAGTGGTCACTTTTCTATGAACCAACGCACCGTTGACCACGCGCCACCGGCGTGCGCCGGTGAAGCCGGTGCCGACGTGGGTGGAAGTCCCACCGGGGGGAATTGGCTGTTCGCCCTCGAAAGTCTTGGTAACTGCGTCGCTGTGAAGCGGGGTGGGGAGCAACCAAGGAACTGAACTGCCAGGCCGTAATGATGAATGAACCACATGAGCCTCG
>CALDSX010000039.1 GCA_937924445.1 uncultured Chthoniobacterales bacterium
TATTAGGTGACATCCCTTCATTGAGCACGAGATCCTTGGTCCCATCCGAATTTTCCACAATTTCCCAACCCCTTACCATCGCTATACACTCGGAATTTGGAGAATCTCTCTGCTCCCAATCCAGAGGATTAACAACATCGCCGGCTTGAAGAGAGGTTGCTTTGATAGCAAATATGAGCGCCACATGAAAGAAGAGCACTCGTTTTGTAAATGCAGGGATACAGGACATGGGAGATGTCATGATACACAATGCTCTGTCGACTCGACTCGTTTGTCAATCTTAAAGACTCAATTAAAGACTCAACCTCGGTTTGTTTAAAATCTGCGAGATAGAGGGCACAAGTAAGCTGATAAAATCAGCCTCATGCTTGATCAAAGCCCCAGCACAGCGAGGGTTTTACGATCAAGATAGCCTGTTATTGGCAGACGATAATCTTGTTGAAATTCCATAATCGCCGAAAGTGTTTGCGTCCCGATTACTCCATCGATCGGCCCAGTGTAGTAGCCTAACGCGGCCAGTTGTTGCTGCGCCCTCCGGAAAAGAGCTGTGGATCCGGGATATGCCATTCTCTGGTTCAAACCTCCTTCAAATGTGAATGTCCTGCCTTGCCGATAACGCTGCCCGATAACATAACCGTCCGAGTAGTATCCGTCGTCATAACTTGGCGGGTTGCTGAGTCGAGGCGGTTGTAAGGAATGATACACTGTGTATGAAGGGACAAATGTCTGTGGCGTTATGTAGGGTCGGGCGTGATACCCACCATAGTAAAGCGGGCGGTGATACCCATAGGAATGGTCGTATTTAATTTCACAATCATTGTCACGATTTGAGCTTCTTTTCTTCTTCAACGCCGAGGATGACGAAGGTTTTGAGGAAGACGATTTGGTGGATTTGTTTTTTTCTTCGCTTTGAGATTTCGAGGAATTGAAAGATGTTTTTTCTTTTTCAGAATCACGATTAGATTCTGACAGTCCCTGAAATCGTTCTTTCATAGAGCTGAATTTTTTCTTTTCAGCAGCGAAAGTTAATTGACCACCTAAGAGAATCAGGCCCATGACGATGGCTATCGAAGGGGATAAACATTTCTGTGGCAGGTAGCGAGACAGATTTGCAGCAAAGTTTTTCATTCAACCGTTAGACGCGAAAAACTACCATTTGTCTCAAGAAAAGTTTTTAGCCAACCGCATTTTTGCCTTTTTCAGAAAGAGACACCGATTTAGTTTCGATCTCTGCGATCTCCGAGGCTTTGAATTAACAACAATGAAATGGGCTCGGTAGTGGCTAAGCTCACTTTATATTAATGCGCCCATCTACCATCTGCGCTCGACTTAGAGGAGACAGTTATTGATCAAAAACGCGCAAAATCCGTGACACCGTTTTTATCGACGGTGGGAATTTCCCCGATTGTGTGGGCAATTGGTAGGGGTTTGATTTAAACTGCACGGGTTTTGTCGTAAAAGTGGATCTTCTTCACCACACGGTGGGAGGAAACGACGCTAAAGGCTTTTCACGCGGCCACTTGGGCCACTTTAGAGCAGTTAGAGCAGTTTAATGAATTGTTTGGGGGCTTTGATAAAAGCCAATGGTCCAACCAACGAGAGGATTATATGGGTTTGGTCAAACCTGTGCTTCAATGAATTTAAAAGTGCCTGGCCTTTAATGGAAGAATGGCGTTTTAGAAATGCACGCGCAACCCCAACCCCAGCATATGTTGCCGATATTCCTCGAGTTGCTGGATAGACATAAGGCTGAAATATTTATATTCGGTAAAAATACCCAAGCGGTCGCTGAAAAGCATTAACTCGCCTCCAGCCATAATTTGCCACGCCCAACCCCAGTCACTGATTTCACCAACGCCACGCTGGAGCCGATCATCAATTAGGAAGTAGGGTTCTTTTACCCAGCCCTTGGCCGCACCGATGCCAAAACCAACGTAAGGTTCAAAAGCTCCCAGGTCGAAACGGAGCATACCATTGATCATCATTGCCAGTGCTTTCATATCGCCATCGTAGCTGACATCCTTTCCACGAAAGGTGCCGTTGCCCGAAAATTCGCCAGATGAGTAAAGTAACTCGGCCTCAACAGCATATTTGAGAAAACCACTGTCTGGGAACAACCAGCCGAGTTTGAGACCGCCGAAGCCTCCAGTTTTGCCGTCCATGTCAACTGTCACATCAGTGCCCCGATTGTTGACTTTAGCTTGAGCAGATTTGGGGAAGGTAAACCCGGCTTGAACACCGGCATAGCCATGTCCATTCGGTGAACCTCCATCGTATCTTCCACCGCCCATATCATTGTAGTAATAGGGCCCTGCGTTTGTCGGTGAAGAAACAAGGAATAGAAGGCTGAAAAATAGAAAAACTGTGAATAAGAAAAGGGGACTTTTCACTTTCATGTTAATAACATAAGACGATTTTTGAATGTGAGTCAATAAAAAAAGCAATTTTGATGTTTTTGTTTAAAAAAGACTCCTTTAGCAGACGTTCGTTATTCTCTGCCCCCACCCCACACGCAGCCGGAGGGTGGTGTTTTCGAGCCGGAGTGAATTTGCAGACTAATTTTTCGTTCAATATGCGAGAGGGCTTGATGAATGGAACGAAGATCGCAGCACCAGCACGATTTGTTGATCGTTTTACGATAATCCAGAAGGAAACAATCACCCTGTTCAGAGCGGTTGTTTTTGCACAATTTACCAAATTTTTTGAGCAACTTTTAAAATGACTATTGTTTGTTATGGAAAGACTTTCTAAAAATCAAGCCGCAAGTATTGTGGTTCTCATTTTCATCCTCCATGAGATTTTGACACATGACAACTCCGGATTTATCTCCGGCGTCCGATGACGACGACGCAAAACCATCAGATATCGAGCTCATGGCGCGGGCTGGAGCTGGTGATGAAAAGGCGTTTGAGATCGTCGTCAGCCGTTATCAACAGCATGTGGCAAACCATGCCTACCGTATGATTGGAGACATGGCAGCTGCGGAAGATGTGACTCAACAGACCTTCGTGAAGGCATGGTGCGCTGCCTCACGCTACAGACCCTCGGCTCACCTGCTGACCTGGCTTTTTCGCATCTCAAGGAATTTGGTGTTTAATGAACTCCGTCGGCGTCGCCGAAAACCAGCTCAGTCGCTTGACATGGAAAAGCTTCCTCAAGCGTTCGCCGCCACGGCGCACCACTCTACGCCTGACGCGCAGGCGTCTGCCGAGGAGTTGGCGCAGGCGCTTGAGAAAGCACTGCTTACCCTTCCCGAAAAGCAACGCGAAGCCATCCTTCTGGTGCGCGCCCAGGACTTGTCTTATGAAGAGATCGCAAAGTTAATGAGAACAAGCGTTTCCTCGGTAAAGAGCCTCATTTTCAGGGCACGAACCGAGCTCAAAGAGCGGTTGAAACTGTGGCTAGAACCATAAGCCCTTCCGGCGTTGGTGGCTCTTTTTGCAGAAGAGTTTGTCCGCACCCGCCGGAGAATGCACAGTGTCAAGAGCATGCGACGCTATTTGCTCTTTTTGTTGGGAGTGAACGGGATCACCCGATTTTTCTTAGATCTACCCGACGACTCAGGACATGGAACCAACGTCTGCTCAACTCAGTGCAACAGAAGACGGCCAAATACAAATCCACTTATAAAAAAGAGCGTTTCGACGCAGTGGATAAGCTTGAACAAGCTGCTGGTTTTGCGAATCTAAGCTAGCGATATGAAACCAGACCGATTGACCACTAAAGTGCGCGAGGCACTCGCCGATGCACAATCCACAGCACTTTCCTTGGGGCATCAGGAAATTCTCACTGAACACTTTCTAAAAACCCTTCTCGAACAGGAGGGTGGTATTGCACAGAACTTAGTGCGTGCTGCGGGGGGCGAGCCAACCGCAATTCTGAGTGCACTTAATGCCGAGTTACAGCGCAAACCATCTGTTCGTGGCGCGCACTCAACACCGAACCTCTCCCGGGAACTGCTTCAAACGCTAGATGCCTCTGAGCGGATCATGGACCGGATGAAGGATGAATATCTCAGCGTCGAACATTGCCTTCTTGCTATTGCGGAGTCTGAGACTCCAGCGGCCCGGATTCTTCAATCGGCTGGCGTGCGTTCTGAGACACTTCTCAAAGCCGCGATGTCGGTGCGTGGCAGTCAGCGCGTGACAGACCCTGACCCCGAGGGCAAGTATCAAACGCTCGAAAAATACGGGCGTGATCTGACCCATGAAGCCAGACTGGGCAAAATTGACCCTGTGATAGGTCGAGACGATGAAATTCGCCGTGTTATGCAGGTGCTTTCGCGACGAACCAAAAACAATCCTGTGCTTATTGGTGAACCCGGCGTCGGTAAGACGGCCATTGTTGAAGGTCTTGCCCGGCGGATCGTGGCCGGGGACGTGCCGGATTCGCTTAAGAACAAAAAACTTATCGCGATGGACATCGGCGCGATGATTGCAGGAGCCAAGTTTCGGGGTGAGTTCGAAGATCGCCTCAAAGCTTTTCTTAAAGAGGTGACTTCATCTGAGGGTCAGGTTATTCTGTTTATTGACGAACTGCACACGATCGTGGGTGCGGGGGCTGCCGAAGGGGCGGTAGACGCCTCCAACCTTTTGAAACCACAGCTTGCACGCGGTGAGTTGCGCACAATCGGAGCGACGACACTGGATGAATACCGCAAACACATCGAAAAGGATGCCGCGCTCGAACGGCGCTTCCAGCCTGTGCTGGTAGCGGAACCCTCCGTCGAGGACACCATCGCAATTCTACGCGGGCTGAAAGAACGTTACGAGGTGCATCATGGTGTAAGAATCCAGGACGGGGCCCTCGTTGCCGCAGCCACTCTTTCACATCGTTATATTAGCGATCGCTTCTTGCCGGATAAAGCGGTTGATCTAGTTGATGAAGCAGCGTCCCGGCTAAAGATCGAACTCGATTCGATGCCGACAGAGATTGACAAGCTCGAACGTGAAATCATGCAGGGTGAAATGGAGCGGCAGGCCCTTGCCAAAGAGAAAGATCCCGCAAGTGCCGCTCGCCTTGCCGATCTGGAAAAAGGACTTGCGGAACTACGCTCGCAGTCGGATGAGCTCAAGGCCCAGTGGCAACAAGAGCGGGAGGAGATCGCTAAAATACGCCACCTTCAGGAGCAGGCCGAGCAGCTCCGCACCGATCTCGAACGGTTTCAGCGCCAGGGTGACCTCGCCCGTGCCAGCGAAATCCAGTATGGTCGCCTGCCTGAATTGGCCAGAGAAATCGAAGCTCAAAACGCCAAACTCGCATCTATCCAGACGGGGCGCCAATTGTTGCGCGAAGAGGTAACCGAAGAGGATATCGCCAAAGTGGTCTCCTCCTGGACAGGGGTCCCAGTCACAAGATTACAAGAGGGCGAAAGACAGAAGCTGGTCAAAATGGAGGCCCGTCTGCACGAACGGGTTGTCGGCCAGGACGAGGCCATCCGCGCCGTTTCCAGTGCCGTTCGTCGCGCCCGGGCCGGGCTGCAGGATGAAAACCGCCCTTTGGGGTCTTTTATGTTCCTCGGCCCAACGGGAGTCGGCAAAACCGAACTCTCCAAGGCTCTCGCAGAGTTTCTGTTCGATGATGAATCGGCGTTGGTTCGCATAGATATGAGCGAATACATGGAAAAGCACAGTGTCTCCCGCATGATTGGAGCGCCTCCTGGCTATGTCGGCTATGAGGAAGGCGGGCAACTGAGTGAAGCCGTTCGGCGCAAGCCTTATTGCGTGGTGCTTTTCGATGAAATCGAAAAGGCGCACCCCGACGTTTTTAACGTCCTTCTGCAGGTTCTAGATGACGGCCGCATCACCGACGGGCAGGGCCGAACGGTAGACTTTCGAAATACAGTCCTGATTATGACAAGCAACATCGGGAGCCAATTTATCACTGGCGACCTCGACGCCGACGAACGTCGCCGTCGGGTGCTGGAAGCTTTGCGGGGTCATTTCCGCCCCGAGTTTCTCAATCGTATTGATGAAACGATTATCTTTGATCGCCTGGGTCCTGATGAGATTAATAAAATTATCGACATCCAGCTTGCCCGTCTGGCCAAACGACTCGAGGCCCAGGATTTACGAATTGAATTCACCGAAGCAGCCCGAGCTTATTTGGCTCGTCAAGGATACGACCCGGTTTACGGGGCTCGTCCATTGAAGCGGGTCATTCAACGAGAAATCCTCGACCCGCTCGGTCTGGAATTGCTCGAAGGGAATTTCCCGCCCGGCTCACTGATCAAACTCGACAGTGAGGGTGAACGCCTAAAGATTGTTGCAGGCTGAATAACGCACAATTAATTGAGTTGAAGGTGCAAAATAAGTTGAGTTGCAGATTTTTCGTAGAAAGCGAAACAACTCATCTCGGCAGGGACTTTCGATCATCATCATTGCGTGCGTGGCGGGAACAACCGTTCAACCGCTTCGCGACGGTAGTCGAAGATTTTCTTAAGTTGTGGAGCGACGAGCAGTGGATGGATTATCTCTGATATTGGGGAGAGAGGCAGGACGTAGTAAACCCGGTCGGTCATTTCCACTTCAATATTTGACAGCGCCCTCAACTCATGTTCGTGATGCCACAAGCGGTAGGGACCGAGACGCTGTTCATCTACAAAGTAGTGCGGTGCACGGACATGCGTGATTTCTGTCAGCCACGGCAGCTGAAGACCTAGGAGGGGACGAACACGATATTCGATCATCATCCCCTCGTACATTACTGATGGAAGAGATGAGACCACTTGGAAGTCGAGGTCTGGTGGGGTTATGAGCGAAAGGTTGCGTGGATCGGAAAAAAATGCCCAACACTCTTCCATGGAAGCACGAACTTTTTGCTTTTTTTCAAGAAGATGAATCATGTAGGGGATGATACGTATCCGCAACCATGATTGACGCTTTGTATTCCGAAACAAGCCTGCTCCAAGACTCCGATGACCTTGACTTGACCCTGCAATTTGCCTGCCAACGTTGCGGCAACTGTTGTCGCTGGCCAGGGTTCGTTCGGCTCGGCTTGGGTGAGGCCGAACGGATCGCCGATTTTCTGGGCGTAGAACCGGCGGAATTTGTCGAGGAATTCACCATCCTTCTTCCAGACCGCAGCTCACTTAGCCTAAAATCGCGCTCGGACGGGAGTTGTGTCTTCCTTGACGACCGAAATGTTTGTCGGGTGCAACCGGTCAAACCTCTCCAGTGTCGTGGTTTTCCAAACGCCTGGCGCTTTCCGGGCTGGCGTAAGAGCTGCGAGGCAAAGCCAATTATCGACAGTCTGAAATAAAAAACCACATTCTCTGTTACATTTGAAGGTTTTCAGTTGTCGTCCGACATTCTTCGGACCTATATCAAGAGTTCGAATTAAAAATGAAAAAAATGACCATTAATCTTTACACCGACAGGATTGCGCACGGGAGGTGCCAATAAAGGGAACGCGATGCGCGAGGAGATTGCATACGCTCTTACAACTCCCTACTCGCTGAGGAAATCTCGAACAGGAGGGATCATCGCACGATTGCTCTCACGCACTGGCTTAGACCTGGTGGCTGGCAGAATTTTTGCACCTTCGGCGGAGCTGGCCTCGAGCTATGCGGAGATGGTGATCACGCATCAAAATGCGCGTCATCAAAAAACCCAGGAGTTGATCCGAAACTATGTTCTGGCACATTTTTCTCCCGATCTGGCAGGTCGGAGAGCGCGCTGTCTGATGCTGCTTTTTAAGGGGGAGGCAGCGGTGGCCAAAGTGCGGGAGGTGGCGGGAGCGATTGCGACGGAGCGGACCAGCGGCGAGACCGTCCGAGATACTTACGGCGACTACATTGTGGATGAGAAAGGCATTGTCCGCCATTTCGAACCAGCCATCCTTGTTGGACAGGATCCGGAGGAGGTGAAAGCCCATTTGGAGCTTTGGGCGCGTTATTCTGATGCCGATGGATCGAATCTAGATAAGGTCGTGCAGTTTCCGCCCAAATCGAATGTGGAGCAGACGCTGGTGCTGTTAAAACCGGATAACTTCCGTTTTCCTAACTCGCGACCAGGAGGGATGATTGATCTCTTCAGTCGGACCGGGCTGTTCATCATCGCCTTTAGGGTGCTCATGCTCAGTGTGGCCCAGGCAGAAGAGCTTTATCGTCCCGTGCTTGGGTTGTTGACAGAAATCCTTCGTAAACCGACCGGAACCCGTGCGCGTGAAATTCTGTCGCGTGAACTTGATCTCGATCTGGGAGCAGAGGTTGAAAAAGAGCTAGGAGCGTTGCTTGGACCCATTCAGGCACGTTTCAATTGGGAATCGATCGTCGAATACATGTGCGGACGACGACCATCAGAGACAAAAAATGAGGATCGTCTCAACCCCGGGCGTGAAAAGTGTATTGCTCTGGTATATCAAGGGGTGGATGCCGTGAGCAAAATACGATCGGTTCTTGGGCCAACCGATCCCAAGAAAGCCCCGCTGGGATCAATCCGTCGCGAGTTCGGCCAGACGATTATGATCAACTCCGCGCACGCATCTGATTCGGTGGAAAATGCCCAGCGCGAGATGCGGATTGTTCAAGTTTGGGAAAACGACTTCAAAGCCGAGGTTGAAAAATACTTTTCGCACCGCTAGTTTTACAATCCACTCGGTGAAACGTGACGCCTGCAGCCTGAGCGGAGACGCCTCCCTTTGGCACTGCGCCTCAAACTTCGCCTCAAAAACTGACAACATACTAATAATAGCAAATAGCAAATTTCGGAACGCGATTGTGGGCTAAGCCCGCAATGTTTCGACCAACCTTTCACAACTCCAAATGGATTTTCTGACCGACCGCGCCAAAACTCTGACCCCCTCACTCACACTCTCGATTGATAGCCGGGCCAAAGCCCTCCTCGCGGAGGGGGGTGACATCTGTGGTTTCGGTGCTGGCGAACCGGACTTTGATACTCCAGAGCATATCAAAGCCGCTGCAATGGCAGCGATTGAGGCTGGTTTTACCAAGTACACCCCGAGTTCGGGAATTCCTGAACTTCGGCAAGCGATTGTTGACAAACTTGCTGCTGAGAATGGCATTCAAGTCGAAACAGCTCAAGTGATCGTCAGTAACGGGGCAAAGCAATCGTGTCTTAACGCCATCCTCGCCACCATCGGCGAAGGAGATGAAGTCATCATTCCTGCGCCGTATTGGTTAAGCTATCCAGAAATGGTTCGTATCGCAGGCGGCACACCGGTGCCTGTGAATACCACTGAAGAAAGCAACTGGAAGATGACTCCAGAGCAATTCAGCGATGCGATGACGCCCCGCACAAAGATGGTCATCATCAACACCCCGGGCAACCCAACGGGCAGTGTTTACTCAAAGGAGGAACTTGAGGCCTTGGTTGCGGTTGCTGCCGAGGAAGATATTCTCATTCTGTCTGATGAAATCTATGAAAAACTCGTTTACAACGACGCTAATCACGTAAGTGTGGCCTCGATCAACGAGGAGGCCCGACGCCTCACTATAACCGTCAACGGGTTTAGCAAAGCTTACTCGATGACGGGTTGGCGTCTTGGTTATCTAGCAGCCCCGACGGAGGTCGCGAAGGCAATTGATTCTCTGCAGAGCCACATGACCTCAAACCCATGTTCCTTCGTGCAGAAAGGAGGCATTGCAGCACTTCGAGGTGACCAACAGCCAGTCGCTGATATGCGAGAAGAACTTAATCTTCGTCGCCAATACATGGTAAAACGACTTCAGAACATCCCTCGTCTGCGCGTTGTCGAACCACTAGGGGCCTTTTACGTGCTCGCTAACATCTCGCAATTCGGTCTGAGTTCGACAAATTTTGCCGACAAACTCCTCAGCAAAGTCGGCGTGGCTGTCGTGCCGGGTATCGCTTTTGGAGACGATAGAACAGTTCGTCTGAGCTACGCCACGGGTATGGACGTGATAAAGAAAGGACTCGACCGCTTTGAGGAATTCTGCTGTCAACTTTAACGTTGGCAAACGCTGTCAACCGGGGCGCTCCCCACCTGAATCATTTGACAGCACCTAAAAATGCAGCTCGCAGAAATCACTTTTTGGGCGTTCGCGATCATTCTGTGCTGGACCTTCATTGGCTACCCAGTGGCAGTGATCTTGTTGGGCTACCTTACCCCACGGCACAGGCCAAAACTCTCCGGAGAACATCTCCCCCCGCTTCTTGTCATTATACCCTTCAGGAATAAACAGGCGATGGTCAAATCGTCACATGATGCGGTTTTTGCAGCAGATTATCCAAAAGAGCTGCTGCAAATTTTACTCGTGGACAATGGGTCTCGAGACGACACCAGACGACGGGTTATTGAAACGACATCAACTCGATTCAACACGCGCGCGATCCTTTTTGAAAAGCCAGTGCCCCGTGGAAGAATCTTAAAAGAGGCTGCGCAGAGTCACTTCCAGGCGGAGATTTTTGTTATGATCGAACCGGGCCTGAGTTTAACCCCGAGTGTACTGCGAAAATTCGCCCAGGCCTTTCGTGACTCAGGTGTTGGCGCTGTCGGAGGAAGAGCCATTTTTCATCCAAGACTCCATGCAGCCCGACAATGGTGGTGGCATAGTGCGGAATTGTTCATTCAAAAAATCGAAGCTCAGTTTGAGACTTCCATTGGTTGCTGTCCGATGCTTTATGCAGTGCGACGGGAAATAGCCGAAATTACAGATCCTCGGGAAGAGGCAGACACACTCGCTGTCACATTTGCGGCGTGTGCGCGAGGAAAAGTCGTCCGCATAGAGCCTGAGGCTATTGGGTTTGTATCTAAAAGTGACATAGACACGGAATTTCATCGGCTTATCGACTCTTGTGCCGGTGTCATCTTCGCGGTCATTCGTAAACCGTGGTTGCTTGTACCCGTTCTCAACCCACTCTGGTGGCAGTTCACCTCACATATGCTTCTACGAATTTTTTCTCCTTTCGTTTTTCTCGGACTACTTTTCTGCAGTATTATTCTTGCTGATGAGAGTCGATTCATGCTTACGGTCTGCATTACCCAGTTTACGCTTCATTTCTTAGGGCTCCTATGCGCGGCATTTCCTCGCCTCTCAGTCTTCCCTCTGCGGTTGTTGGTTGACGTGTACCGCCTCAATGTGGCTTCTGTGATGGGTTTTTGGAAGGCCTTGGCTTGGTTTCTCACCAAGCCCGGTTCTCCGTTAGTGAGGCATCGGCTCCGGTAGGAGAGCCTTTTATTGAGATGTCCAAAAGAATAAATAGGGTTGTCTTTTTTGGTTCGGGAGCGATTGGTTTACCTGCGCTGGATTTACTCATCAAATCCCCTCACATTCATGTGGGAGCGCTGGTAACCCAGCCTGATCGCCCTGCCGGGCGCGGGCTTGTCGTGGCTCCCTCACCGATAAAAAAAGCTGCCTTGGGTGCCAACATTACCATTTTTCAACCTCCGCGGCTTCGTGACTCGGAGGGTCTTGAGGTCTCAATGAAGCTTCAGGCTTTGAACCCTGATTTTTTTGTTGTATTCGCTTACGGACAGATATTACCTCCACCTTTTCTTGAACTCCCGCGGCTGGCATGCATCAATTTGCATGCTTCTTTATTGCCACGGCACCGCGGGGCGTCCCCGATTCAGTCGGCAATTCTTGCTGGTGACCGCGAATCCGGAATCTCACTAATCCACATGACTAAGGAGCTTGATGCGGGTGACGTGATCGCAATGCGCCGAGTGCGACTCAATAAGAGAGAAACTGGAGGATCACTCCACGACCGCCTCGCTGCTCTGGCCCCCCCCCTGCTCCTCGAAGGTATTGAGGCCATCGCCAACGGCATCGCGGAACGTCGGCCACAAGACCATTCACAGGCGACTTACTCACCAAAACTCGATCGTGAATCGGGCCGCATTGACTGGAACGCGGATGCCACCGCGATCGAGTGCCTAGTGCGTGCAATGAATCCATGGCCTGGTGCGTGGACATTAATGCCATCAAAAAAAGGGATTGTTCGTCTTAAAATTCACTCTGTGCTTTGCCTTGTTCGCCAGGAACGTTCGAGAGTTATGACGCCTGGCGAGATTATAGGCTGGGATGCGCGTGGTATTCGCGTGGCAGCAGGCAGAGGCATCATCGTCTTACGAGAAGTCCAGCAGGAAGGACGTCAACGAATGGATGCCGCTGCATTTGCCGCCGGTTGGGGAGGACGCAACCCTGAAAGGTTTACAGGATGTGATCAACAAATTGTTGAGGGTCAAAAGGTTGAAGATCCGCAGCCGCTTCGCCCCGCCCAATAAAAAGAGTTGGCAGTGATGTCTCACGCGATATGCCCACGAGTGCGCCACCCCTGCCACTGCCGTCCAGCTTCGTCATAATAACTCCTGTGAGAGTTACCGCGGCATGAAATTCCCTTGCCTGGATGATGGCGTTTGTTCCCGTCGTTGCATCCACGACGAGCCACTTTTCGTGTGGTGCTGCCGCATTTATTTTCGAGATAGCACGGCAAACTTTGCCAAGTTGCTGCATGAGATTGTCGCGAGTATGAAGTCGACCGGCAGTGTCGCAGATGAGGAAGTCAACCTTTTGCTGAATAGCTTTTCGCATCGCTTCGTAACAAACTGAAGCTGGATCAGCATTGGGTTGGCCGAAATGCACAGGCACGTTGAGTCGCTCGCCCCAAACGCAGAGTTGTTCGACAGCCGCGGCTCGAAAAGTGTCCCCCGCAGCGAGCAACACTTTGCGGCGCTCGGCGGTTAGCATTGCGGCAATTTTGGCAACGGTTGTTGTCTTACCAGTTCCATTAACGCCGACAAGGAGGATCACGCGAGGGCCGTTTGGATCAGGAGTGAGATCTGGAGTCCGATATTTGATCAATTCGAGTATTATTTTTTTTGCGGCAAAAACAACTTGGGCAGAATTTTTTAACGAACGGTCCTCCCGAAGACGCTCAACGACATACGCCGCTGCAGAAATACCAAAATCGGATCCAATGAGAAGCTCCTCGATTTCGTCAAAGTTTAATTCAGGACCAGATAACTGGGAGAATAATTTCTTGAAAAATGATTTCATACCTGACGTCTGCTAGAGAATGATGGGATGATGTTTGGGGATGAACCGGGAGCCCATTCGGCAGAGGAGACTTGCCGCAAAGGGCGCCCAGATTCAGCGGCTGCGCGGTCGAGAATCCCATTTAAAAAGCGGCCGGAATCTTCGGAGCCGAACTTTTTGCCGATTTCCACCGCTTCGTTGATAATCACCACGGGCGGCACGTCGAGAGCGTTTTGGATTTCGAATAACGCCAGTCGAAGGATATTGCGGTCCACGAGACTAAGCCGGGCAAGACGGAAGTTTTCAGCCAAACGCTCGATTTGACGATCAAGTTCCTCCCGCTGGGCAAGCACACCAGCGACAAGGTGCCGAGAGAACTGCATAGCTTTGCCCTCGACCGGGCGAATCACGAAAAACTCTTCGAGAGCTCGTTCAGTCTCTCCACTTGGGGGGAAGCCCTGGGCATCGATCCCGCAGAGAAACTGGACCGCTGCCTCACGGCCTTTGCGGCGGCTGCTCATGAGCGTGCGGAGTTGGGTTCAAAAAGCCGGGCCATCGCGACAGCAGCACGCGCTGCCTCGACTCCCCGATTGATCTCACTCTGTTCGGCGCAGCGCGCTTCAGCCTGTTGCTCATTCTTTACACTCAGAACGCAGTGAATGATTGGCACAGAGGTGTCGAGCGAGATTTGTTGTAACCAAAACGTGGTGGCCTCAGAGATCAAGCGAGCATGGTCTGTCTCCCCTTCGATAACAACTCCAATCGCAATAACAGCATTTGGTGTTTTGTCTTGGATGGTCTTCTTAACGGCAAGTGGGATTTCAAAAGCGCCAGGGACTTGAACCAGATGGACAAAACTACCTGGCATAATAGAGCGTAGCTCGTTTGTTGCGGCGTTCACAAGCGACTGAACGTAGTTCGGGTTGAACTGCGAGGCAACGATGCAAAAATTCATCCTATGTCCTTGCAGGCGAGATCTTGGAGTTACAGCTGTCATTCTTTGAAACCGGTTGAATAGTAAATTCTCTCTTCAAAACAGAATCCTCTGCGGAAAACACAACTTTAAGAATTGATCAACTTATTTCGTGTTGATTTTTGCGCAACAACCCTCTTTTTGGCGATAAGTCGGCAGAAGAGGTATTTTAAGATGCGTCAGTCAACCTTAAAAGGAGTTCTGCGAGAGTGGTTTTCCCGGGAGATTTGGGTTATCCATACAACGAAGCTCCGGCAGGAGCAATTTCAAAAGGGCATCTATTGATCGCATCAATCATTTGCCTCAGCCGCCCAAAGTTTCGGCGGTCGGGAGTGAGAATCAACCGGGGAAGATGAGCAATCTCCGGTTCATTGGCTTCAACATCAAGCGCCTTGCCTTGAACCAAACCTCCTTCTTCGAGAATGTCGGCAAATTCTTTTTCTAAAGATGCCAATGCGGAAGGCGCGAGAGGCTGATTGAGTCGAATGACCAGGTTTTTGCCGGCATACCGGGCTGAATGATAGGTTTTGTAGAAACCGGTGATTTCGTTGACGGCCTCATCGGTGGTTGCAAAAACTTTAAACATGGCAAGATCTTCGGGTGAGATCATCTTTAGCCGCAGCATGTGCTCTGTTATGAAATGCATCATCGACTTCCAAAAAGTTCCGCCCGGCCGGTCGAGCAACACCACTGGCATGAGCCGTGCCTTTCCAGTCTGCATGAGGGTGAGACATTCAAACGCTTCGTCCATGGTGCCGAAGCCGCCGGGGAAGAGAGCGAGAGCGTGAGTCTCTTTCACGAAGTTGAGTTTTCTCGTGAAAAAGTAGTTGAACGTGATGAGCTTGGAATCTCCTTCAATCACAGGGTTGGGCCTTTGCTCGAAGGGCAGCCTGATGTTGAGGCCGAAGCTTTCTTCACGTCCGGCACCGAGCTGCGCGGCTCCCATGATTCCATCACCCCCTCCCGTAATGACCATGAAACCGGCCTTGCGTATTTTACGGGCAAAGTCGATAGCCGCCTGAGCTTCGGGTGCATCGAGGGGCGTCCGGGCAGAGCCGAAAATGGCGATCTTACGCCGCTGGCTGAACTTTTTGAATAACCGTGCACCTTGATGCATCTCCTTGAGCGAACGGTTAAAGAGTTTTAGGTCGGCTTCGGGAAGATTATCCCGCCCAATCCGCAGGGCGGTGCCGATCATTTCTTCAATGTATTTCCTGTTGGTGGAGGAAGAAAATCGCTTCACGAGATCTTCAATGGCATGAAATTCCTCGAGACTTTTGGAGGCTGAGGAATTCTCCGGAGCTTCTTGCTTGTGAATAGACATTAAAGATTGGGTTGGGATAGAGATTCCCTTATTGATAGCCCGGAATTTCAAGCGGGCGAGCCACCATGAGTCCGGCATGTTTGGTCTTTGCATTGAGATATGTCGAAATTCGCTGGTCCAGAATAACCTTTTTTTGCAATTGTGACGCGTGAAGAAAGCGCACAGTTCCGTTGGGTTGTTTGACAGCTAGTCCGACATGCGAAGTGTATGAGCCGGGCCAGGTTGTTACAATGCAAAGGATATCCCCGTCCTGAATAAGATGTTCGGCGGCAGCCACATGTTTCTTTGGTACATACCAGATACCCTCGTGGGAGAGCCGCTTTTCAATTTTTGCCATTGTCGCAATGAGTGACGGATCCGCACGAAGCTGACGAAAGTTACGAGCGCCGTGTCCGCCCATATAATCCATCTTTCGACGAAGTTTTTGTGCTCCCGGAAGTTTGGGAGTTAAATCAACCAACAAGCCCCGCCTCGAATTATCCTTGAGCCAATCCTCAAGGTGATGGAGCCGCGAAGTGAATTTGCCATCACATCGTCCTCCACGATAACGGTCAAGCTCGATCATTCGGAGGGCAGCGACAGGAGAGGGGTCGGGATTGGTGCGACTCAGGCGTGCGGCGGCCAGGGAAATTTCAAAAAAAGTCCAACAATCCATGCCAGACATATTGATGCTGGGCGCTTCGATGTGGCTGTCAAGTTCGAGGGTGTAATTGACGTAGGGCGTGCCCACAAGTGCCATCCCGAAGCGGGCCGTCCGCGAGCCGATGGGAAGTTCATTCCATCTATTCGCACGACCAGTTTTCATCAATCGCTGAAATTTTTCAACCCCTTGAAATGTTCTCTCAAGTGGAAGGAGATAGGGGTAGGGCTCCTTAGAGGTGAAACCTCTAAGAGGCGAACCTGCAGCAGACGTCAGCGCGAAGAGAAGAAGGAGCTTACCTGCTTGGACAAAGGGTGCTTTAATTTGCATTAGCTGTCAGTATTAAAAGCGTTTCACAGCAAGAATTTGGCATGCTTCGTCGTCGCGGATTCGGTAACCAAGCCCAAACATCAATGGTGTGGCTGCCCCAGGGGTTCTGTAAATCTCATAAAGATCCTTCTGAAAATATTTTTCAAATATCGGCATAACGCCCAAGTAATTGCCATAAAAATATAAGTTCCAGACGCTCGGATCAAAAGCCCGCAGCGGAATACCTGAGTCGTCTTGCAAAATAAATTGGGTTGAGGATAGAAGAAATCGTCTTGTTCGAGAAAAAGCTTCTTCATGTAAAAGGTAGGAAGCCGCTTTTAAATAAGCTCCTGCAGGCCTGTGCTGGCCGATATAATCCAAAAGCCGCGAATCTCCAGAATTTGATAAGTCGCCCTGAATATAAACCAACTTACGTTGCATTCGCTCACCCATACGCCGAAACGGTATTTCGATCGCTCGCCCGGCTCCGATGGTAAATTCACGTGCGGATAAGACCTGACTGCCCGTCCTGGCCAGCGTTACGAACAGCAGGGGCTTAACCCCTTTCAGGGGAGTACGAGCTAAGTTTGCACGAAGATCTTTTGTTTCACTAAAACCCCGATCAAAAAGTCCATAAAACGAATAACGCAAGTTTGCCAAAGCAAAACCGAGAGTCTCTTCACTCATTCCCTCCGGACTGGGCAATTCGCCCACCGGCTCAAGGCCAACCAGATAAATTTCCCGCGCATCGGGGAAAAGCAAATCTACAGTCAAAAAATCCGCACCGCCAAACAGGTAGTAAATAACCGGCGTCGGAGGAATTTTGGCCCTAAGATCTGAAGCAGCCCACTGCCTGGCTCGTGGGTGGCGGGGGCCGCCGGTGACACCGCGCCAGTCTCTGTCAAACTCCATAGCGTGCTGTCGCCACACGGGAAGTGCCTCGATATCCCTGAGACCGCTTTCAGCTGTAGGCAGTCCGGCATAGAATCTAGCCAGATCATCCATTCGCCAGTCTTCTCCATTCTCGCGGGTTGGCAACAGAATGACCGGCGAGGATTCTGGCACGCTAATTCCTCTTGGCCCACCGCATGCCGTGAGCAAAAGGACGACGCATAAGGCACCAAAGAGAGAGTGACTTCTCATAATAAAAGGATGATATTTTAAGGCTGTTTCAATGCGTGATGCGAAAGCTTCTTGCGCATACGAAGCGCGATCAGAGTTTGTGATGTCCCTTGGGGATGACAAGTGAAAACAGTCGCTCATATCAAATTTTTGATTCGCTAGGCTATCTTTTCCATGAAAATCAAAGCCCGAGGCAATGCACACCGCCACTTCCGAAGCTTAAAGTAATCGCAAAAGACTTATAAAAAGTTTCAGCTCTCTTGCAAATAATTGTTGTTCTAGGAACCGCCCTTGGCATATTGCCACTCCATGAATTGCAAATTCCTTCCTTCCGTTGCCCTCGCTACCCTTTTGTCTGGGTTGCCCGTTTCTCAGATATTAGCCGAAGATCCATCCGATCCAGCAGTAGCGACAGTGGACGGCAAGCCGATACTTAAAAGTCAACTAGACCGAGCGGTCGCATTGCAAACAGGCGGGAATGGTCTCGAATCTTTCCCCGAAGATCTGCGTTCGCAACTCCGGCTCCAAGCCCTTGACGGTTTGATTGCAGATTTACTCGTCGGTTCTGCTGCAGAAGCAGCCAACGTGGAGGTACCAAAAGAGGAGGTCGAGAGGTTTGTGTCAGAAATTCAAAATCAAGTTGGAGGCAAAGAAAAACTTGAAAGCGAACTCGCGCGCAACGGCGTCTCAATGTCCCTGTTTCGCGAGGACGTAGAGAAAAGATTCAGGCAGGAATCCTGGGCGCGATCACAAATCGAAAGTCAAACCACTGTCACAAACGCTGAAATCGCTCAGTTTTATAATGACACACCAGTCGCTTCAAAAATGCCTGAGCGTGTCCGCGCTAGCCATATTCTCTTGACGTTCGATAAAAACGACCCTTCATCCGAGCAGGCTAAGCTGCAAGAAATCAACGCCATACGTGAAAAAATTGTCGGCGGGGAAGATTTTGCCATCTTAGCTAAAAACCATTCGCAAGATCCCGGCAGTAAAGATCGCGGTGGCGATCTCAACTACTTTACCCGAGGGCGGATGGTTAAAGAATTTGAAGATGCTGCTTTCTCTCTAGAACCCGGTCAGGTGAGTGGCCCTGTTAAAACTGAATTTGGCTACCATCTCATTCTCGTTACAGACAAGCAGAAGGAGCGCGACATTTCTCTCGAGGAAGCCAGCGAATTCATTCGTAACCATCTTGAAAACCGCAAACGGGTGGAGGCCATGCAGCAACTGGTAAGCAATCTCCGATCCAAAGCGGATGTCCAAATTTTACTTAAATAGTCAAGCCGATGTCATACTTTTTTGACGCGGTTCATTTCCAGCCGCCCGTTTAACAGATGTTTTTGCGCAAATCTGATAGAGTTGGTGTTGTTGGTCTGGGAATTATCGGTGTAGGCGTGGCAACGCATCTGCTCCGGGCTGGTTTTACAGTCAAAACCTGGAGCCGAAGCCCGAAACCTGTTCCTGGTTTTCTCCCTTCAGTTGCCGACGTCGCGCGGCAGAGTGATATTATCCAGCTATTTGTTTCGGACGGAGAAGCTCTCCTAGAGACAGTGCATGCTCTACGGCCTGCGCTTGATTCCCGTCACGTTGTTTGTGCCCACCCGACAGTAGACCCTAGCGCCATGGTGGACGCCGCGGCGATTGTTGCCGAACGTGGAGCTGCTTTTCTTGAAGCACCATTCACTGGAAGCAAGATCGCTGCGTCGGAAGGAAAGCTCGTCTACTACGTGGGTGGCGCCACTCAAGTCCTTGATCGTGCGCGCAAAATTTTGCTCGCTTCATCAAAAGAAATAGTGCACGTGGGCGCCGTCGGTAAAGCCTCGGTCCTTAAGATTGCCACCAACATGATTACTGCCGCGACTGTTCAGGCCCTCGCCGAAGCTCTTGCTGTAGTTAAAGCATCTGGCCTCGACCCGCGTATACTTTTAAAAGGACTGGAAAATAACGCCGCCCGATCGGGAGTGATTGATCTCAAACTACCCAAAATGATCGCTGCCGATTACAGTCCACATTTTGCCCTTAAACACATGTTCAAGGATGCCAGCTTGGCCGCGGCCCTTGCGAATATGACCCACATTGACATACCCCTAACCAGCGCAAACGCAGCGATTCTTCTTGCCGCTATCGAGCGCGGCTGGGGGGAGGATGATTTCTGCGCCACCTTCAGGAATTACTTCGAAGGTCCGTTGGTCACTTCCTCCAACGATAATTTGACAAACAAAAAATCTGAAACTATCCCCTCCCTTTCCGCCTAAGGTTTCGCACCATGTCATTCGTTGCACCACCGTTGCCGCCGGTGAACCTGTCTGGGCGTGCAAAATTTTGGCTCTCTGGACCCGACGCAACGCGTTATCTAAATGGCCAAATCACGAATGATGTAAGAAAACTTGGCCTTGACGTTTCGCTGCCGGCCTGCGTGTTGGACGCCAAAGGCCGAATGCAGGCGCTGGTCTATATCCGAAACCACGACCGTGGCGGATTCCTTCTTGATGCACCCGGTGTTTTACGTGACACTTTAGCCTCGCGGCTCGAACGTTACATCATTGCCGATGATGTCCAACTCGAGGATGTAACAGAGCATTATGCTCTTTTCTACGTAAAAAATGCCGACCTGCTTGATCAACTCCCTTTCACCTCCGTGCTTTTTTCCAAACGTTTCGGTGAGGATGGCCATGACATTTGGATTCCGACCTCGGAGGCAGAAACCCTCTCCTGGCTCCGAGCCACTGCGATTGACGAATCAAATCCTTTGCTCCAGGCGCTCCGCATTGCGCGTGGTTTCCCTGCCTGGGGAGCAGAGCTCTCGCCTGATTCACTACCCGGGGAAGCAGGGCTCGACCGTTGGGCCGTAGATTTCGCCAAAGGGTGTTACATCGGACAAGAGGTTGTCAGCCGAATGAGAAGTGTGGGGCACCCGGCCAAAGTGTTGCGCAGGTTTCGTGTCACATCAGGCCCAGCACCTGAGCCTGGCTGGATGCTCTTAGATCAGCATGGCAAAAACGCAGGGGTTATCACCAGCGTAACTGACGGGGCGTTCGCCGGGCTCCGAGCAGCCCTTGGTTACGTCAAATGGGCATTTTCTACCTATGAATTTTTTGCCAAACCGCCTGGCAACTCATCATCTGAAACGCAGCTTGCAGTTTGGGAGTAAATCATTGATCTTATGCTTGGAAATCCTTCCCCTGTTGGCCAACTGATTCTAACTGGTGTTCCCGGAGCGGAACTTGATCTTAAAACGGCACGCGCGTTCAAGCATTTACAGCCCGGAGGCTACATCTTTTTTGGGCGTAATATCAAAACACCAGAGCAGCTTCGTAAATTGCTTGATGATCTCCGGGACTTGAGCCGTGAGGAGCCCATTCTCACGATTGACCAGGAGGGAGGGCGCGTGTCGAGGCTTAAAATCCTCGGTAACGAACCGCCCAACGCCGCGCAAATCGGCGCTAAAAACAACCCGAATCTTGCCCGAAAACATGGCGAGATCACGGCACGCCTACTGCGCGTGTTCGGCTTCAATCTTAATCTCTGCCCTGTCCTGGACATTGCGTTCGATGAAAAAGCCGACAATTCTTTGCGTGGACGTTGCTATGGCGCTACGGTTGAGGAGGTTATCCGGCTTGCGGGCGCGTTCAACGATGCGCTCCGATCTGGCGGCATCCTCAGTTGTGGCAAGCATTTTCCGGGTTACAGCCGCTGCACTGTGGATCCACATCACGAACTCCCGACCGTCACTCTTTCGCGCTCTGAGCTAAAAGCGGCCGAACTTGCTGTCTTCCGCTCTTTCAGCATCGGCCAATCTCGGGTGGATGCGATGATGATTGGGCACGCTTTTTATCCGGCTCTGGCTTCTGAACGCCGCCCGAGCTCTTTATCGAGATCAATTGTTTCAACCCTCCTTCGGGATGCGCTTGGTTTTTCAGGTCTCGCCATAACCGATGATCTCGATATGGGCGCAGTGCTCAATGAATTCGGATTTGAGGAGACAATTTCCTCAGCCCTGACAGCCGGAAATGATATGGTTATGATTTGTCATCGCATTGAGATGGCCTCGCGCGCTGCCGCCGTTCTAGAGCAAGCACAGGTCACTGACCTCGACCGCGCACTGGAGCACATCGCGTCTTTCAAAGCGAAACTTGCACCGGTCCAGCCTTTCGATTATCAAGAGTTTGAGGTAGCAGACCGTGATGTGTGGGACCTGCGAGTCGAGGTTTTGGGAGAGGCACGAGCGGCAGAGCGCAGCCCAGAAGACGGGAAACGTTCGCCGGTTGAACTCTTTTGAAAAAAGAGGCGGGATCGCGTTTTCGAGCGCAACAATTTAGGATGGGAATCATGAGGATGAGGTGTGCAGTTGTGCGCAGAAACTGTCTTGGGAAACGGCCGCTGTTTTCTGGGATTTATTCGTATGGACAAAGTCTAAACTCAGGCCCGAGGAGGGTGCGATTGCCTTTGCATCTCCTCTCGCCATTCCTCCAGCCGGAGACGCACTTGGTGTTCGTAGCCGCTGTCTGTTGGTTTGTAGAATCGGCGTTCTTCGGGTAAATATGCTTGCGAAACAATCGCGCGCTCGTAGTCATGGCTGTATTTATAACCTTCGCCGCGACCCAGGCGTTCCGCGCCTTTGTAGTGGGTATCACGCAAGTGATTCGGCACAGGGAGAGTTCGTTTGGACTTTACTTCGTCCATGGCAGCGGCGAGAGCTGTGGTGCAGCTGTTGCTCTTTGGTGCGGTAGCCAGGTAGATGGCGGCCTGGGCGAGGTTGAGTGCAGCCTCTGGCAGACCGACTGTCTCGAGTGCCTGCTGGGCAGCCACGGCAATGAGCAGTGCCCTTGGGTCAGCCATGCCAATATCTTCGCTGGCGGCGATAATCATCCGCCGTGTGATGAAGCGTGGATCCTCTCCGGCGTGAAGCATCTTGGCCAGCCAATAGAGTGCGGCATCTGGATCTGAGCCACGCAGGCTTTTGATAAACGCGCTAGTCGTGTCGTAATGTGCGTCGCCGTCGGCGTCATAGACGACCGCCTTCCGCTGGATGCTTTCCTGGGCTTCTGCTGCATTTATGTAGATGACCCCGCCGACGTCCGGCGGGGTTGTGAGTGCGGCAAGTTCAAGCGCGTTAAGAAACCGCCGAGCGTCGCCATCGGAGACAATGGCCAAATGCTTAAGAGCGGCATCGTGAACATTTAAAGCCATTCTGCCAAGACCACGTTCAGCGTCTCTGATTGCGCGTTTACCAAGCGCTAAAAGATCCTCGACTTCCAACGGTTGAAGTTCAAAAATAAGTGAGCGTGAAAGAAGCGGAGGAACAACGTAAAAAAACGGATTGAGCGTGGTTGCCCCGACCAGTATTAATTCCCCCGACTCGACCTCCGGCAAAAGCACCTCTTGCTGCGCTTTGTTGAACCGATGAAGTTCATCCACAAAAAGAAGCGTTGGTGAGCCCGCAACATTTGCACCGGCGATGACTTTGCGAAGCTCCGCGACTGAGGAATCCACCGCGTTTAGTCTGACGAATCGCGCCTTGGTTTTGTGAGCAATTATCTCGGCAAGAGTGGTCTTTCCCGTGCCGGGCGGCCCGTAGAGAATTAGTGAGCAAATGTGGCCGGAGTCGATGGCCCGGCGCAAAAGTTTTCCTGGAGCAAGTAGGTGTTGTTGCCCAGCAAATTCCTCCAAAGAAGTCGGGCGCATCCTTGCGGCGAGGGGTGCGCGAGAGCGTTGCGATGTGTTCGCGGGATGGTTATTTTGGGTGGTTGTATTTGCTTGAGAACCACCAGTCTCTGAAGAAAAAAGATCTGCTTGTGAGAACGTCATTCGCGTCCTTTGGTTCTAGAGAGAGGTTCGATACCAAGAGCGCGGGCCTCGATCCAAAGAGGCGGATCTGCGTCGGATATTTTTACCTGTAGATAATCCAGATCAGCACGCAGCACGGTGACCATTGAACCTTCCTCCAGAATATTCGCCGCCTCGTGAAACGGTAGCTTGTCCAAAGGGACCCCCGCAGAGACGGCGAAAACAAAATCGTTCAAGTGGCGTTGGGAGACAAAACCCGATGTTCTCTTTACGACAACAGGAAGTCTTTCCCCTACAGGAGCCCATGCGTTGTGCTGCAAAGCGTCTGAGGGAATTCGGGGCAAAGCTGTCGCAACACCTACCGCGGCAGCGATAACGAGCAAAAGACCCAGAGCCGCTGCGGAGAGAAAAGGTCCGAGCAGATTTTTTTGGCGAATCGCAGACGGGTTATGAGACGAGGGCTCCACAGCGGTCTTTGTCAGGACAGTTAACCTAATTCACGCTGCTCGAGATCGTCTTCGTCGAGCCCAAGAAAATGCCCCAATTCATGGTACAACGTCACACGCACTTCTTCCTCGAACGCCTGAGGGTCATTCTCGCTTTCTTCCCAAATGTTTTGTGAAAAAAGAGTGATGCGAGGGGGAAACTCAAATCCACCCTCTCGGAATTCTTCGAGGGTGGGGCCTTCGAAGAGGCCCATTAGGAACTCATCCATATCGCCCGTCGGCCGTTTTTTAACGACGATCAGAACCTCAGAAGCAGGTTCACGCAACTCCGGAGGGAGCTTCTTAATCAGATCCAGGGCGATCCGTTTGGTTTTGTCCTGGAGTGTTTCCTCCTTGGGTTTTGCTGGCTTTGAGCTCGGTAAAAACGTTTTAGGGCTTCGGAGGCTGGGCTTTGACCCTTTATCTGCCGACTTAGGTTCTTTGGAGGATGGTCGGCGGGCGTTTTTTTTGCTCACGGTCGGATTGTGGTTTTGGCGTTAGCTTTGTCAGATTCGATCAACGCATAAGCGTTGTGATTGTGAATAGATTCGAAGTTTTCAACTTCAACCCGATACCAAGAGATTCGTGAGTCAGCGGTGGCAAGTTCAGCAACCCCGCGAACAAGATCTTCTACAAACACTGGGTTGTCATATGCTCGCTCAGTGACGGCCTTTTCATCGGGTCGTTTGAGCAGGCTGAAAAGCTCGCTGCTTGCGCACTTCTCGACCATGAAGATCATCTCCTCGATCCAGAGATATTTGACGCAACGCGCGGAAAAGGTGACAAACCCTCTTTGGTTGTGTGCGCCACGTTCGCTGATAGCTTTGGAGCAAGGACAGAGTGTGGAAACAGGCACCACTACAGTTGTGACAAGATCAAAACCTTCTTGAGAATCGCATGCCTCGAAGCGGGCGGTATAGTCCATAAGCCCTGGAGCCCCGGTGGCAGGAGCGCGTTTTTCGATGAAATAAGGAAACTCGACATCCAGATGAGCTTTTTCAGAGTCAAGTCGGCGACGAATTTCCCGGCAGAGATCTTTTAGAGCGTTGACGTGTAAAACCCGGCCGTGGGAGTTGAGCACTTCGATAAAGCGGCTCATATGAGTCCCTTTAAATTGATGCGGCAGATCCACAGTCAGAGTAATGGTGGCGACGGTACTTTGGAGGACATGGTCGCGGTCTTTAACTTGAAGAGGGAAACGGACGGACTTTATCCCAACGCGGTCGATGGGGATGCGTCGATCGTCTGATGCAGATTGGGTATCTTCGATACAAGTCACGATGATTGAGAGAAGAGGATGGAGCAGCGATGAAATTACCTCTTTAAAAATAGAAATGTCAACTGCCGTAGTCATTCACAGGCGGAGGCTGGCATAAGCCAAGTGCCTTGCGAGGATCATCTCCAAAACTTAAGCCAGGAAGATTTTTTAATTCGGGGACATGCTTGACCATTGCTAGGAAGTGAAAGGCCATCCCCATCGTGGAAGGATGCATTAAGGCTTGCAGTTGTCGAAGTTCCGCCTGCAAATCGGGCGACATTTTCCCGGAGCCTTCAATTAATGGAGAAAAATAGGTCTGGCTGGCGCCGACCAGAAAATGGTGTTGGTCCAGAAAACCTATCACCTGCAAACCGCCACGTTCGCCTGACTCGGCCACGGATGTAAAATCAACATGACATGTCATGTCTGTGGCGCCGATAGCGGCAAAGGGGTCATCCACAAGCCTGTGCTTATGATAACAACGGAAGGTGCCATGTGGCCGAGCAGAGGAATAAAGTTCCGTACGTGACATTCCGTAATCCACAGCAAGAACAAGGCCCGCACGTAAAGCCGATGAAACATCTGACGCCCAATTTATTGCTTTGAGGTTTACTTCGGCCATTTGATTTTCCTCCCTAGGGCCAATGATTTCAAGCTGCCGTCGCAGCGAGTCTATCGACAGGTCTCCGAGGCTTAGATGGAATTGATCCTCAGGGCCGCTAATGTCCACAAAAAGCTCCCACCATTTACCCCTCTGAAAAACCACCCGATGGACGGGGAATGCGTCAAGAAGTTCATTGCAAAAAATCACACCTAAAAAAGCCGATGTGTCCAAGTCCATCAGCCCTTTCAGCCACTTTGTTTTTTCCTTAAAATTCTGCGTAAGAAGAACACGCTGCTCAGCCTCAAAATTCTTGTTTGGCTCGACAATAACATAAACCAACTCCTCGAAAAGCTCGGGGGAGTTTCTTGACAACCAGGAGAGAACATCATAGGCGAAACGCCCGTCGTGTGCACCCTGCTCGACAATCGCAAATGCGTGGGGTCGCCCCATAATCTTCCACGCTGCCAGAAACTGAGAGGCCATAATCCGCCCCCATACGGGCCCCACACTCACGCTGGTGTAGAAATCTCCTTCCCGACCGATTTTCTGATTCGGTCTAGAGTAATATCCCCACTCTGGATGATAAAGCGCCTGTTCCATGAACCAGCGAAATGTAACTGGCCCATTTCTGCGAATGCGTTCTCTAATCAGATCGGCGAGCTCTGTTTTAGTTTCGGCTTGGCTCATTTAAAATTTATCCTTCCGAGAGTATTGAGGTATTAAAGGAATGCGTGTCACTACAAAAAGACACAGATGCAATAAATACTCCATTGATAAGCTCGAATGGTTTTTGCCGAGAGTCACGGCCGGAGCTTTTATTGCCGCCAATAAATTTTTCGCAAGGGGTGTTCATCAAGCAGATTTGGCTCCACACCTCCAAGTCTTGTGCGGTCGTACATCTGAATTCCAACAAAGTAGTAAAGCGGTGCGATGGGGCATTCCTGCTCGACGAGAATCCGTTCAGCATCTTGAAAAATTTTAGAGCGACTTTGTGAGTCACTCTGCATTGCTGCAGCAAAGATAAGTTCATCATATGCAATATACGACCAGCCCGTTCGATTATTTCCACCGCCGGTCACGAAGAGATCCAGAAAAGTGTTTGGATCGTTATAATCCCCCACCCAACTGGAACGCGCCAAATCGTAATCGAGAGCGTTGAGGCTATTTAAATAGACCTTCCATTCTTGTTTCCTCAAGACCATCTCCACTCCCAGCGCACTCCGGATCATTTCTCTAAGTTCGACGGCGATGAAGTCGTTGAGTTCACTGCTGTTGTAGAGATAACTGACGAGCGGAAAGCCACGTCCATCAGGAAAGCCGGCCTCGGCAAGCAGGCGCCGTGCCCACACCACATCGCGTGTGAGTCCTTCAATCGCCAAATGATTCGCTGTGCCAGGCGGGACAAAAGACGTTGCTGGCTTTTCGCCAGCTCGGGTAATCTTCTTGGTGATAAGATTTTTATCCAATGCCAACGCAAATGCCTTGCGCACGCGCACGTCATTAAAAGGAGGACGCGAACAGTTGAAACGAAGAAAGTAAGTCGCCAGAAATGGAGCGGAATGAAAATCGGATCGCCTTTTAAGTTCGTCAATGAGCTGCACTGGAACCAGACCTTTGTCGAGCAGCAGATGGGCACCACCGGAGTGATAATAATTAAACGCCGTCGTGGCCGCGCTAATCGGCAAAATGTCAACGGTCTTCATACGAACATTATCCCGATCCCAATAATGAGGGTTTTTTTGAAGTCGTATCCGATCATTCAAGCGCCAGGTCTCGAGCACGTAAGCACCGTTGCCCACCAATCGCCCCGGTCTGGACCAGGCGTCGGGATATTTTGCCACAGACGCGGAGTGAGTGGGGAAATACGTTATGAAAGCGCACAAATCGGGGAAGTAGGGTGTGGGATTTAGGAGCCGAACTTCCAAAAGAAGCGGATTGAGAGCTTTCACGCCCACGTTGGAAAAGTCTTTTTCTGACCCTTCGTTAAATTCCCGTGCTCCAACAATGGGGTAGAGCATGTAGGCGTAGTCTGCGGCGGTCTGCGGATCAAGCGTCCGCTTCCAACTCTGGAGGAAATCGTATGCAGTCACCGAATCCCCATTGGACCACTTTGCATTCGCTCGAAGATGAAAAAGGTAACGATGGCCTTTGTCAAAGACCTCCCACCGTTCCGCAACGCCGGGACGCGCAACGCCAAATTCATCGAAAGCCGCCAGTCCTTCAAACAAGGCTCCAGCAATTCGCCCCTCTGGCTGGCCGGTAATAAGAGCCGGATCGAGAGTTTCAGGCTCTGCGCCATTTATAAAAACAAGATCGGCTCGACGACTATCAAGCCCACAAGAACTGAGACACACCACGAGAGACGCCAATCGCAAGCCGACGAGGAGCCCGTCATAACGCTTCGTGTCGCGCATTGAAAGTCTCTTTTGAAGGCTTAGGCCGCCTTGGAAGCTGGCAGGCTTATGGTGTCTCCTGCTCTGATGTTCCCTGCTCTGATGTTCCCTGTTCTGGCGTTCCCTGTTCTGGCGTTCCCTGTTCTGGCGTTCCCTGTTCTGGCGTTGCCTGTTCTGGCGTTGCCTGCCCGGTTTGCGAAGGTTGGAAAGGTGTTTCGCCGCTAACTGGTATGTTGTTATCTAAAGAGTTATCCAATTCTTGAGAAGGGGTGGAGAGGAGTTCCTGCTGGGTTTTGCTCTTAGAGGAGTCAACCCTTGCGTAGAGCACTGCAATGAGAAAGGAAAGTCCAAAAAAAACCACAGTGAGATAAGTGGTAAACTTGGTGAGGACATTCGATGTCTGGCCGCCGAAGATGTTCTCCGTCAAGCCGCCGCCGAAAGCCGCACCTAATCCCTCGTTCTTAGGACGCTGCATAAGCACGATGAGCACCAAAAGGATCGAATTAAGGATAAGAAAGCCTATGAGAATATTGATGAGAATTTCCATCGCTGAAATGAGACACAACGTTACTATGGCAATTGCGCGGTGTTTGTAAAGAAGAGATGCTGAATTAAAAAGATCAGTAAGTAAGGAAGCGGGCAAGAGTGCCAAGCAATTAGTTTGCAAGTCCCGTCTTCTTTTCCCACAGAGCAAGAGAAGATAGAGAGAGGACTCTTTCATATCCGTCAAGCCGTACAACTATCCGTGCTTGTCCGTTCACGAGAGCACCGTTTTAAAATGGAAAAGTAAATTCTCGTTTTGAGTAATGAATTTCCTTAGATCGCAACCGTCCCGATTTAAGAGCGGCGGCGAGCGTTGAAAGCGTTTCGCTGAGTTTATCAGAGTGAACATAGATTGAGACATCCTGACCACTACGAGGGAGGAGCTAGGAGTCGAGGAAAACCAATGAACCGAGTTGAAAGGTTTGAGGCAATGAGTTGATAATAGAGAATGCCGCAAATTC
>CALDSX010000040.1 GCA_937924445.1 uncultured Chthoniobacterales bacterium
CAGAAACTTCATCACCAATACGGGTTGTGGAAATGGCCGGGGACCATTGGCCACCGAAGCAAGCCGGCATGAAGTGCGATGCGAGAAAGGCTCGCGGGAAAGCCGGATGCGGGAAATCCGCCCGTCCGGTTTGACGGGGGGGCGGGAGTTAGGCGGTCATTGGGCAAGAAGCCCTCTCAACCCGCCGACTCCTGCCTACCCTACGGGGTATTCCTCCCAGTTTTTCACGCGTTTGCTCTGCTTGATGAGCACTTTGTCCTCCTGGCATTTGCGCTGCCGGGGACACCTCAACCAAGATGGTATCTTGCTTGGCGGAACGCCGAGATGGACTTCTTATCGGAAGGGCTTGTCCTCTTCGCTCAACCCTAGGAACCGCTTGAGGCTTATGCGGTTCCTTTTATGGGGCATTCACAGAGTTTTTAAAGATCCTCATTAAATCACTCCGCATTCAAAAAAATTAACTAAGTTGTGCCCGATTCCAAGCAGGGCCTGAATGATGTTTTAATAAAGGTCAAATCTGTTTCCATCTGCGTCACTGTTGTTGAACTCTTCGATGGCACCATGGCTTAAATCACCCCTGGCATGGCTAAGTAACCTTTCCCTCCGGGGCATGAGTTGAGTAGTGAAGTTGTGGAATGGGAGATAACGCAAAGGATGATTCAAAACTCAGCAACGCTGTTATTGGCGAGCGCCCGATTGGCTATCTCACATGGAGCCGCCGTCTCTGAGGTGGCTGCCAACTGTGCGCCAACCGCAGCGAAACTTTTCTGTTGAAACAGTCGAGTGGCTTAATGCACCCTCGCGCAGACTTGCCAACTAACGGTAACGATGGGGATGTCGCTCGACAGATAAATGAAGCCACGGATGGTGAGATGAATGATGAATTTATTGAGGCGTAAATCCGTCTAGCTTAGGATCGCGCCCATCGTAGCCCGCAAATGAGCCTCGCGAACCACGGTGGGCTTCCACTTTTTACAAAACAAATTTTACGCCCCTAGCAATCTGGCCAACTCCTTATTTACAGCGTGGTGGGAAAAAGACAGCCTTCACAACACGCATGGTCTCCCTGGCCGACTTTTCCGGCCGATTTCTGCGACTGCGCTTCGTTTATGATTGTTACGGAGGCCAATTTCATGCCGGCATAGATTCGGGAAAAGGTTGGCACATGGACAATGTCGAGTTCACTAATATTCACGAAATTACCCCTATGGAAGCTCAAAACGCCGATGCAGGTGAGAGATTGGCACTGTTAACAACCTACCTCGGCAGCTGTTTTTTAAAGGTAGAATCTCAAAACGGAGCGAATGCATGGCTTGCTGGTCCGGCTGTGGAGGTCATAGCGGCACAACCCTTCTCGCACAACACCTGGGCGTCGGCCTTTTTCCAGGTTCACTCGGTCCTTAAGCAGTTCACATGAGCGACGGAATTCCTAATCTTTTGAAATTCGCAATGGGACGCCCGCTCACCGCAACATCCTATGAATTCGCGACACAGCACGGTATTGTCAATATTTCGGGCAACACTCACCTCATCTTCACTTTCCGGCGCTTGGCGGGCACAGGAATCGGCTCTACAGAAAACGGCTACTCTGCGGCGGGCATCACGCACTTCGTTGAAACAAGCTCAACTCTTCTGCCATGGTCGTGGTAAACCGGACCGGCCCATATCATGCAAACTGCTCTAACCCCAAATCCCAATGGTACAGAAACGGCAACTCTTCGTCTCGACAAACAAATGGCGGATAAACAGTGTGTGCACCTTCCGTGTGAGCCTAAACGAACTACAACCCTACAAATCTGCACTGTAAATTCAGTGGAAGCCTATAATCTTAAAGGGGAACTAAATCACCAAAAAAACGGCTGAAGTTGGTCGGTGCGTGGTCGGTGCTTATTTATGGCGACAAGTCATATAACCTTTGTTCGTAGCCTGTCTACCTATCTGCTACTTTTCATTATCGGTAAATTCGATCTTCAGATCTCTTATGATAACCGGACCATCTAATTTTTCTTCGGTATCCCAGATTATCTGAAAGAAAATTCACATAATTTGAGTCATATCTTGAGGAAAGCTGATTTCAGCGCTGCTACCCAAGTTAGTGGAAACCGAACAGATTCTTTTATCATGATCCACTTCCATTGTCACAGTCACAGGTTCACTTCCCAAATTTAGATCGAACTTTGCAGATTCACCGTCGGAAGTTTTTAAAACTGAATCATAGCGATTGCCTGCTATGCCAACCTTGGCGGAGTGATAAACATCGATTCTTTCCACAAACTCACAACTGAACCAGACGAATGTCGCGGACATTTCAATAGTGAACGTCAGTCACAGCGGCCGCGTGCGGTCACCTTCCGCCAGTTGAAAATCAGTAAAATAGCCTCCTTGAGTAAGGCCTTCATTGAGCACCAGACTCTTTGTTCCATCCGGACCTTCCAGAATCTCCCACCCAATTATCCCAGAGATATCCTCGGAAATTGGAGAGTTTGCCCGCTCCCAATCAAGAGGATTAACAACATTCCCGGCTTGAAGAGAAGAAGCTTCGGCTGAAAAGATAAGCAGTGCGATGAGATACTGCACTCGTTTTGTGACTGCAGAAAGATAAGACATAGGCTTAATGGAGGGAAAATTATACTTAAATCAGGTAGAACCATTTGTCAAACCTAAAAACTCAAAGACAGATCTCTCATGGGCCCCGCTTTTGTGCATGTTCCCTTCGTCATCCTCAACTGCATCAGGCCTTTTTGAAGACCCCTCGAGAATCCCGATTGCGGCTTTTACATGAAAGGTAATATCTGCACGGCAGCGCTGTCTCATGAAGCGGTTGTTGATATGGCGATAAATCGGGCAACCAGGCCTGATTGGGGGTTCCGAGCAGGATGAATCGGCCTGATGCTGCGTCATGGTTTTGAAGGTAATCGAGAAGGTCAGGTTTCTCCCAAAGTGCCGCACGAACCACCGTGAAGAGCCGAGTGAAACCGCGTGTCCATTGGCTCAGGAATACCATGAATCGGAGCAGACCATCGTCTAGAAGGGCGGTGAACACTTGCCAGCACACCGCATTTGCGCTGTGGCACGGGAAAGTGCTCAGCTCCAAAGTCTGGTTGAACTACTTGAAGAAGACATAAATATCCCAGCAGCATCTGTAGCGATTAGCGACCGAGCGAGGGCTCCATTGAAAATTGTTTTTTAAAAAACCATCATCCGCTCATGGCCTTCGATTTCCACCCGCGCCTCGATTCTTCGCAGTTCGACCCCGCGATACTTATCGTTTAGAACAATCAACTGTCCCTTAACGATTCCAGGCCTGGCCTTGTTCATCTGGCGTTTTGCGCGGAAAAGCATTTGATCTTTCGCACGCGAGACCTATTGCACGTCTCAGGCATCAACTAAGGTGATTCAAAATCCACGTAGGCCTTGTTGAAGACCACGATCGCGCCTGCTTGCAGACCTGCAGAGATTGTGCGGGCAAGGCGGTTATCGCGAGGAGCAGCCGTATTACCAATAGGACAGGAGGGTAGAGAGCTTTGCATATCGAGTCGCAAATGCATCTTGTCAGCGGCCTTTTTAAGGCGAAGCTTGGCTCTGTCAAAGCACTTGCCTACCAATTGGAGCACCGTTGCATCCACAGCGTGGACTTGGACTTTGAATCGCCGCAGGAGTCCTTTGCCACGGTGTTAACCTGCGAAGCCAGGTTGAATGCTCTTGCAGTGGCCGATCACCGACCAGAAAAGGCGGATGATAAAGTCCTCATCGCGCATTTTGTTTACATGGGAAAGGGCATTGCGCGCGGGTTGGATCACCGCGAAACGGGCTAATGCCAAGAGTCATAGCCAATCGCAGCCATCGTTGAGCCCGATGGCATAGGCCAGTTGACCGAAGATCATCGAAGCAAGATGACTGTAGACATTGACAGTGCGCTCCTTAATCTCAACCCGGGTCTCGCAAGCGGTGTGATTAACAAGATTGCAGGAAATCAGATTGAGAATTTGTTTTAGACCAATCACATTACTGAGGGCAGCTTTTTAATGAATGTTGCATTTACCGCTACCGAGTGGCAGCGTTGAGAAAGTAATTCCAGCCCTATCAATTCTAGCCCTCTTTTTCTCCTGTGGTTTGCGTGTGAAAACCACGAGTAATTTTCTCTTCGTAGAGCGCGCATTCCAATATTTACCAGAGGATTTATCTTTTTGCGAAAAGATGACACTTACAACATGCGGTTTTGAACTTAAAAGCTCTGAGATGATCGGAAAGAGGCAAAGGTGCCGTTGAGTATGGCAGCACGAGCGCGACGAACGAGATCGAGGTAGAAGTTTAGGTTATGCAGGGAAATTAGTCGGATACCAAGGATCTCATCACACTTTACCAAGTGGCGGATGTATGCGCGCGTGAATGTCCTGCAGGCAGGACAGGTGCACCCCTCTTGGATGGGAATGAGACTCTTGGCGTGTTCGGCATTTTTGATGTTGAGTGTTCCTCCCGGAATAAAGGCCGTGCCATTTCGTGCGACGCGAGTTGGCAAAACACAATCAAAGAGATCGACCCCACGCGCAATGAGTTCAACGATTTGCTCTGGTGTGCCGAGGCCCATTGCATACCGCGGCTTGTTGATCGGAAAATTGGGGCAACAGGATTCCACGGCCGACATCATTTCCTGTTCAGATTCGCCTACGCTGACGCCTCCAATGGCATAGCCGTCGAAATCGAGTCCTGCCAGGAACTCAGCGGATTGCTTGCGTAGTTCTGGAAACACAGACCCCTGGGCGATTGCAAAAACTAGAGGAGGGCGATAGGAGGAATTTTTCTCAAGCCAATTTTTGGTCCGCTCAGCCCACCGATGTGTGAGTGCCATGCTTACTGCAGCGTACTCTTGGGTGCAGCCATAGGGAGGGCATTCATCCAGGACCATTGCAATGTCTGAGCCGAGATCGCGTTGGATTTCCATGACGTTTTCAGGAGTCAACTCACATCGTCCGCCATCCACGTGATTCTGGAAAGTGACGCCAACTTCAGTGAGGCGACGAAGCTTAGCGAGTGAGAACACCTGAAAACCACCGCTGTCAGTGAGTATCACTCGATCCCAGCCCATAAATTTATGAAGTCCGCCTGCTTCGCGGATAAGTGCACTGCCTGGCCTGACTGAAAGATGGTAGGTGTTACTGAGAATAACGTGGGCACCAAGAGCGCGGAGCTCTTCGGGACTTACAGCTTTTACTGTTCCCCTCGTACCGACTGGCATAAAAGTCGGTGTTGGAATAAAGCCGTGTGGTGTTTCAATTAACCCTGCCCGAGCGCTTGTTCCTGCGTCCGTTGAAAGTAGTTTATAGCAAATCACGAAAGTTGACCCGACTCATGAAATGCCAAGCGCCTTGAGGGCAGCAAGTTCCTGCTCGATCGCCTCCTGCCTGTCCACAAGTTTTTGAAGCTGAAGCTGGTAGCGATGTGCCTGAAGCATCGTGCGATTCAGGTGGCCACGAGTTTCGACTCTCTGGGATTCGTTCTCTTTGAGGTGAAGTTTCAAATCTTCGAACCTGCGCTGAAGCTCTTCTTTGGACAGGTCGGAAAAATCAAATGTAGGAGGTGTTTTGGCCGGTTTTGATTGGGCAGGGGGGGGCTGGCTTGTAGGGGGAGCAATCGTCTCTGCCGAGTCGTTGCGATTTTTGCTTTCGTTAAATTTCGGAACAACAACGGGCTCCCCGCAATGAACGCAATTAAGCTGCATTCCTTCACCGTCACGGTCCACGACAAGCTCGCCTCCGCATTTCGGACAATCAAAAACGATGTCGCGTTCGCTAATAACAACAGCGTCGGGGTCGGTTTGGCTCATAATCTTTAAGTGGTGGCTAAACTGATGATTACATTATTTTTACGTTAGGGATGAAGTAAAAACTAGGACAAAAATCGCGCGGACTCAATGGAGTAATCTAAACATTATTTTTGCACCGGGCTCCTTGGCCCCTGCCGTCAGAAGACTGTCTGGAAGTTGAAAGCGACAACCGCCGTCTGTGAGGAGATAATTCAACGCCGGATAGTGCCCCTCGTTTTAATGAAAAAAGATGAGACGTTTGTCCTCGATCGAGATCAAAATAGATTGCCCTAATGCGTTCGCGTTCAGGCTGCAGGCAAGTTAATCTGTTATACTTAGGCATGGTCGTTTAAGGAAGCTCAAATCCACGGCCGCCTGCTGTATGTGAGGGGTAAAATTCCGCCGTCTGTAGGGAATGAATAAGCGTTCCTTGTTTGATAAGAGGGTTGATTCCTCAGAGAATCAAACTGGTTTTTAGCGGAAGATCGTCTGGGTTTAACGATGGTTATAAGGCAAAAGGGCTTCTTCTTCTTGCGAAGAAGCAGCGTCTGGAGCGAGTTTTAGGAGGCTCTCTCCTGTCGGTGCCGGCCGAAATTCGTTGAGCAGTGCCCCTCTCCTCCTTGTGAGTTTTTAATGATCTCTTTTACAGAACAGCCAAGGATGGTTCGCAGGTGAGGAACAGGCTCTTCTCATAAATCCAGGTAATCAGTGATGACGTTTTCTTCATCGTCAGGCTTTTTTAAACTGAGGCGAGCTTCGATTTCGGCGGCGATTTGGTCAAATATCAATGCGGCAGCGGGTGGATGTGGGCGAAGGAGCGCTAACGGCAGCCCTTTGGCGCTGGCTTCAATGAATATGGGATTGCGCGCGACAACAGTGTCGAGGATGGTCTCCGGAGGGAGAGTGTTCCAGAGTTCATTAGCCACTTGAACAGACTCTGCTTGGGAAGGGTCAAGCATTGTGATCAGAACCGCAGCAGGGGTTTGGCGTCCAGTGAGCTCAGCAAGTTCCTTAAGTGCCTCAAAAAACCGACCTACGGATCGAGACGCCAACGGTTCGGCCTGTTGAGGGGCAAGAATGAAGTCCGCATGGCTAAGGGCTCCCTTAGAAATGCCGGAGAGGCCCGGAGGGGTGTCTAAAACAACGACTTCGAATTCCGCTGCTGAGGCGGCTTGCAACAACGATTCGATGCCTTTTCTATCTTCTTCGGAACTCTCAGATTTTGGTCCAATCGGCAGTTTGCTGCCGTTGGTGAGGATTTTGAGCGTAGGAACGATGGTTTTAAGTAGGAGAGAATCAAATGGGCTGCTGCCGTCGGCGAACTGACAATATCCGGCGGCTTGTCTGGCTCGCTCGGATAGGGAGAAGGCAATCGCACCTTGAGGATCTAGATCAGCCAACAGCGTTTTCCAGCCCCGTTTTGAAAGCGAGTGGGAAAGGTTCAAAGCAGTTGTCGTCTTGCCGACACCACCTTTTTGACTTGCGATACAGATAGTGACCATATGTGAAGGACCAATATCAATACTACCAATGCTGTAAGGTCAGAGTCAAAAATTTATCGCCGAGGGTTTACAAACGTGTAACCTGCTGCATGCGCAAAGAATACTTCTCTCCTCCCAGCAGGCTGAGCGCGAAAAAAAGCCATTGCCCATTCCGCCAGAGCTGCGCTTCTGATGATAAACAGACGGAAATCCCCCACCATTCGGTTGGCAAATAATCATACATCTATTTTTTGAGCGTAGGGCTCGCCTTGCCACAAAGACAACAATTTATTTGTGCTACAGATAATTCTCGTGCGATAAATAAAATTTATGAACACAACAACTGCCAAACCCAAAAGCCTGTTCCAGAAAGTCTGGGACGCTCATGCTATCCGCAAACTGGCTAGTGGCCAGACGCAGCTTTTGATTGGCACACATCTCATTCACGAAGTAACGAGTCCACAGGCCTTTGGTATGTTGCGGGATTTAGGGCTTAAGGTGCTGATGCCGCACCGAACTTTTGCAACCGTGGATCACATCGTGCCAACCGATCAAATGTTTGAGCCATTCGCAGATCCTTTGGCTGATGCGATGATAAAAGAACTCCGTCGTAACTGTGCTGAGTTTGGCATCACTTTCTTCGATCGCTCAACCGGACATCAGGGAATTGTTCACATCGTTGGCCCTGAGCAAGGAATCACTCAGCCCGGCACCACAATTGCATGTGGTGATTCGCACACCTCAACACACGGTGCGTTTGGAGCGATTGCTTTTGGCATCGGCACCAGCCAGGTGCGCGATGTTCTCGCAACGCAAACCATGGCGTTGGGTGAATTGAAAGTTCGACGGATTAACGTGGAAGGAAAGCTGGAAACCGGCGTTTATGCGAAGGACGTCATTCTCCACATCATTCGCAAACTAGGCGTCAATGGTGGAACCGGATACGCCTATGAATATGGTGGACCTGTTTTTGACAGCTTCTCCCTTGAGGAACGAATGACTGTTTGCAACATGTCCATCGAGGGAGGGGCTCGGGTTGGTTATGTGAATCCAGACCAAAAGACTTTCGACTATCTCAAAGGACGACCATTTGCGCCAAAAGGGAGTGCATGGGAGGATGCTGTCGTGCGCTGGACATCATTCAGATCAGAGCCCGGATGTCACTACGACGACGTGGTGACGTTCGATGCCGCAGAGGTCGAACCGACCGTCACTTGGGGCATCAATCCTGGGCAGGCGATTTCCATTAACGAACGCATCCCAACGGTCGAGGATGCTCCCGAGGAAGAAAAAGCCAGCGTCGCTGAAGCTCTCGCTCACATGAAGTTGACCCCGGGCGCAGCTATCAAAGGCACCCCTGTCAATGTCGCCTTCCTCGGCAGTTGCACCAACGGGCGTCTGAGTGATTTTGTCGAAGTTGCCAAATTCTTAAAAGGTCGGAAGGTCGCTCCCAACGTCCGAGCGATCGCCGTTCCCGGATCTCAAGGTGTTGCAAAACTCTGTTCAGAAATGGGTTTAGACAAGCTTTTTGAAGAGGCCGGCTTCGAATGGCGCGGCGCTGGGTGTTCCATGTGCTTGGCGATGAACCCAGATAAACTCGTCGGAGACGAGGTCTGTGCTAGTTCGAGTAACCGAAACTTTAAAGGTCGCCAAGGCAGCCCAAACGGTCGAACGATCCTGATGTCTCCCGTCATGGTTGCAGCAGCCGCAGTGACTGGAGTAGTGTCCGATGCACGAGAGGTTTTCGGAACCTAACACTCCTTCTTCTTTCTTGATTTCTATGCCACTCGAAAAAATTACAAAAATTGTCGGCTCTGCAATCATCATTCCGGGAGATGACATTGATACAGACCGCATCATACCCGCCCGCTTTATGAAATGCGTGACCTTTGATGGGCTCGGCGAGTTCCTGTTTTATGACGTTCGACACAATGAAACTGGCGAACCGACCGATCATCCACTCAACCGGCCTGAAGCGAAAGAGGCTAAATTCCTCATCTCAGGGAACAATTTTGGCTGTGGCAGCTCACGAGAACATGCTCCACAAGCCATTTATCGTTTCGGATTTAGGGCCGTCATAGCGGGGGGCTTCGCGGAAATTTTTTTCGGGAACGCCACAACTCTCGGTATGCCCTGCATTTCCCTTTCCCGTTCCGATCTGGTGGATTTGCAGAAAACAATTCACGCAGAACCCTCAACAAAGTTGGAGCTCGATCTTGCGAGCAAAACTCTTGCAGTGGCCGGTAAATCTTACGCGGTCCAAATTCGAGAAAGCGCACGAGACGCTCTTATCAATGGGCGTTGGGACGCTATAGGAGAACTTTTGGATGCGCTACCAAAGGTTCGGGAAACCGCGTCTCGCCTGCCTTATATGAACGTTTAACTGTGTGAACAGCGGTCTTTGAGGACGCCGGAGTCAGGATGAGGCGGAAGGCTTGGACTCTTCTTGCAAAGGCAACATGTCCAGGCGTATACGACCATTGCCGATTGCCCTGACTCAAGGTCAAGGTAAGACGCGTGGAGATGAAAAATAAAGTTCTCCTGAGCGTCTTAGCTTAAGTGGTGAACGCGCAGTTAATAAAGATCCTTGTCTGCCACTCAAAGCGGCAGTTATTAGCTGTCCTCTTTGAGAACTACTCCCGTAGGCGCTCTGTGTGCTTTGAAGCTGCGCTCAAAAATCTTCCTATTAAGTCGAGCCTCCGCGGGATTGGTCAAAGTCTGCCGTATTCGCAGCAGCGTCTCTCACCGATGCAAAAGCACGTGCTCAATCCGTTGCGTGCTCTTCTTGTTTAATTCTTCGACCTTCCATGTCGCATCCGAGATTTCTCGAAGGAAGATTACTCATCCCATTCCGATCGCTGCCCCAAAGCTGCCGATCAATGGTTAGTTCCAGACACCATTTACTCTGAATAACCTGCAATACTCGCCTTGGCTTTGTGAGAAACCTGTGTGGGGTGTGGTTTACACTTTTTGGGAATTTATAATTTGGCAAAGTTACCGGCAAATCGCGGCCATTGCAATTGGCGATTAGCGTTGAGGTCTGTTACTGAGTGGCGTCCGGTTTCTTATGGTGACTTAGAATAAAGGCGGCGACCTCTTGTATCTTTCGCTCGCCGAGTTGGCTGCCCCAGGCCTGCATACCCTTTTCGACAACACCATTTGTTATGGTATGAACGATTTCGGTAGGACGTCCCCCATGGACCCATTCATTATCGGCCAGGTTGAATCCAATACCTCCTTGGAGATTCTCGCCATGGCAGGCAGCGCAAGTGGCGAGAAAAGTGGCCTTCCCGGCGGAGACGGTTTCGGAGTTCAGACTGAGGGCCCAGAGCTGGTCATCGTTGAGCGGGCCCGTTGCACGAGCGGCGGCTTCCGCTTGCAATCTGGCCAACTTTTGTTCAATAGTCGCTTGCGGGGAGAAGTCAGCGCCCGCCTGGTGCATAATAAACCAGTATGCTACTGAAAATATCATTGCACTGTAGAGGGTCCAAAGCCACCAGTTGGGCAGTCGCTTGTCAAATTCCTCAATGCCGTCATAAACATGAGGCCTCAAGGCATCGTCTTTAGTTTTTTGGCTTTGGCGGGCGGGAGTATTTTTCAAGGGCTGACTCATGACTGCTAGGTTATTGGCTATGTGTCGAGTTCTTTAAGTCTTCTTCGAATCGATATTTTCACCTTCGAGAGGAAGACGGGAAATTCGCTCGATTTCTTTGTTGGGAAGCGTTAGTGCTTTGAAGAGAACAAGGCCGAAGGCAATCGTGAAGCAGGCAAAAGCAATGGGTGGGACGATGCTGACCCACTCGGAGTGAATGACACGATCAAACATAGGGATTAAAAAGGGAGTAAGCGAGGCTATTGGGAGGCGGTTTCTCGTGCAGGGAGAGATTTGCCGAGTTGCTGTAAATAAGCGATCAGGGCGATGATTTCCCGATCTGGCTTTGCTTGGGCACCAGCGGCGCGCAATTCATTTACGATCTCCTCGGCTTGAGCGTTTGCACTGGCTTCGATTTCCTCCTTCGACAAATTTGGGAACGGCACACCTAACGTTCGCAAAACAGCCATTCTAACAGGAAGCACAGAAAGATTTGTTTTTTGGGAGTAGAGCCAGGGATAATTTGGCATGTTGCTGCCCGGGGATGTCGAGCGGGGATCTGCCATGTGTCGGTAGTGCCAGAGGTGAGGGTAACGATTGCCGACTCGAGCCAGGTCGGGTCCGGTTCTTTTGGAACCCCACTGAAAGGGATGATCGTAAATGGATTCGCCAAGCTCGGTATATGCCCCATAGCGTAACACTTCACCGACAAAAGGTCGGATCATTTGGGAGTGGCAGTTGTAACACCCTTCGCGCACGTAAATATCTCGCCCGGCTAGTTCCAGTGGAGTGTAAACTTTCTGAATCTTTCCTTCAATATTGGCCGCACGCTGGACGAGCACTGTGGGAACAATTTGAATAGCCCCGCCTATGGCTACCGCGATCAGCGTGAGGACCGTAAAGGGAAAAGCGCTGGCGAGCAGTTTTTCATACCACGCCCCCCAGTTGCGTCCACTCGTTTCGACTTGAACGATTGCAACGGCGATCGTTAGAACAAGACCGATAAGCCCAAAGATTTGAATCTGTCGAGGCCCGATCCACCAGATGCAGCCAAAAAGAATCGCCAAAAAGGAGGTGATGACGGGTGCATTGAAAAACGTGCCGCCCCAGGAAAGTTCTTCTTTTTGGCTGCGCGACCGGGCGGGAACCTCTATTGTTGTGGAAACAGGTTTCTTCCCCCTGATCGTCATACCGATGTTGAAAATCATCAGCAAAAAACCAAAAAGATACAATCCTCCTCCAATCACTCGGGTAAGCATCATGAAGCGCGCCGACGTCAGGGCGTCAAGAAAGTTTGGGTAGGCCAAAACCCCGTCGGGCGTGGTCGCCGAGAGCATTAACCCTTGGGTGATGCCCGAAACCCACATCGAGGCAATGTAAAGCAGAATACCCATCATTCCGAGCCAGAAATGCAGGTCAGCGAGTTTAACGGACCAGAGTTTACCCGCATTCCATAAGCGCGGTGCCAACCAATAAAACATACCGGCCGCCATAAAACCGTTCCACCCTAAAGTCCCTGAATGGACGTGACCAATCGTCCAATCAGTGTAATGCGACAATGCGTTGATTGCTTTGATGGAAAGCAGTGGTCCTTCAAAGGTGGACATTCCATAAAAGGTAACCCCTGCCGCAAGAAATTTGATAACCGGATCGGTGCGAAGCTTGTCCCAAGCCCCTCGAAGCGTCAGCAGACCATTAAGCATCCCTCCCCATGATGGAGCCCAGAGCATAAGACTGAAAAGCATCCCCAATGACTGGAGCCAGGTGGGAAGAGCCGTATTGAGCAAATGATGTGGACCAGCCCATATGTAAACAAAGACAAGCGACCAAAAATGAACAACCGAAAGCCGATAGCTGTAAACCGGGCGTTGGGCAGCCTTCGGCATGTAATAATACATGATCCCAAGAATCGGTGTGGTGAGAAAAAATGCCACTGCGTTGTGTCCATACCACCATTGGACAAGGGCGTCCTGAACACCGCCGAAAATGGGGTAGCCGTGCACTAGACTGGTGGGGATCTGCAGGTGATTAACGATGTAGAGCATCGCCACAGTGATAATCGTTGCGATGTAGAACCAGATGGCGACGTAAAGCGTCCTCTCGTTTCTACGGGCGATTGTCCAAAAGAAGTTGATCGCAAAAACCACCCAAATGACTGCGACGGCGATATTGATAGGCCAGATCAACTCGGCATACTCTTTGCCGCGGGTATATCCGAGTGGGAGGGTTATAGCAGCCGCCACGATGATCAGCTGCCAACCCCAAAAGTGGAGCCAGGAGAGGAAATCGGATGCAAGCCTCGCGCGAACGAGCCTCTGCGTTGAATGGTAAATACCGCAGAACATCATGTTGCCAACAAAGGCAAAGATTGCGGCGTTGGTGTGAAGAGGTCTAAGGCGACCAAAGGTCAACCAAGGGAGGTTGAAGTTAAGCTGATGGAAATTGAGTTGTGCGGCGATGAAGACGCCTGCCAACATTCCTACGGCACCCCAAATCATGCCCGCGAGTAGAAAAGCGCGGACGACTTCGTCGTTGAAGCGGATGGTGAGAGTTGGCTGAGCGGGATGGTCGGTTTGTTCCTGGCTCATTTTGAATCTTGATGATATGACATGGAGACTTGATCTGGGCAATTTCCTTTTTCTGGCGATGGAAAGTTCTCAGGTTGACCCGAATCATTTCTGAGTGGGAGGAGAGGATCTCGGGAGGGATCCGAGCGTTCGCCACTGCCAAGTTGAATAAAAAAAACTACAAAACCCACCGCAAGGAGGGAACTTAAAAAGATGGTCAGGAACAATACTTGCATCCAAGGATATTAACTGGGTTGTCTAAGCGGGCCGTTGTGTGGCAAAAACATACAACGAATACAAGATAATTAGTTTCACTAATGAAAAATTTATAAGAATTCAATATTTTTTCTAACCCTAACAATTTTTCACCAACTCATCCCGGCCAATCGACACCCCGCTTCCTCCACATTCTGCCGCGAATTAAATGCCGAAACGCGGAAGTAACCCTCTCCCGCTGCCCCAAAGCCGCTTCCGGGAGTGACAACAACCTGCACTTCGTTCAAAATGCGATCAAAAATTTCCCAGCTTGATAAGTTGCTGGGGCCGTGCACCCATAAATACGGCGCGTCTATGCCTCCAAAAACCGACAGCCCCGACTGCGACAATGCCGCACGCAAAATGGCGGCGTTTTCCATGTAAAATTTCACCAACTCGCCCACCTGGCTCATGCCTTCGGGAGAATAGAGTGCTTCTGCTGCCCTCTGGACAGGATAGCTGACGCCGTTAAATTTCGTGGTCGATCGCCGCAGCCAAAGTGGATGAACTGGCCGGGCCTCGCCAGCGCCATCGCGCATTGTCAATTCTCTCGGCACCACGCTGTAAGCGCATCGAAGCCCGGTGAAACCACCATTTTTTGAAAAACTGCGAAATTCAATTGAACACCGTTCCGCACCCGGAATTTCATAGATGGAATGGGGCACGCCGGGCGTTTGGATAAAAGCTTCGTAGGCAGCGTCAAAGAGCAGGAGTGTCTCGTTTCGAATGGCATATTCCACCCAAGTTTCTAGTTGATGTCGCGTGGCTGTTGCTCCGGTTGGGTTATTTGGGAAACAGAGGTAAACCACGTCGAGCGGCTGTCCGGGGGGAGGCTCTGGAACGAAACCATTTTGCGCAACGCAAGGGAGGTAAATGAGTCCTTCGTAACTACCACCCAAGCTAGCCGGGCCGGTATTTCCAGCCATGACATTCGTATCGACGTAGACGGGATAGACCGGATCGGCGACTCCGATACGGTTGCCGGGACCAAGGATGTCGAGAATGTTTCCCGTATCACATTTTGAACCGTCCGAGACAAAAATCTCTTCTGCACTAATAGCGATGCCGTGAGACTGATAGTCATGTTGTGAAATAGCCTCCCGTAGAAAGGGGTAGCCTTGTTCCGGACCATAGCCACGGAAACTTTCACGCACAGCCATTTCATCAACCGCCTTGTGAAGGGCCTTGATGACCGCCGCGGGAAGCGGTTCGGTTACATCCCCAATGCCACAGCGGATGATGCGCTCTGCCTTTTTAGGGTGATTTGCTGCGTATTCCCTCACACGCCGTGCGATTTCAGGAAAAAGATAACCTGCCGCGAGCTTAAAATAATGATCGTTAAGATGAGCCATAATTTTCCGATATCCAACCCCAGAGGGAAAGCAACAGCATGATTGCCGACGGGCCGAACTGGCGCGTTGAAATGTTTCGTCTCTTTTAGGGGCGGTTTGATGTCGGACGGAGATTTAAAATTTCGTGGGGCACATTTTTGCTGACTTTTGCTCGGTTAGGGACCAATGAGAACACCTTCACCGACAGAGAGCCAAGGCGATCTGCTGCGAACACCTCAACGCCATTCATGTTTGGGGTAACGGCGTTTGAGCACTGCTTTGAGGTCGGGATAAACATCTCGCCAAAAGGTTTCAAGCGATGAGGCCACCTGCACAGGGCGACGGTTTGGAGCAAGAATACGAATGAGAAGAGGCACTTTACCATTGGCGATTCGCAGGTCACCCTGAACGCCGTAGAGTTCTTGAATGGTTGCCATGATCGCCGGATTCGTGGTGCCGGGTTCGTTGTAAAAGATTTTAACACGCCGCCCCGATGGTAAAGAGAGGCGTTCCGGAGCGAATTTATCTACCAGACCACGCTGAACGGGGTTGATCCATCCTTGCACGGCCTCCTTCACGGGAGCAAAAGTCAGTTCACGCTCGCTCGTCGCACCAAAGCAGAGCTGTTCCAACAGCGCCGCTCGGTCGACTTGGGTAATAGGAGTGAGACCAAGTTCTGGCATGGCCTCGCAAAGCCAGTTCAGCCGCTGAATCCACTCCTCAACCGAGTCGTCCCACCCGGGGAGTTTGACCGTGCCGTTAGAGATTTGCTCCGCCAACACACGCGCTGCGTCAGAGGGATCCGGCTCACTCAGTCTTCCCGTTTGCACCACTAGATCGTGGTAAAGCACGACCTCCTGTTTGACAACTCGACGCAACGCCGGTTCCCAATAAGTCTTGGAAGTTTCTCTAACGGCCGCAGGATGCATCTCTCGTAAATCATCAACCAAGATTCCGGTCGCCAAGGAGAGCAAAACTTGCAGTCGGTTTCTGACGTCAATTTCACGAACTTCGGCCGCCACGATAAGAGACGCAGAACGGGCAACGCTCTCGCGTGCGAGCGTTCCACGGCGTCCGCCTGTCAGGCTGCACCGCAGTGTGCCGCCGTCCATGCGTGCTGCAACATGGTCGGGAAAACCTGCCAAAAGGCAGCGCGAAAGAGCGGTTTCATCCGAAGAACCCTCTATTGTCTCGATATCTTCTTGGCATGCGAGCCGTTCAAACTGCTTGGCTATCGCAGCGACCTGGCGGCATTGTGCGGCGTGAATTCCTAGTTCCCCACAGCGTCCCGGATGGAAGTTGGATTTGGTCGCGAAGTGAAATGCGCGGAAAAGGACTTCAAAATCGGATGTGGCTCCTGTCTCAAGAATTTCCTCCCTGCGATCGAGAGTGTGGCGGTCGGAGGTTTTTAGCAAGATGGAGCGTGCCTGGGTCAGAGCTGCTGCCAACGCAACGGGCCGGAGAGCACCCAGCTTTTTTGCTTCAACAAACATCCTCCCATACCGGGGATGAACAGGATAGCGCAGCATTTGATTGCCGACCGCAGTTAACGTCTGCTGAGTTGGTTCGAGAGCACCAAGCGCAATTAGCAGTTTGACAGCGCGTTCGAGAGCCGCAGGTTCGGGCGGATCCATCCATCGAAAATGGGTAAGATCGGTCACCCCGCAGGATTTTAGCACGAGCACAACCTCCGCAAGATCAAGACGCCGTATTTCCGGCTCGTCGCATGGGCGACGCGCTGCATGATCCTGCAGAGTCCAGAGGCGAACGCAAAGACCGGGGGCAGTCCGGCCCGCGCGGCCGGCACGCTGATCCGCAGAGGCACGGCTGATTTTTTCCACCAGAAGCGTGTTAATTCCGCGATGAGGGTCGTAGGCGGCGATGCGTGCAAGGCCGGAGTCAATAACAACGGTGACCCCTTCGATCGTCACAGATGTTTCGGCGACATTTGTGGCCACAATAATTTTTGGATGCCGCGAGGGGGCCACCGCTTCGTCCTGGACGTGGGATGGCAACTCACCGTGCAAGGGGAGTATTGGATATCTGGCGAGGTCAGATTCAGCCCGCAGAGCGCCGATGGTGCGTTGAATTTCGTAGGCACCAGGCATAAAAATAAGTGTGTGTCCTTGCTGTGCGGCGGTTTTGAACACACTTTTGGTTTCCCGCGCGGCCAAATCCCAGACAGGCTCAGGACTTTCTTTTTTAATATGGCTGACCGTCACGGGATGAGTCCGTCCCCCGCTCCGGACGAGGTGTGCAGGGTGGAGATATGATACCAGTCGCTCGGTTTCTAGCGTGGCTGACATGACGACGATGCTGAGGTCAGGACGCAAAGTCTCCTGAATGTCGAGCGCACGCGCCAGGGCGATGTCTGTGTGCAGATGACGTTCGTGGAACTCGTCGAAAATAAGTACCGATACACCCCGCAAATGTGGATCGGCAAGCATCCTGCGGAGCAGAATCCCTTCAGTAACGAAGAGAATG
>CALDSX010000041.1 GCA_937924445.1 uncultured Chthoniobacterales bacterium
TTTCTGGGCATAGCCGATCTGCCCCAACCAGCAGAAGAAGGAGACCATGCCACCAAAGGGTGTCACCGCCTTTTGCGTGCTGCTCATTTTGATCTCGCCTCCGCCAAAAATCGGTGCGAAGGTTCGTGTATCGTTTTGTACGGTCGCGGGAGTGCTTGTTTTTTCACACATCACCATGCATCAACCCCCTCCGTGCAAAACGACTTTGTTCTATCACCGTTTTCGGGCTAAAACATCAGGCCCCGGAAGTGGGGGCCGTATTGGACGGGGGCCTCGACGTCGGCGGAGAAGGCGGCGCGCACGCTCACTCCGGGGATCGGGCAGCGTTTGGTTTCGGCGCGGTGCTCGGTCACCTCCAGACGCAGCGGCGGAAGGTCGAAAACCTGGCGGCGTTCGTAATCGAGCACGGGCGCGTCTTTGAAGCTCACGCCACCGCAGCGTCTACAGGTGCAGATTGCCAAAGAATGGACGAGCGTGTGGTTGGGGTTTTTTACCTGCTTCAGAGTGCGCCCGGGATGGCCCGGCTGGCCGCCGGGTTTGCGTCCGGTGTTCTCGCGCAGGCTGCGCGGGGCGGGTTTTTGCAAGCCGTCGCTGGAGGGCGGTATGCTGCTGTTGGTGCTGTTGAGCTTGAGGTGCCCCTCCAGCTCGCTCACCTTGTCCTCCAGAGAGAGGATGCGCTCTGCGGCCTCCTCGGGCTTGCAGCGAACCAGCTGCAGGGCTTGCTCCCGGCGGCGGCTCAAATCGCACATAGCACCTCCCGGAAGTTCCTGCGCAGCGGGTAAAGCCACACCGCTTTGGGGGCCGCCTGCGGGATCTGCGTTTTGTTTTGCCGAATTCGTCCAGTGGTCACTCCCACCATGCGCTAGTTGGCCGGGCGGTAGTAGGTGCCCGCAAAGCGGCTCGTGTCCACGAAGGTTTGCCGGTGCCTGTCGGCACCGCCCTCCGCTCTGGCCTGCGGCCAGGCGATCTCGCTTAGCTCGGTTCCAGCAGGTGGATGGGGTGCCCGTATTTGGCCTGCAAATCGCTGGAAAGCCGCCGCACGATGCGCCCCAGCACATGACCGGCCAGATGCGGCACACCCACCCAGGGCAAAATCAGAAAGCGGGTGTTGTTGGACACATACGAGAGCCCCCGTGCCCGCGCCGCCGCGTTCCATCAAATGTGTTCATTGCGTGCGCGGCACTGCCACGCCGCTGCTCCAAACAAGACGCAGGCCAGCACCGTGCCATGCTGGTTGCTCACGAGATACTGCATGGTTTCCCCCACCGTGCCGCGATGGCTCAGATAGTGGTGCCGTTCGAGCGGGCGGGAGAACTCCGCCTGCTTGCCAACCTTCCGCTCCCGGCTGATTTCCTCAATGCTCAGCGGCAGCTACTCCGCCAATGCGCGACGAACTTCCGCAATGTCCCCCTTGGCGAAAAGTTCTCCGCTCACCTCCCCAGGCGTCTTTGCTTTGCCCTTCATGCGATTGCTCGGAGCCCGCCGCTCTACGGGCAGCGTGATCCAACCGCGCGCTTCGAGCTTGAGCAACAGCGTGCGTGCCGCCATGTCCCTGATCTGCCCTGAGGCACTTCGCCACTCCCAAAGTTCCGCCAGATGCTCGCTGATGCGGCGCCGACTCCATTGCCCATGATTGGCAATGATGCGGCGTACTTGCTCGATCTCCGTCTTGCCAAGAGATCGGCCTTGAATGATGCCAAATTCCATCACAACCCGGGTCATGAGCCGATATGGCCGTGGAATACCGAAAAAAATGAAAATATTTTCGGCTCCAAGAAAATCGCTTGCGGTCCAGGTATGCCTCGGGCAGCATCAATTCAGGTCATCCGACCTGAATAGTTACGATTTTTTTAAAAGGGAGCGTCGGGGGGCTCAGAGGACCAGTTCTACGACCAGTTGATCGTCCGCTTTGAGGAGCATGTGGCTTTGCAGACCTTTTTGTGGAGACGTTGGGCGGCGCTTGCCGATGGTGTCAGGGGGTGGCACGACCATCTTGGTTGTGTGTTTTTGAGCCACTCAAGCTGGATGATAAACATTTGATCTTAGCCCCTCCATGCAGCGATATACAGACGATAGCGCGTTAGTAAAAAGCCAATTCCCTTTTTTTCAATTTTTTGGCTCAAATTTAAAACTGCTTGGCATCTCAAGGAAGAAACCCGTTTGGCCACACTAGGCAAAACGGGTTTCCTCTATGTGGGGGGAAATCTTTTGATGTGATAAGAAAATTATATCACATTTTTGAAAAATTTGCCAACAACAAATTTTACAGTTTTTGAAGCTTTGATTTTCATTTTTTCGCCGGTCTTCGGGTTGCGGCCGGTTCTTGCCTTGCGAGTGACTTTTTTGAATGTGCCAAACCCAACGATTTGAACAGAGTCGGTTTTCTTTACGCCGAGAATGATGCTGTCAATCAATGCGGCAACACAACGCTCGGCCTCCGAATTGCTCATGTCGGGCTTGTAATTTTTTTTAAATTGTTCAATTAACTGCGCTTTATTCATTTTTATATTCTGATTTTCAGATTTTTAACTTGGGGCATTTTCTACTGATCATCTTGCCGACGAGATGCTTACGGACATTTGGCGCGATCATCTCAGAAAGGCAGATGTAACAATGGGATTTAAAATTTGTCAAGAACCGCAAAAACTTAAAAAGACTGCAGATGAGAAAAGTTTTTTTACAATTTTTCCATCGATAGGGGTATCCCGTTGCTCAACTGTCCTCGCAATGGAAAAAAGGTGTGATGTAGCGCAGCTTGAAGAGGAGAGCCGGCAAGGTTGCCGTGGGGCTGATCAAATAGAAATGCCGTGCGCTCTTCCCAAATCCGAATGGCGCGTAGTTCACGGGCTGTATTCTGACCTTGAGATACTTGTTAATGGGCAATGATAGACAAGCGATAAAAGGCGTTTGTTCCGGGGGCAGCCACTCCGATCCGAATGTTTCGCAGAGCCCCAGGTGATTCCTCAATGTGAACCCCGCCACGCAATGCCTGAAAGAATTCACCTAGAGAACACTCTGCAAGTCCGTGCCACGTCGTGAGGTCACTGGACTCCTCAACTCTTACGGTGTAACCAGTCAACAAACCGTTGAATTGAAATCTAATTTCGTGAGGATAGAGACTGCCTTTGGTGATAACAAGGGGTTGTGGCCCCGTGGCGGTAGTCGGTTGGTTTGTTACCACTTGAATAATGTTGAGCACCCCATTCCCACTCGCATCGGCAAATGGAGTTTGGTGCTCAGGCTGACTTGCAACACTAGGTGACAGAGTTGCCTCTTGCCAATCGGAGAAACTTATTCCTGGAGGAGCTGAGGGGTGGCAAATTTGACGGTTGTCTCCGAGAAAAGCTCCTAATTTGTCAAGCCGAACATTCTCGTGATTATTTTGAATCTGCATTTCATAAGTGCCGGGAGGCAATACGGGCAATGCGAGGTGAAGTGTTAAGATTGAGGATATCGAATTATCAAAAAACAATTCATACCACCAAGACCCAGCCGGTTTCAGCTCTAACCGAGAGGAGTCAAATACGCCGGGAGACTGGTGGATTGATTTGAGCGGGAGTGAAACAAATTCACCAGAGGGTAATTTTTGGAGGCGAACAAAAAATGAGTTATTGTTTGCGTTAGAATTTGTCGGTGCCTGGACAACGAATCGGAAGGTGACAGCCTCCTCGTTTGAAAGCGAAAACCTAGCCCTAAGCGAATTGGCAACATTCAAGGATGCGACCGATCCGAGACTGTAAGATAGTAAAAATGGGCTTGCAAAGAAACCATAATCAGCACCTTGCAGTCGCCACCGTGGTGGGCTTGCTTCTTTGTGAAGAGAGGTTGAATAGAGATCTTCCGCCTGCAACCAGCTTTCTTCGAGTGGCGCACTCCCGACAGGCAGTTGGGGGTCCCTCATGGGCAGGGTGCGGTAAGGAATCTTGCTATTGATATTGTTCTCGTAATTTCTTAGGTAGGCGTTGAACACATTTCGGTAAGAAGGGGAAAAAGTGATAACCGGTTCACAATTATGAAACTTTGTGACTGCATCATTTGAAATAGAGAAGTCGAACTTATCTAAATCAAGCGGTGGTTGGGCATGCACGACTTGGTTGAGTTTTGGACTGAGGTTTTTTCTGATGGAAGAGTTCCAAACCATCCCGATGGATTGTGTTGTCTCTGGCAGAGGATTAACGGTGCCGTTGGAACTTCTGAAGTCCTGTCCGAATATATGAGCATAAGCTGGGGGGACGTACTCTTCGGTCGGAATGGATGTGAAAGGTAATTCCGAAGGTAGAAAAATCTCACGAAGGTTTGACTGTCTTGTTTGCGGCTGAACCGTCTGTGAGCTGTCGGAGGGATTGACAAAGCCAATAATGTCATCAGTAAAAAGGTTTCCCGAAGATAAACTGGGATCGAGCTCATAGCCATAGGTGACACGCCACCACTTGTTAATGTCTGGCCGACCGTTGAAGAGATTCCAAAGTCCGTAGTCTAATGCGAATTGGGAAAGGCTTGCGCTCTGTTGCGTGTTATTAAGATAAGAAAAAAATGGCCCAGCGTAATTGAATTGTGATGCCGTCCACACAATATTGTGTTTTAGCTGTGATTTGATGAATTGTGGATAGTGACGCTGGAGAAAATTATCCAGTGAAATATTTGGGCTTACATATGTGTCATGTCTAATAATAAGACCTAACTGTTCATTATTTGAGCGTGCGGCAGATGCAGCAGCTCGGTGATCCCAGCCATTGCGATAAACAATATTGCGAGTGATTGTCGCTCTTCCATTGAGATTGCGGATACCGGCCCCGGCGTTGAGAAAACAGATATTATCCGAAATGACAACTTCGCTGCCGCCACCGAAATCAAACATTATGCCATTCCCGTCAGAGTTATGCTCGCTCTCATCAAGGTTAAGAAAACAGATGTTGCCGCGAATTTCGTGCCCTGGATCATCATCCTCTGGGATGGGGTTCTGTTGAGAATCGGTGACGAGCGAATTCAGTCGCACATCTTTGTTGTTAATATGGATACCCCCAGCCCAGCCTTCACCCCAACCATTCAGGAAGAGAATGTTCGAGATTGCTCGGAGTCGGGTGTCTGCACGTGGATAGTTCATAGAAATCCCGGCGCTGCCGTTACTGTGAATTATGCAATGACGGATGGTGATTTTGCCTGGGTTTTGATTTCCAACCCCCGCAGAGACGAAATTTCTTATAATAAACCCTTCAATCTCGATTTGATTTGCCCTGATCATTTGGGCTGAGTTTTGAGTGTTACTCCAGTCAAACCCGTATTGTAGGCCGGTCAAGTTGTTGGAAGAGTCAATCCCCGCGTTGCCATCGAGGATAACCGCGGCAGAAGGATCGGCAATGATACGAAGAGACGTTTCGGGTAAGGCGTAATCTTTGGTTAAAGATACCGACTCTTGATAGATGCCTGGGCGCACCCAGATTAGATCCCGGGGGCGCGACGCGTTTACTGCAGATTGAATAGAAGAATAATAAGCTGCTCCATAGGGATCTCCAGCTTGCGCACTGCCGACAATTCTGACTAGACCGCGAGAGGGGATTTCGGCAAGAGCCACCCTTTCTAGCTGAACCCGCAGAGGGGTGCTCCCGGAGTAATCCCCCTGAAAAATCACACGGTCAACGGCGGAAAAATTAACGTTTCCTTGTGTCGAATGAGGTGCGTTCCCGATAGGGATGGCCACAGTGACAAACTTTCCAATGCTGTATTGAACAGCAGGAATTGCCCAAAGAGTCTGATTTCCACTACCCGAGCGCAACCCAACGAGGAAGCGTGAGGAGGCGTTGGAAGGCAAAAGCCGTAGTGTGACCAGAAGGTGCACATCAGACCTTTGTTCCAAGTCAATCGTTGAGGAAGTGTTGGACCCGATGAAAAGCGACGCATAACCTGATGCAGTCGCATTGATGGACAAGTATCCGTCAGTCTCAATCGTCGCACTCCCTGCCCATGAATCGCCGACAGTCCCACCAATTGATGTGAAATTTCCACCTGTGCCTGTGGAGTTATCTGAGATAAATGATCGACTCCAAAATACCTGGGCCTGAACGGACGGTTTTATGTTCAAAATAACAAAAAGCAAGCCCGAGAAGAGGTGCAAGAGACTCGACAAGAGGCCTCTTTTCATGGAGCGTTGAGCCATGTCTCGCGGTTTGTCCATTTCAATCATTAACCTGCGCGGTTCAGAATGGTGTGCAAGTAATTTGACTCAAAAGTTCTTAACTAGAGAATCTAACATTTTAGCTCGCTTTTTGTATTTCTCCGAAAAGTCCTTTTCTCCACTTATTCGCTGAAGGATCTTTCATCCATATGTACTTCAATTTAACCTTTCCCTTAGAGGGGGCATGCTCATCCTCTCGCGAGGTCGCGAAACTCCTGCAACGCAGGCTTTTTCTACTCTACACCACTCTGAAACCCTGTCTTTTGAAGACGTTCTCTGAGAACCCATAAAATATATCTCAGCATTCTTTTTGATATTCCCAATTCCTGAAATAAGAAAATAGCTCTTTGTTCTTGCTTGCTCGGCCTGTCTTCAGACTAACCGTCAATCGGTCATAAAAGCTTTAATACTTTTATCCCTCATATACTGAACCTTTTTTTCCAGTTTGTGCTGTGTTTTGAACAGTTCATTCTTTTACTGCTTAAATTCACTTATTCTCCACTCGTCTCCACAAAATTACCTTCCTTGACCTTTGATGACATGGCCTGCCTCCTCATCGGTGCAGAGTTGTGCCTCCTTGGCATGCTCTCTTTGTCCAAATAAAAGTGACTTTCACCGGGCCCATGCTAGGCGCGCAAAAAACGGTCGCCAAAAGCAAAGCGCGCTTTCCGCTGGAAAACATCGGTTGACCTGGCACCTGACTTTATGGTTATGTGACGGTCGAGTATGAAAAATAAAGATATGAACGAAACAGCTCCCCAGCAAAAGATGGAAGTTATTTTTTCAGACGGCAATCGTGCGCCGCAGATCGGTTTCGGAGTCTATGAACTGCGTGAGGGACCTGAATGTGAGAATGCAGTGACAGCAGCGATAGAGGCTGGCTACCGTCATTTTGATACCGCGCAGCACTACTATAACGAGCACTCGGTGGCTGCAGCCATGCACAGAAGCGGGCTGGCGCGTGAAGAATTTTTTGTCACGACAAAAACGCCCTGGAAAATTACGCGTTCCAGTATCCATGCTGAAGTGGAGGCAACTCTGCAGCGAACTGATTGGGGTTACATTGACCTCTACCTGATCCACTGGCCTACGGGAGATGTCGTGGAAGCTTGGAAGGCCATGGAGGAATTGCATGCTTGTGGCAAAGTTCGTTCGATTGGGGTCAGCAATTTCACCATTCGCCGATTCCAAGAGGTGCTTTTTCCGGCCGGTCTCTCAATGCCGGTGGTTAATCAGATCGAAATGCATCCTTATTTTCAACAGCCCGAGTTGGTCTCCTTCTGTGAACAGCACAACATTCGGATCATGGCTTACTCTCCACTGGCACGCAGTGAAATAGCTCCAGATGAAGCCTTGCTGAAAATAGCTTCAGAAGTCCAGCGCACCCCGGCCCAAGTGATGTTGAGATGGGCTATTCAAAAAGGTTTTATCATTCTGCCAAAATCGCGCAATCCTCAACGGATGAGAGAAAATCTTGCCTTAGATGACTTCGAACTCACCGCAGAGCACATGGAGATCATAGCAAAGTTAGATCGAAATCAAAACGTGCTGACCTTCCGTCCCGTTGGTTACTTTTAAAACTATTCTGTTTCTAAGTTCTTGTCGGGTCACTCGAAACTCTGGCAAGCACTAATTTTGGCGAATAGCCATAAAGGGCTACTCTGGGAATCGGTCTGTTCTGATGCTAGTGTCCTAAGGTTCATTCCAGGGTAACTCTTTGTAACTAATCTTTTCTTAGAAGCTTCAAAGTCATCCAGCTCCTTCAAGTTCAATCCAAACTGCGGCCAGAGAGTCTGGATTTGTTTACCTTTGCGTTACTCAAGAAAAATGGCATCGCGCTTCTTCTTTGAGAGCTCCCATAATCCATTTATGGCAACACGTTCGGCCGATAATGTTTTATGTTGCCCGAGAGATATTCAAGGAGAGTGATCTTTGGCGCGTGGGTGGCACCCTCTCCACTTAACACCTTTATACGCCGCTAGGGGTATTTCGTTCCCTGCTTTGACCGGTGCACGGGTAGCCCGTCCCACGCCATCAACAGACCGCCTTTGGCACCTTGTGGCAGGCGGTCGAGAAAATTGGTGACCTTTTTTTTGCCCTCCACTTGAGGCTAAGTGAGAAAGCGACAGCAGCGACAGCAATCTGGTTTTGCACTTCAGAAAAGAAACGTACTGTCTCAAGTCGACGGCTCTGTTGCCTTACCCAACAACCGGTGATGCTCCCTTTAGGTGTTCACGATAGGAGCGCACTTTAAACCCCTTTTTATAATGCGAAGCGTTGATGAAAATCATAGTAAAAGTCTTCCCATGGTTATTTGGAGACAGAGTTTTTCTAGTAAGCGGGGGCGCGAAAAGCGGAGCCACTTCGCGTCACAAAAGATTGATTTGCCAGGGGGTTTGCGTAAAGAAAAATTGGAGATCTTCATGAATTTATGGTGACCACTCAGGTTCCCGCCCCGTGTCATTTGGTTAGCTGAAAGGATACCTCAGACGATCACTCGGCCACGGCTCCCGCGCGCAGGGTGGTGGATATTTTTGCCGACTCGATTGCATTTGTTGAATAGGTTTTCTTGGAACATCAGGCGGTTAAACAGACGCGTTGGCCAGGGCTGGCGCGAGGACGCCCATGGTTAGTGACGCTCGGCCCGTGTCGGGTGCGAGGCCAGCATCGCTCGGATGAGTTCGAGAGCCGCGATGGTCACCTCGTGACACGTTGCACTCGTGCAAAAAAGTAAACCTCACCTTAGCGCACAAGCCACGGCAAATGCATCGAATGAGATCAGCACAAGAATCGAACTATTTTTTGGTTGCGTTTGGGTGAGGGGGGTATTTTTTTGACATCATCTGTGTATCCAATACAGTTGGTTGATTCCAAACCTCTAAACCTTTCAGGCTTCTTCGTGCTGCCGAAGGCTTCCTGACAATTGAGTGCTTACAGAGGGAATTGGAGAAGTTTCGGCTGTTGACTGTATATGAGAATGAAGACCCCCAGAAAGTAACCGAAAGAAAAGGAGTTTATAGTGTCAACAAAACTGATCGCAGGCTCTGCCATTTTCGCTGCAATAATGTTCGCGCAAAGCAGCGGCCAATCTGTGTTTGGAGCAGAGATAAGAAAATGGTCTGTTGCCGGATCGCACTTAATGGATCTAGCTGTGCTGCAAGGCGAGAGACCGGAGTTTGTCATCGCCACGCGTATTATGGGGCCACGCTGGACTGCTTCGGCCTGTCTGCCCTGGGATCATCATGCTCAACCGATTGTCACAGCGGACGGCAAACGCGTGTACGATAATCCCCGCGCGGCCACGTATGCCGCCTTTTACGATTATCCGGAAAAGCCACTCGATAAGTTTGCCCTACGTCAGGAAGTTACCCATTGCGGCCCATCTGCAGTGCAGGTGCGCTATGTGGTGACACCGGTGGAGCCATTAACGCTCGGATTTCCCAAGAACGAAAAATCGCTTACGATTGGCGCGATCATAGCTCATACACTCTTTTTCAACAACGGAGAGGCAACAGTGGTTCAGGCGGACGGCAAGACCACGACGTTACCATTGCCAGTGCCGGTATCGGGTTTGGAAGATGTCAGGGAGATCGTGTTACAGACGGCGACCGGCCAAAAGTTCCGGCTCGAATGCGAGCCGCCCTTGTTTCTGCATTGCGACGCGGCCGAATTGCGTCTGTTTGCCGGTGGCAAGGAACGGCCACTGGCGGGCGGTGAGACGTTTACGCAGGACATCACGATGACATTTCCCGGCGACATCGCATTCCAGCCGGCCAACCGGATGGTGGATAAATCGTCGTGGTTTGCACTCCGCGTTGACGAGGCCAATGATCTGAGTCGGCCCTCGGCGTTGCCGTTGGGTGACTGGCAGGATAAACCGGCAGGACGGTACGGCTGGATTCAGATGAAAGGTGACCAGCTTATGTTCGAAAAGACGGGCAAACCGGTCAAGCTCTGGGGCACCAACCCGCTCAAGGTCGAAGGCGATACCGACGAGAAGTATCTGTGCGACAGCGCGGCGTTGATGGAGAAATACGGGATGAACATCGCGCGGTTTCACGCGTTCACCAAACCCAACCGCAAAGGCATGTGGGCGCATATGCTGAAGATTCTCGACGGGCAGGACGGGCTGAAGTTTGACGCGGGGCAACTGGGGTTGCTCGACTATGGATTTGCCCAGATGAAGGAGCACGGTATCTACACCAAGTTTTCGGTCAATTACGGGTGGTATCCGACCGATGCCTGTTGGGGACGGTTGATCAATGCTGAGGAAGCGAAGACATTGTTGAGCAATGAATCCTTCTATCACAAGCACGCCTTGATGCCCGACGTGCAAGAGATGCTCATTCAGACGCACGTCAACCTGCTCAACCATGTCAACCCGCACACCGGGTTGCGCTATGCGGACGACCCGGCGCTGGCGATTGTGGAGTTGCAAAACGAGGAAAATATCTTCCTCGCAGTGCGCGATCACGAGCGGCATCTCGAAAAAGCTCCAACCTATCGGAAGCTTTTTTATGAACGGTTTGCGAAGTGGTTGAAGGGCAAGTACGGCAGCCAGGAGGCGTTGGCGCAGGCCTGGGGCGCGGCGTTGACGGCGGGGGAGAGCCTCGAACAGGCCAATATCACGCCGTTTCCCGGCTGGATTCCCCCCGAAGCCAAGCTGAATCGGCGTCAAACCGACCAGTATCATTTCTTGTATTCGGTGCAGCTCGATTTCTATCAACGTTGGGAGAAAGCCGTCCACGCCACGGGTTACAAGGGATTGTTGGTGGGGTCGTGCTGGCAAGCGGCGGATTGGACCGGGCATCTGTACAATATCTTGTCCGACCGCGCCGTGGGGATCATTGACCGGCACAACTACAACCGCATTGATCTGCGCGCGCCGGGACTGGGCTTGATGAGCGCCGGTTTTCAGAACGTCATGGATCGTCCGTTCTCATTCTCGGAATGGAGCGGCGGGTCGCGCCCCGGCGAAGGGTTGGACGTTTCGCAGGTGGCGCTGTACGGCTTGGGCTTGCAGGGCTGGGATGCTTCAATGCACTTTGCGTGGGGCTATCCCGGCATGTTGCCGTTCAATTCTACCGGGGTAAACACAGCGAACAACGACTTCACTCGGCTGGCGCAATATCCGGCACTGGCCCGGATTGTCCGCCGACAGGATCTGCGACAGGGCGCATTGGTCGGCAATCGGCGTGTCAGCATACCCGCGTTGAAAGAGACTGGCGATGTGGGGTTCACGGAGCAGTTCAGCTTGCTGGGCGG
>CALDSX010000042.1 GCA_937924445.1 uncultured Chthoniobacterales bacterium
ACCTTCTTGCCGCCATCGTAACCGACGGTTCCGCCGTGGGCGTCAGAACGGACAGTCTGGCTATCGATGATGCCGGCAGTGGGGCGCGAGCGGCGGCCCTCCTGCGCGCGCACCAAGGAGCGCAGGATGTCGTTGATCAGCCGCCAAGTGCCATCCAACGACCAGCGGCGGAAATGGTGGTAGACTGTTTTCCATGCCGGAAAGTCCGATGGCAACAAGCGCCAAGCGCAGCCACTCTTGGCCAGATAGAAGATCGCGTTGATAACTCGACGCAGGCAGGTTCTGGGTCGCCCTCGTCGTTTGGCCGGGGGCAGCATAGGTTCAAGGATGGCCCATTGGGCATCGGTGAGATAGAGGTCGGAATAAACGATTTTCATCGCCTAAAAACCCCTGCGGGTAAGGATGGCCAAAACCTTTCACGCTCAATGTCAAGTCTCTTTCCAAAGATTTTTCAGACAGGCTCTTAGAGTTTAAGCCATCGCCAATCGTAAGACCTGAAGCTCCGGTCTCGCCATTCGGATCGTTGTCGCCACCAAACGGATCAAGCAAGAATGTTGGTGTCGGCGTGCATTGGTATCCCATGACAACGAAGTGATACCAGTATTCTTAGCGATCTGATCCGCGCATATCCTCATGGTCGTTGAGTGAGTTAAACGCATTCAGACGACCCGTGTTAAGTTGGAAGGGAATCGTCGGGCGGGCATTATGATTCGAATCGTGCGGAACCTCTTCAATTTGAATGTATGATGAAGCATACATTGCTTTGATCTGATGATTGATTACGCCACTGCGAGGCAGCAAGTACATGAGATCAAAGCCCGCCACACGGTCATCGTCGTCGCGCAATTCAAACTGGCCTATGAACGCATTGTATTGGGCTTCGGTTGGCTGCGCGGAACCGTAGAAGATTTTGATAGAAAGCAAATAAAGGGACGGACCCTTTATCGCATGGAAAAGCGTGGAAAAGAAAGTGAAAAGTTCCGCGTGACAGTCAGGCTTTAGCGAAGCCCGTTGGGGTTTTGTTCTAACACTATGACCCTTAGCAGGTTACCTGCCGAACTTCGCTATTTTTTTGCTCCTGCCATGAAATATCCGGGTTAGCTCTCGTCGAAGGGAAACGCATTGCCCGCTCGGAAAGATCGTCGTCTTGTGAGTAATAAAATTAAAAGAGAAGCGGAGCCTGCGGGGAGAGGAGCATTTCAAGAGAGTCCTGTTCCCTTCAGAAACGGATCGAACAAATCATAGCTTATCGCAACACCCGGAGGGTTGCACCAGCCACACACTGCATTGATGAAAAGATCGCTAAAAGAGCTCGGAACGGGTTCAAAAAGGCCGGGTCTTCACTCTCGACGTAGCCTGTCTTTGCAGGGCCGCGACAGCACGGTCGCCTGCTGTCAGTTCACGCGAACCGACTGATGATCCACAGCCGGTGCAAAGATAATCGTAAATTTCTTTATCTGGCAAAATGAGCAGCAGCCGCTCCCGCACAGGCATTGTTTGGCGGCATTTGCTACAATACAGACTCGAGGCGGTGAAGTTTTCGAACTGTTTCATTACTATTTAATTAACAGGCCGCAACGCAAATTCCAGCGCCTTTGTTCCATGAATTCACACCTGCGCACCGTTAAAAAGAATAATAGACTCGCAGAGAAATGCGAAAGCATCTCTCTTTCCTGAGCGCAGAAGGGCAAAGAGAAGAAATGCCCGAAGTATCCACGCGACTGTCCGCACCCAGTTGCTTTTGACCAACCAGTCGGCAGTTTTAGCTCTATTCAAACATTCACCACAAAGGGCACGGTGTAAAGGCACTTGGATGGCAAAAGTGGAAATCCAAATGAGAGCTAGCAGGCAAAGGGAACTCTTTAAAAAAAGGGAGGTGAAAGGACTCATCAGAAGCAGAAGGCCGGTCCCAGCCTCGACAAGCATGGCCGGTGCAATGGCGGGTCTGGCGCGACGGACATGAGCTTCAAAGACACGATGATCCTCGGCAGCGTCAGCGAGTGCAGGGTAATGAAATGCCTGCACAGCCATGACGATGCCGACCATATAGCAAGTGGCGGCAAAGTGTAGAAGAAGCATTAGGTACCAGTCCATCCGAGGGGTTCGTCACTGCCGGGCGTTTCGTTTCCCGGCGTGTAGTTTCAAAATACGGAGAACTTCAGCAATTCCTTCAGGATGCTGGTGGACTCCGTGCCCGCAAGGAACCGCTTTTTCCGAGGCGGCTGTAGCCATATGGCTACTCCAATAAGGCACCACACCATCGCTTGAATGAGGGCTATCCCCACGCCCACGGTCACCATAGATGACGTGGTGCGGTATTCCTGGAACGACAGGAAAAGTATTTATAATTTTAACAAACCGACTGTTGGGAGCCAGCGTGTCAACACTGTTCGGGAGACGCCGAAGTTTGAGATCTCCATCTCGGAAGGTGGCGAACTGAAGAACGTCTCGCCCAAGCGAGATCATTTTTTTTGGCAGTCGGATGAGCCCAGCCGCAAAGCGTCCAAGGCTTATTTGTGCAATTTCACTTCCTCGAAGCGGGGCAGCAAGAAAAATAACCCGTCCAACCTCAGGACGATGGTTGAAAATCAGCGCAGGTTCAAGCATCGAGCGGCTCTGCACGGAGATAGGGCTTTGGCTGGGCGGCTCACCGAATATTTTTTTCCATAGGTCCTCACCGACGTCGGTTATCATGAGGCGGGAAATGCATCCGCCCATGCTGTGGCCTATCAGAACTATAGGCTTTTTAGGACGATATTTGGCGAAAGCCGCATCCATTTCAGTTCTCAACAAAGCCGCGGCGTATGGATAGGGGTAACCCGATGGGTAACTGAAAAACCAAAATTGAAAATTCTTTCGAATAAACTCTTCACTGCGTGCGGCGTTAATCAAAGGTGTCCAAGTGGCCTGAGAATCAGTTAATCCATGAATGACAATAACAACTGTTTTATTTTCATCCCACGGGTCGAGACGAGCTAGCTGTGCGGTTTCATCATATTTGCCGGGATTAAAGTAGCGCGCGAAGCCGAGGCGTCGCGGATTGTTTTCTGGATCAACGAGCATTGCTGCCAACGGCACAGAAAAATCTGCTGCAAGGGGGAATCTTCTTCCCTGAAATAGTGTTGTTTCGGACAATAGAGGACTTTCGAAAGCAAGCTCACATTGATTCGAGTTAAATCGCAGCAACGCGGTCACTCCGCCGTAAGGTTTTTCCGGGGCAAAAAGGCTCCTGGCTTCAGGCATAGGTCGCAGAGGAATTGCCACAACTGGTGCTCCTAATCCTGGCTTAATAGTCCTTTCCTTAACGTAAATTCCGCGGATGCGAAACTCATCAGCAGGTCGCATCCGGTAAAGCTCCGGGTTCCATAATTTACGTTTCGGCATTTGAAAATTCAGCGCATGTTCTCGATCCCCCTGCATGACCGTAATGGGTTTTGCCCATGGGTTCTGACCGGCTTTTTGAAGGCCATCCATCTCACCAACAATCCGGGCCACAGCAAAATTGTAAACACCGAGCGCCTCTTGATCAGACGGCTTGACCGCGAGACGCTCAGATGACAACTGTGCCGCGGAAACGTGAATGGATAATTTCTCGTGCGGGTTTTTTCTGTATTTCTTCAGAGCCTGCTGGGAATCCAGTCCGGCCCGGGCCACAGGCGATGTTTCAGCCAACGCCACGATTGCAGGATCCAGCCGCGGTTTTTTGTAGCTGACTTTCGCGAAAGGTGCACAGCCGCTTACTGAGACGACTGCCAGCACAACGATGACAGTTACGTGAAATCTACGCATTGATTTTTTTACCACTCTCATGGTAGCAACTCGATTCTACTTAAAGCATTTAGCAGACGCTCACGATTTTTCGGATGCATTTCACAAAGAGGCAGTCGCACCTCATCGCTCATGCGCCCCAACCACGAAAGAGCTGTCTTAACTGGAACCGGATTTGGTTCTATGAACAGGTCTTTGAACAGTGAATAATACCTTTGGTGCAAAGTAAGAGCTTCGCGGAAATCTCCGTCATGAAACGCTCGCACCATTCTGGATACTTCACGAGGTATAAGATTTGAAGCCACACTAACGACACCCGACGCGCCGATACTCAGAAATGGCAGTGTTAAAGAATCGTCCCCGCTGAGAATTTGAAAACTCTCTGGCAAAACTTGGCGCAGTTGAGAGACGCGCTCCACAGAACCTCCAGCCTCTTTGAGGGCGACGATCGTAGGACAATCATTGGCTAGTCGCGCAACGGTCTCTACTCCTATCTCAATTCCGCATCGTCCGGGGATGTTATAGAGCATGATCGGAAGCTGGGTTCTTGAGGCAATTGCGCGGAAGTGCCTATATAGCCCCTCCTGCGAAGGCTTGTTGTAATATGGCGCAACGAGAAGTAGCGCATCCACACCAAGCTTCTCCGCTTCGGTCGAAAGGCTGATCGCTTCACTTGTGGCGTTGGAGCCGGCGCCAGCAAGGACAATGGTCCGTTTGTCCGCAATTCGGACCGCTGATTCGATCACTGCCAAGTGTTCGTTATGATCAAGCGTCGGAGATTCTCCGGTTGTGCCAACCGCCACAAGGCCATCTATCCCCGCGCGGATCTGGTCTTCTATCAATGCCGCAAAAGATGTCTCATCAAAGCGTCCGTTCTTAAAGGGTGTAACCAGTGCGGTGTATGTTCCATGAAAGGGAGTGATTTGTCTCATTTTTTATCTTATTTGTCAGGTAAAGGTTTCTAAGTGGATGGTCAGAGGTTTACGCTCCCGTGGAAGGTAAATTCTGCAGGGCCGCAAAGTGTTACATTTTTCCAGTTACCACCGCGACCACAAAAGCCTACTTCCAGCCAATCGCCACCTCTCACACGCAATGACACCGGGCCGGAGGAACCTTGCAGTTCAGATAGCACAAGCGCTGAGGCAGTGACACCAGTTCCGCACGCCAGTGTTTCGTCCTCAACGCCACGTTCGTAGGTGCGGACGACGCCGCGGTTTCTCTCTGTCTGTTGGAGAAAATTCACATTTGTTCCTTTGGGCGCAAACCGAGGGTGGTGCCTGAGTTCACGACCCAAACCGAGAACATCTGTCGATTCCACATCCTCCACGGGCACAACCGCGTGAGGAACTCCCGTATCGACAAACCACACCTGTAACCTCTTCCCATTTGCTTCAAGTTCATCAGGAAGACGAAAATCCTTTGGCTTCGTCATCCCAAGACGCACACGCCCATCATCTAAAAGCTCTGCGGCAATCGGGCCAGCGAGAGTTTGAAAAACAATCCGCTGACGCGCTCCAGTCAGAGACGCCGCAAAACGCGAAAAACAGCGTGCCCCATTTCCGCACATCTCCGCCTCACCGCCATCACTATTGTAGTAGCGCATACGCAAACCATTTTCATCTGCCTCCGCCATGATTAGACCATCCGCACCGATTCCGCGATGCCTGTCGCATAACCGAGCAATCGTTGATGAGTTTATTTGGATATCCCCTGCGCGGTTGTCCAACATGATAAAATCGTTGCCAGCGCCGTTCATTTTCCAAAAATCAAGCTTTACCATTTTTCAAACTGGCGCAAACTGTTGACAAAAGCAACGGAGAGAGTGGCCACAGTAAACAAATCCAACGCCCGTGAAAGGCAAGGAGTATGCTCACAGATTCAGGACTCTTTACAATGCCCTCCCAAGCGTTACGATGACTTACTCAGACCGCCCAAACTCATGAACAGCGAATCAACATTTTGCGCTATTGTAACAACTCTTGTTTTATCTGCATTTTTATCAGGCGCTCAAATTCATGCGACAGAAGATGAACTCGCTCTGAAAAACCCTGGTTTCGAACAAGCAGACGAAGGTTGGAGCCAGCCAGTCCTCCAAACACGTGGGGTGGAATACCTACCGGAGGCGGCCAAATCCGGCAGGCTCGGCGTTCGTATCACAGATCTCGATCCACAAAGTGACGTCACTCTTACCGCAGATCCCGTGCTCGCAACGCCCGGCAAGGCCTACAGAGTAAGCTTCGACGGACGCGTCCGAAATGGTGAGCGCGGCCTAAATGTTTTTGTTCGATTCCTCGACAAAAATCAAAAGCCAATTGTCCTGCCCGACGGTCATCGCTACCATTTCATGCTCAGTGAACAACATACCGAGTGGGCACGGCACAGTTTCGAGGCCGTCGCACCCAATGATGCGGCATTTGCACAGGTTTACCTCCGAACAAACAAACGAGCCGTCGTCGTGGCCGATGTTGATAATATTTCCATTGAACCTCTTCCTTAAATCGAAACACCACGCTTTTTTATCTTGCCATTAAGATGAACAAACCGCACATCGCTGCAACTCAGCCCGCAAAAGTCGAATTGGAAGCAGACAAAAATTATTGGTTCTGCACTTGTGGGCGATCAGCCAACCAGCCATTCTGCGATGGCTCTCACAAAGGGAGTGAATTTGCTCCGCAAAAGTTTACACCAGAAAAATCAGGCCCAGCATGGCTCTGTCAATGTAAAGCGACTCAGGGCGCGCCCTTTTGTGACGGCTCACACAAAAAACTTGGCTGACCCCCTCACCGCCTCTCAATGCTCTTTTGTCAACCAAGCGCCAACCCATTCCAATAACTGAAGAGTCGTAAATTTCATTTCAAACAGAGCAAAGCTCACTCCTCCAAGTTTCACTTACAATTCGGCAACTTTCGGAAGAAATTTCACGCTCCTTCCTAGAAGCCTTGAAGCATTGTTAGTGACAAAAAGTTTGAGATTGATAAGTCACAAGGTAACTGCACAGGTAGCCGCCCGCCTTGGGGCGGCCACCTGTGAGTGAATGGCGGGACGCACGCACCCGACGCATGGGCGAGACTCACGAGGTGTTGACCGCTGGCACGAAAGGGGTGCCGAGGAACACGCGCTGCAACGCCTCCAAAGCGTTGAGGCCGTTCTTGCGTGCCGTGGAGACGTAGCCGCGGATGCGGCAGAAGTTCACGAGTGCCTCGATGCTGCGAAAGGTGCCGGAGATCTTCTGGCGCAGCTTCATCATCCGCA
>CALDSX010000043.1 GCA_937924445.1 uncultured Chthoniobacterales bacterium
CTGCTAGAGGGTAGAGGGGAATATCGGAAGCTGAATTTGCGGGATTCTCCATTATCAACTCATTGCCTCAAACCTTTCAACTCAGTTGATTGGTTTTCCTCGACTCCTTGCTCCTCCCTCGTAGTGGTCAGGATGTCTGAACTTGGCTGCCTCTTTTTTTGTTGATGCTGAACTAAAGTAACGTTCAAGGTTTGTTAGAATTCCGCAATATGCTGGACACTTTTTATGAGACGCCTCGCGTGGCCGTCTTACTGGGAATTCTCTTGGCTGGGGCTGCTTCTGAGAATTTGCAAACCATGATCGCCTCCGATGGTAGTGTAGGTGACTGGTTCGCGTGTTCCGTCAGCCTTTCCGAAACGACAGGTTTGGCTGGTTCTCCCGAGGACTTCGTGACTGGTGACCTACAAGGCTCCGCCTTTGTCTTTAGGAATTTGGATACGGCTATCGGAACCGTGGTCAAATCGCCAAATTGGTCGCCTCCGACAGGGCGGTGGCCGACTTTTTGGGCAATGCAGTCGGCTTATCCGGCTCGATCAGCATGGTCCGATAACGCGTCAAATGCCAAATTTGGTCTGTCGGTAAGTCTTGATGGGGATCATTTAATCGTTGGGGCGTATGAAAATAATTTTGCCATAGGCAAAGCCTATGTGGGTCGTGCAGTTCGATGACCACGCTCGATGAAGTGAATACCAGCAGGGAGATACATGGCATCTCTTTTATTACCCAAGAGGACTGGATCATCGGCGAGAGCACAAGCATCAACTCCATGACTCTGACCCTAGGAGATAAGTCCAATGTTTCGGCCACAGGCAAAAACGTTTATATCGGACACAACGCCGGATCCAACAACAACACGCTGAGCATTGGAGGGAAATTGATCGCAAATTAAATAGTGGTGGGCGCAGCAGGCAACACAGGCAACCGCTTTGAGGTCGCCGCAACGGGCACGGTGACGGTTATCGACGGCCTTGTACTTAATTCCGGCTCCATTCTCCTACCTTTAATCCCTGCCAAAGTGATGGCTTCGAAAACTTTGGCCTGCCACATATTAAGAAGCAGGTGGTGATGGTTGTTCATCAAAAAATAGGCAGCCATCAAATAACCGCTTCGTTCTTGCGCCTTTTATCCCGTGGCTTCTCTCTCTAGGACGCAAAAATAATTGTTGTCGCACAAATTCGTGACATGCGAGTGTTTGATCAAGAGCGGCAAACCGATTGTGGCAATTCTAAAGGATTGATGTGTGTCGGTTTTCACCGAAAATTCTCAATAACCTACGGTTGGGATGAAGACACGATATTTGTGTTAACTCCAGACCTCTGGGTCTTTGACGAAATTTCGAAGCCAGCGTCAAGAAGTGTTTCCGAATCTTTCCAGATTCCGGTATTTGTCGTATTAAGAACGACGGAAATGAGTTCTACTCCGTCTCTGAGAGCTGATGAGACGAGCACTTGACCGGCTCGTCTGGTGAATCCGGTTTTGACTCCCGTGCAGCCGGGATAGTGGGTCAGCAACCGGTTTCTATTGACTAATTGCGCCGGTTGACCATCGGGCTGGCGCCAGAGGTGGTAGGGCGACGAAACGATTTCACGAAAAGCGGGCAGTTCGAGAGCCGCGCGGGTGATGAGTGCAAGATCCTTTGCGGTGCTATAATGGGAAGGATGGTGAAGACCGTGGGGATTGACGAAATTACTGGATTCAGCACCGAGGGCGCGTGCGCGAATGTTCATCCTACGACAAAATTCAGGAACAGATCCTGCGTTGGCGCGAGCAAGTGCGAGGGCGGCGTCGTTGGCGCTTTTGAGCATGAGCGAGTAAAGAAGTTCTCTGCGTGTGTAAACATCTCCGGGCCGAAGTCCGATAATGGTCGGCTCGACATTGGTGTCAGGGGCTGCTGCAACGACCTGTTGATCGAGGCCACCTGCTTCAATGACAACCAGCGCAGTAAGGATTTTTGTGGTGCTTGCGGGAAAGCAGCGTTCGTCAGCAGCTTTTTCGTAGAGGAATTTTCCTGCGAAGGAATCAAGCAAAGTCGCGGAACGAGCAATGACCGCCACATCTTTTGGCAAGTGCTGCGCAAAAACAATGCAGCTCATCGCATACAAGACTGCTAGGGAGAAGAGCTTTTGGCGTAGCGTCATGGTATTGTTCTGCAAGAGCGGAGAAGGGGAATTTATCACGCCGTGGGGAAGTCGCGAGCGCATTCCTCTGCCGCGGAGAGTGATCCGCTTCGGGCTTTGCTTTTCGGAAGCATGTTACGAGCTGCTCTGACCTGCCTTTCTGGCGCCCGTTTTACTGGGGCGGTTTTTTTTTGCTGTTGTGGTGTTGTTGCGCATGCTCTCTTCTTGGGAAGTGAGTTCCTCTGCAGCTCTGCCCCTTTCTTGTGCGCGCGTTGCCATGCAGGGAAGTCTTTGCGCCTTGTGTGCGCCGGTGAAACCGGTGCCAACGTGGGTGGAAGTCCCACCGGGGGGAATTGGCTGTTCGCCCTCGAAAGCCTTGGTAACTGCGTTGCCGTGAAGCGGGGTGGGGAGCAACCAAGGAACTGAACTGCCAGGCCGTAATAATGAATGAACCACATGAGCCTCGAAAGCGATAGAGAACCACAGAAGCAGCCGAGTCCCTGCGAGGGTGATGAAGGCCGGAGGGTGCGGTGCGAGTCAACAGTCTGCCGTCGCGCAACGCTGTGGCGGGGTGCTCGTGGACGGCATGGTGGGAAGTGGCATCGGGGTAAGCCGGGAGGTCTGCCGTGGTGAACCGGAGAGGGTCTAGTTCAACTTCGGGCGCAAGCCATGCGCGGCATGGCAAGGCCCGGGAGGCTGCGGCAGAAGTCGGAGGCCCTCGTAGTAGCGTTGATCCGATGCCCTGCGCTGATGTGGATCTTCACTGGCCGGGGCAAAACATCGGGGAGCCAAGGGGGGCCACCGCAAGTCAAGTGCCGAGGAGGAGCGAAGGACGGGGGGACGGTCCGCGAGGACTACCAGCGCCCGCCCCGAAAGGGGATAAAGTTCGCAAGCTTCAAATCGTGCTGTATCGCAAAGCCAAAGCCGAGCCGAAGTATCGGT
>CALDSX010000044.1 GCA_937924445.1 uncultured Chthoniobacterales bacterium
TCAGGCGCGAGCGACACCACTCGGGATGTTCGTCCAGCAGCCCCCGGATCCAAGCGATGTCCACGCCGTTCAACTGGCGGCCTTGCATCACCAAGACGCTTGTCATGGCGAGCAAGATACGGCAGGCCCCCCTGGTGAATCAGCAAAAAACGAACTTTTTTCTGTTGCGTTCGGGGGGGTAATCTATTCTTCAGTTACTGATGGTCCCATGGTGGGACTACCTGAGCAGTTACCAGATTGATTTCACTGCGACCATAAAGACAATAAATTCTGTGAACAGGAAAAAAATGCGAAAAATTCGTTTGGGCATTGTTGGAACCGGCGGTATGGCAAACATGCATGCTGAGGCTTTTTCAAACATCAAAAATTGCGAACTGGCTGCTGTCTGCGACATAGATTTTGCTCGCGCGAAAGCCTTCGCTGCCAAATACCGGATACCGGCTGTCTTTTCGGATTTCTATCAGTTTCTCGCGAATACCGATCTAGACGCTGTTTCAAATGTTACGCCTGACAAATTCCACGCGCCGATCAGTATCGCTTGCCTCAAGGCCGGCAAGCATGTTCTCTGCGAGAAACCGTTGGCTACTCGCCATGCTGACGCTCTTAAAATGACAGTTGCTGCCCAACAACACAAGCGAATCAACATGGTGAATTTTTCGTATCGCAATGCGGCGGTGATTCAACATGCAGCTGAGCTGGTGAAAAAAGGGAGCCTGGGCCGCATATTACATGTCCAGGGCACCTACTATCAAGACTGGCTGGCGTGCGACGCCTGGGGTGATTGGAAAACATCCCCCTCGTGGCTGTGGCGTCTTTCAACTAGCCACGGCAGCAAGGGAGTTCTTGGCGACGTGGGGGTGCACTTGCTCGATTTTGCCTCCTTTCCTGTTGGTTCGCTGCACTCCGTCAATTGTCGCCTCAAAACATTTCCCAAAGTGCCTCATGACCGCGTTGGTGACTTTGTACTCGACGCAAACGACTCCGCCATCATTACCGTCGAGTTTGAGGGCGGTGCCATAGGCGCTCTGATGACAACGCGTTGGGCAACGGGACAGCGCAATTCCATCGAACTACACCTCTATGGCGAGGAGGGGGCTCTTCATATTGATCTGGATCGTTCCCTCACCCAACTGCATCTTTACAAACTGCGAAGGCGCAAGCCAGGACGGTTGATCGCCGTCGAATGCAAACCGACGCCGACCATTTACCAGCGTTTTATCCGAAGCATTCAGAAAGGTTCAAACGATCAACCTGATTTTAAAAGGGGCGCAGAAATACAAAAGGCACTTGATGCCTGTGAGAAGAGCCACAAGACCGGGCGCGCGGTGGCGCTGACTTGATGGAGCCGTGCGGGGCTAAGATTCATCCTCAAAAAAAGCGCGTTAGGTCCTGTTCAACCCATGCCGCGCTCCGAGAGATAGGTTATGAGCGCTTCACGAGTCTGCACCGGATGCAAAGTGGCATTCGTTGCCGGATCGGCCACCACCGCTGCGAGGCGGTTGAGCTTACGTCCTCCGGACTGCCCGTCGTAACTATTCAACGCAATCGTGTAGCGCCGCGCGGCAACAAGAGAACCGCCGCCTTTTGTCCGAATCGCAGTCGCAGAAAATGCCCCTTGCCTCACCTCGCTTGAGTGCGCAAAATCAAACTCAAAACCCATTAGATTTCTTTTGAGCCCCCCCTCGAATATCTCATTCATCACCGCAAGAATTTCGACCGGCTGAAACTCGGCGGTGACGACGTAATTTTCGTAAGGGATAATCTTCCAGCAATCCCCAACTCTGAGGGGTCCTGCGGGAATCGGATTTTTATAATCGAACAACCCGTGCAGAACACCATCAACTCTAACACCTCGCTTGGCCATGGCGCTGATGATCGCTTGCGCAATCAACTCCTCGACTTCGGATGGTTTGCCAGGGGCGCTTTCAACAGAGACCGGAGCGTTGAGTTCGCAGACCAGCGCTTTAAGCGCAGACTCGGATTCTGCGAGATCATTTGCCGCCAAAGAAAGGACTCCCGCATCCAGCGCAACTGAATTGTCCATCGCAGCGAGGGAGCAACGGATCTCCAACAGCTTCCGACTTGCGCGATCAAAGACCAGATCCGCCCGGCCACAATGGATGCCGAAATAATTTGCTTGTGAATAGGGAATACCCGCTACTCGAAAACTTTCATGCTGTCTGTGTGTATGTCCTCCGAGAATCAGATCAACTTGCCCTGCCAGAGCGGACGCTAGTGTCTCCACGCGATTCGCGTGGTCGTCGCCCCGCTCGCGTACGCCCATGTGCACTGCAAGAACGATTGCCTCAGCACCCTCACCGCGACATGCACGAGCGGCCGAAACTACCGGCTCAACCGGGTCTTGGACGGAGAACAGCCCGAGCATCTCGGGTCGCAGCCAGGAGGACATGCCAGGTGTCGTCGCACCCACAATCCCAATTTTAAATCCTGCACATTCACGAATCATCCACGGCGCAATATGGCGCATCACACCTGCGTCCGGTTTGGCAGCATACTCCAGCGGTGGCAACCCCTCAAAGGTGACATTTGCACAAAGCACTGGCATCGCACAGCGCTCGATGGCAGCGCAGAAAGGGGCGAATCCCCAGTCAAACTCGTGATTACCAACCACCCAACCATCGCATCCCAGAGCGTTGAGAAGGTCTATCATCACTCGACCGCGTGTTCGGAACCCAACATCTGTTCCTTGATAGAGATCGCCGCAATCGACATAGAGACTGGCCGGATTGTCGTTGCGCCACTTGCGGAGTTGAGCTGCGCAACGTGCAAACCCGCCCAAATCCGAAACCCCATCGTAATTTGTTCCTGGCAGGATGTGACCATGCAAGTCTGTGGTGTGCAAAATTGAGACCACCTGGTAATCGTCCGATGCAAAGAGAGTGGAGCGACCAAAAGCTGAAGATAGGCCCCCCGCTGCTGTGAGAACACGGAGAAACTCACGTCGTGAGAGCCCGCTATTTTGTCGTTCGGACTGGAGTATGACGGGAGAGCGCGAAGGACCCGTGAAAAGCATAATCATATTGAATTATTCCCTGTTAGATGGAGCAAGCTCAGTTTTGTGACAAACTTGTTACATCGTCGGGATTAACACTCTCAGTTCGGAATAGATTTTACGAAGTGAGCAGACTATATGCGAGCGGTGTGGGAGCAATTAGTTCAAGGCGCGACGGACGGCCTCTACCACCCGGGCAACCTCAGAAAAGGTGTTATAAAAATGTGGGCTAAAACGGAGGAAGGCCTTGCCGGAGCGATCTTTGCGGAGGGAACAGGCAATCCCCGATGACGCGAGATCATTGAAGAGTTTTGATGCCAATGCCCCTTGCGCTTTATCGTGCCAGACAGTGGTGATGCCGCTGGCGTTTATTCCAGACTCGGGGCCGTGCGGGCGGAAGCCAAGCGGTTTTAGCCCTGCAAGAAGAGTGGCTTTCAGATCGAGAATCCGTGAGCTCACGTTGTTCAATCCGAACTCACTGATGAGTTCAATGGCGGTTGTCATGCCTAGAATGCCGGCAACGTTGAGGACTCCGGGCTCATAGCGTCGTCCTGAGTTGGGAAAAACGACCTCCTCCTGCGCGATAAATTCCGGTGCCCGGGCATTCCATGCCCCGATGAGTGTTGGTCGAACGAGATCAAAAAGATCGCGACGAACAAACACAATCCCCACTGCCATGGGCCCGAGCAGCCATTTGTGGGCGTCGGCGCTAAGCATATCCACATAACGTACGGAGGTGGGAAAAGCCCCGAGCGTTTGAATGGCGTCAAGCGAGAATAGAATCCCTCTTTCACGCAAAGCAGCCCCGATTTCTTCCACGAGAATCCGATAGCCGGTCAGATAATGGCAGGAGGCCAGGGCCACCAGGCGCGTGCGCGGGCTGAGCGATTCGACGACCAACTCGGGCGTGATAACTCCGGGCTCTTTCGGATGGAAAAAACGCACCTCAACACCACGACGACGTTGTTCGATCCAGGGATAAACGTTGGCAGGATAGTCATCGAAGTAGCAGAGCACTTCATCGCCGGGCCGCCAGGAGATGCCGTTGGCGAAAAGACTCAACCCTAGCGAGGTGGGGCCAAGTAATGCAATCTCATCGGCATCCGCGTTGATAAACCGCGCAGCCACCTCTCTTGCCAGGTCAATTCGTGCCAACACATCGCCAAATTCCTGATGATCTCGACTGGCAGCATCGGTATACTCGCTGACCGCTCGAGCGACCCGCCGGGGAAGGGCTGTCACACCGGCGTGAGCGAAAAAAACCTTGCTCGCCGCCACGGGAAATTCTGCGAGACGAAAAGCTTCGTCATCGAGAATATCAGTGATCGGACGATCTGCGAAAGGGGTTCTTGCAAGGACGGTCATTTGTGATCTTCGGCTGTTTTGCTCTGAGCTTGGGAGGTCGTAGCTTCGCCGGAAAAAAGTTTAGTCGAGACCACAAACCGCGTCTCAACAACCCTTTCACCAGTCTCTGGGTCAATATAGCGATACTCACGAGTCCCAAAATTTGGCACCTCTGGCGGCGGCAGGTAGGGTAAGGATTGCTTTGGAATGATCTCTGTGGTTGGGCGCAAAACAATCAGTGAGATCACGAGCATGTGCACAACAAAAACAATTAACACAGTGAGCAGAAGAGAACGACGGTTCATTTGTGTCCACTTCTTTCGCCCTCCTCAACGAGCTGCCAGATAAGACGTCCAGATTCGGCTGCGTCTTCATCCATGGCTGGCAGACCAGTGCGGAAAAGAAAATCCCCCAGACTGTTGCGATGAAGTACGCGGTGAACAAGGACACCCTCAGCAGTCCGCTCAAGATAGATGCGGTGGTCTTTTGCCCGCACACGAATAAGCTGACGTCCTTCCCGTTCAAACACCTTCAAGTGATCATCTTTTCCTGTTTCAGGTTTTTCTGGAAGCTCTTCAAGTGCCGCGAGCAGTTCCATTTGAAGTATCCGCGGCAGAGCTCCCATTTCAGCGGCACTGATTTTGTTGAAGATGATCTGATACATGACCCTAGACCAACTTAATCATGACCGCGTTCGCCTCAAACTTTTTGTCGCCTGACGGGTAAAATTTAGTTACTGCTTGACGACTTTGTTGTTTTCTTAATATTGGAAAATGTGAATTTTTCAGAGATACATTTCGTATCACAAGATTACCGGGAGGAGAAATGGACAGGATAAGCCAACCTTCTTTGACTGGGAAATTGCTAATTTCTCATCCTGCGCTTAGGGATCCGAATTTTTTTCGAACAGTTGTTTATCTTGTGGCTCATTCGCCTAGTGAGGGTGCGATGGGGTTTGTACTTAATCGCCCTGCGGGCAAGAGGGTGGGTGATTTTCTTCGCAGCGCGGAAGCGGCTTTTTTGACCGACATGCAGGTGCGCTGGGGCGGGCCGGTTGGAATAAATCAGCTTTCCTTCGTGGTGCTTGAGCCCTCTGAGGAAGAAGAAGAGGATGGCAGCAAGGTGCCGCAGGTTACCTGCAAGCCGGGCATGTCGATTGAGGATCTCAACGAGGTGATGTCTAAAAAAGATCTTTCTGTTTACGCATTCCTCGGGTATTCCGGCTGGGGTGCTGGCCAAATTGAAGCAGAGATCCAAAGCCGCTCTTGGATTGTCAAAAAAGCCGAGCAGCCGCTATTTAAAGGCGGCCTCGATGAACTCTGGAAAAACGTCATGTGCACGCTAGGGCCCGTTTTTCGCATCGAAGCTCTTGCGCCGGAAAATCCATGGGTCAACTGACTCCGGTATAAGGTTTCGAAAAGACTGCCGCCGCGTTGACAGTCTGATCACGCTCTTAACAGCGACTGGCGAGCGGCTAACACCCGGGAGCACGCTTCCTCCGCATTGACACCTAGAGCCGTTAAGTGACCCATTTTACGTCCCGGTTTGGACGTCGTCTTTCCGTAGAGATGGAGTTTTACTTCCGGAAAAGCCAGCGCCGCAGCCCAGTTTGGTTCGCCATTTGACCAGAGATCCCCGAGTAGATTTACCATCGCAGCAGGCCGAATCATCTCCGCTGAACCAAGCGGCAATCCGCACACCGCCCGGACAAACTGTTCAAATTGATTTGTGATACACGATTCAATTGTGTGATGCCCCGAATTGTGAGGGCGCGGTGCGAGTTCGTTGACCAACAAGGAGTCGTCGGGCATCAGAAACATCTCAACGGCCAAAAGACCAACCACCCCCAGCCGTTCTGCAATGGCCTTCGCAAGGTCGAGCGCTTGGGCTGCCACTTTTGGTTCAAGAGAGGCCGGAGCAATTGTCACGTCAAGAATATGGTGCCTATGCCGGTTTTCCACCGGGCAGAAAACCGCCATTTTCCCATCACGACCACGTGAACAGATAACGGAAATTTCTTTCTCAAACGGCACCCAAACCTCAAGAACTCCCCGCGGTGCATTCAGTAAATCCCATGCGTGGACGACTGCTTGTGGGCTTTCAATCAGAGATTGCCCCTTCCCGTCGTATCCAAAATCGGCGGTTTTGAGTACCACAGGACAACCAAGTTCCTCCGCCGCACTGATCGCCTCTTGCGCGGAACTTACCTCACGATACCGTGCACACGGAAAACCGAACGACGAAAGAAAAGCTTTTTCGCGCACTCTGTTCTGGCAGATTTCAATTACCGTCGGGTGAGGGTAGAGCGGTGCATGACGGGCTGCCATTCTGAGAGCGTCTGCGGAGATATTTTCAAACTCATAGCTCAAAACATCGCACCTGCTGGCGAATTTAGCCATGGCCTCGGTGTCATCAAATGCCCCCGTTGAAGTTGCCTGTGCAATCATTCCTGCTGGAGAATGCGGATCCGGATCGTAAATTGAAACCTGAAACCCCAATCGTTGTGCCGCTTGGGCGGTCATACGTCCGAGCTGACCTCCGCCTACGATACCGAACACTGAGCCGGAATTCATTCGGGACCTCTCCTTTGTGGTGCTGCGAAAACATTTTGCTTGTCGGGCGACAGATCGAGAATTTGCAATGCGAATCTGGCGGCAGCAACAGCGCCCTGCTCGCCGATAGGGAATGTGCAAACCGGCACTCCGAACGGCATCTGCAGAATGGAAAGCAGTGAATCTAGGCCTTTCATCGTTCGGGAACGCACAGGTACACCGAGGACAGGTAGTTCGGTCAAGGCAGCTGTCATGCCGGGCAAATGGGCGGCCCCACCGGCACCTGCAATGATGCAGCGCAGACCACGCTTAGCTGCAGTTTTGGCATACTTAAACATAAGGTCGGGAGTCCGATGAGCGCTGATGACACGGCATTCGAAAGGCACCCTCGCTTTGGAGAGAACCTCCGCCGCATGAGCCATCGTTGGCCAATCGGAACTGCTGCCCATGATGATCCCGACCAAAGGAGTCGCTTCCGATGGAGAGGGGAGTGTTTTTCGTAGCCGTTGTTGAATCAAGCTCATGTCCGCCTGTTAACATTCCTTTGTGCTCTCTTTCAAGGCGGAATCGTAGGAAAGTTGAGAGGCTGAAAAGAAGCCCTCAGGCCTCCATTCGATCCGCAGCGGAGATCGCCTCACGCACGATTTTGTCTGGTGTTATTCCATCGGCCTCACCTTCGTAACCAATGACGATCCGATGTCGGAGAGCAGCGGGCGCGACGCGTGCGATATCCTCTCGGGCCACATGGAGCCGCGAGTCGAGAAGAGCGATTGTCTTGGCGGCTAGAATCATTGCCTGTAACCCGCGAGGGCTAGCGCCGTAACGAACGGTCGAGCGCGTCAATGCCGGTGCACAAGGTTGTCCGGGATGCGTTGCAAGGACAATTGCGACAGCGTAATCCTGGACGGCACGTGCGACCTGCACAGAGCGGATGAGGTGACGCGCGGCGAGCACATCTTGGCCGGGAGCAACGCGCGAGACCGTGAGAGTCTCCGCGCCGGTGGTTCGATCGAGAATGGCATGGAGTTCATCTGCGGAGGGATACCCTACAGAGATTTTGAAAAAGAACCGGTCGAGCTGCGCTTCGGGCAGAGGATAGGTGCCCTCCATTTCTAAAGGATTTTGCGTTGCCATGACGAGAAATGGCTCACGCAAGGGATGATGCTGGCGCCCAACCGTCACCTGGCGTTCCTGCATGGCTTCAAGCAGCGCGGATTGAGTTTTTGGGGTGGCGCGGTTGATTTCATCTGCCAACAGAATATTAGTGAAGACGGGGCCGGGTTGAAATTCAAAGCGCTTAGACCCGTCGCTACCGGAGACGATGAGGCTGGTGCCGGTAATGTCGGCAGGCATGAGGTCAGGGGTGAACTGGATGCGGGCAAAATCTAGATCAAGCACCTGGGCTAGTGTGCGGACGAGGATCGTTTTGCCCAAGCCGGGCACGCCCTCCAGCAGCACATGGCCTCCTGCAAAGAGCGCTACGAGGAGATCTTCGATCACAGCATGTTGGCCGGCGACAACACGCCCAATTTCGGAGCGCATCCGCTTATGAAGAGCGCAAAGATCCTCGGCCGTCATACCCGCTATTTCTTAACCCACCTCTTTTTCCAGACGCTCGCTAAGCCATTGTTTGATCATACTCTGATAGTTGAGGTAGCGCGAGCGTGCCACACGTTTGATGCGGCCTAACATCCTGGGATCAAAGCGGAGGGTAATGGTGGTGGATTCACGTCCGTCGGTTTTGAGGAGGGATTCTCGCATCAGACGCGGTTCGATCTGGGTTTGCGCCCAGAACGCTGCCTCCTCTTCTTCACTGCGCATTTCGGGAACCTGCTCCCATTTGGTAACGATTTTCATTGCGTAACAGACTCTTTGGATCGGTGACAAGTGAGTGTTGTTTTTCAATATAAATTGTCCGCATTCATTCGTTCGTAGAATGCGGATTCCTCTGTGGTCATATCACGTGAGAAAATCACCCGATACTTCTTGCCGTCGGTCCAGAAAATACTGAAAAGCCCTCTGCCGAGCACAGATTTGCCAAGGTTAAAATATCGTGGTTCCGTGGTCTTCATCCCTTCAGGCATGATGCGAAGGCTAAAAGGATCTTCGAAAGATTCCTCGATCTCCTTCGGTGTGGTTTCCCGAAGATTGAATGGGGCGTCTAACCAGTCGAATTCCATTTATGATTTGGGTATTGCCTCGGTAATTTTTGTTCGCAAAAATTGGCAGTTTTAAAGTCGCGCGGGTTGGATCAACTCGATTTCGTATCCCTCAGGCGCATCGATAAATGCGATCACGCTCCCATTTGAGGAGGTGTGCGGGCCGTCGCTGAAAGGATAGCCTTGGGCAGCGGCATGGGCACCAAAAGCCGCGATATCTGAAACCTCAAAAGCGAGATGAGTCAAATCAGTCCCGACTTGCACCGGCCCGCTCCCGTCATATTTACAAATTTCGATGAGTTCTTCGCTATCGGGAGCTTTAAGAAATACCAGATGTGATCCACGCCCGGAAATAGACCGGCGAACTTCCTGAAGGCCGAGGACGTCTTTGTAAAAGGAAACCGTCTTTTCCAAATCCTCGACGCGGTAACGTGTGTGTAAGAGTTTTCTAACCATGAGGTTTAATAGCGCAGCACATCACAGGATGCGAGAAAGAATTTTAAATGAAAAATTGCGTGCACAGCCGTTTGGCTACGGCTCAGACCACGGCAGATGGGTCGGATCAGCCGCAAGCGTGGAGCTGTTCCAGAGCCGAGCATAAATGCCTCCCTTCGCCAGGAGAATGTCGTGATTTCCACTCTCAACAATTCGCCCCCGTTCGATAACGTGAATAATGTCAGCGTTGCGGATGGTCGAAAGCCGATGGGCTATGATAAAGCATGTGCGCCCTTTCATGAGCCGGTCAAGAGCGCTCTGAATTGCGCGTTCGGTTGCATTATCCACACTGGCGGTGGCCTCGTCCAAGATGAGAACCGGCGGGTTTTTCAAAAGAACGCGTGCAATAGAGATGCGTTGTTTTTCACCGACGCTTAGTTTAACCCCTCGCTCTCCAACGTTGGTTTCAAGACCGGAGGGAAGACCACGAACAAATTTAGCGGCGTTTGCCGCTTCGAGAGCCTCCCAGAGTCGCTCCTCGGCTGCGGTGGGGTCGCCAAGAAGAAGATTTTCGCGGAGTGTTCCGTTAAAAAGAAAACTTTCCTGTGTGACGATTCCGATGTCCCGGCGAAGTGCTTGCTTGGGGATCGTCTTGATGGGGCGTCCGTCGAAGAGAATCTCACCCTTGTCGAGTTCGTAGAAACGAGTGATGAGATTCACCAAAGTGCTTTTGCCTGCTCCGGTCGGCCCTGCCAGCGCGACAATACAGCCGGGCGGAACGTGGAAGGAGACGTCCGAGAGCGCGGGGATCGTTCCGTAAGAAAAACTGACATTGCGAAACTCAATCTCGCCGCCAAGACGCGCCTCAATAGGTGCGGAAGCGCAATCTTCGAAACCCGGCTCAGGGGGCTCATCCAAAAGCTCAAAAACCCGCTCTCCTGCGGCACGGCCTGCCTGGAGAATTTGGTTCAATTGATGCAAGCGCCCTACTGGTTCGTAAAGAAACCGGACCAGAGTAAGGAAAGCCACAAGTTCGCCAATTTTCATTTGCCCTTCAAGGACAGCGCGTCCTCCACCATAAAGAACAACCGCCAGGCCAAGGGAAGCAAAAAAAGCCATCGAGGGACTGTAGAGCGCCCAGGCAAACATCACCCGCAGTGTGGAGCGCCGGACTTCGGCGCTGACTTCATTGAACCGGGCATGCTCTGATTCTTCACGTGTGAAAGCCTTGATTTGTCTTATCCCAGAGATGTTGTCGTGAAGAAGCGCATTCATGCGCGAAACAGCGCGACGTTGCATCCTGTAGCGTCCCCGGGCGGTGGTGGTGTAGAGCAAAGCTCCGCAGGCCAGGAGAGGAATCGGAAACAAGGCAAGCACGGCAAGTCCTGCGTTGTAGTGGAAGAGCATCGCCGCAACGATGCCAATCTGCAAAACAGCGACGCTGCCTTGTTCAATGCCATCTATCAAAACGCGTTCGACGGAATTTACATCATCCACAATGCGTGTCATTAAATCTCCAGTAGCCCGATTGTCGAACCAAGCCAACGGCAGGCGCTGGATATGTGCATAGATGTCGCTACGGAGATCGAAAATAACCTTTTGCTCGAAGCTGTTGTTGAGAACGATGCGGGCGGCGTTGAGCAGATCATGAACCAAAAAGCTCGCAACTCCAGTCAAGACGAGCGGTAGAAGCAGATGGCTTTCGCCCCCTTTTATCGCGCGGTCAATAACCAGTTGTGTGATAGCCGGAAAAACGACGACAAGAAGCGTCCCGGTGACGGCGCAGGCAAAAGTTGCTGCGGCAAGGAGCGGATAGCGACGCAGGTAAGCAAAAACACGAAGGACGGTTTGAATTTTTGGCGGTTCTTTGCCTGGGCCTCTTTTCGTCGCTTTGTCCTCGTGGTCATCACCAAGAGCGGCCGCAGGGGCGCCTCCATACCTCATTGCCCGGCAAGTAAAATCGGCCCGGAGGGCGTTGGAGAACCTTTAGCGTCCTCCATTGAAATCATTGCTCGGACCATAGGCGCGAGGCGAATTTCTGGTTTGAAATCAATTGCTGTTGCACCGGATTTATCTACACGGAACAGCGCAACCGGCACTGGTGTGTCGACATCCTTGCTAACGATCCAGAGTTGATAGGATTTGCCCTCCGGACAGGGTGGCAGGTCTCGAACCACCAGGCGACCTTGCTGGACGTCGGCACAAAAAATGAGACGGGCGACAGCCGAAGATGCAGGATCGGCAGAGGTCAGGAGCGCTTTACTCAGTTGAAGAGGCCCGAACGTCTCTGAGCGAAGTTGTGCGATTTCCTGTTTCTGCCTTGCAAGCCCCCCTGCCATCAATGTACTGGCAATGGCGAAAATGGCTGCGGCCGCCCATGGCAACAATGCGTCGAAATGGAGCTTCGAGCGTGGTTCGGGTAATAACGCTACGTCGGAATGAGCCGCACGTCGGGAGACGGCATCGAGAACTGCTTCGCGACATCGAGCAGGTGGACTTTTCAAAGGGACTGTCCATGCGAGTGCTGTCGCGACCTGGGCGAGATCGGCAGGGAGCGGATCAAATTTATGCCCCTTGCGGACTGATTCCCAGAGGTCGATTTCTTCAGGTGCTAACACACCGAGAGCCGCACCTGCAGACAGTTCCTCATAGAGTTCCTGTGGATTGCTCGGCGAATCTGTCTGGTCCGAAAAATCGGGTGCGTTCATAGAGAGTCGGCAAGGATCTCCCTCAGCTTGAGCATACCTCGACGGATGCGGGCTTTTATTGTGCCAAGTGGCTCATCGAGTTTTTCTGCGATTTCGTTCTGAGTAAGCCCCGAGAAATAAGCCATTTCAATAGCTTGCCGTTGTTGATCGGAGAGTTTAAGCACCGCTTCTCGAACGACGCGTGAAGTTTCTGCCGCAAAAAGCTCTTCTCGCGTGTCGGAAGGCGTGGCAGGTTCTGCTGCAGTGGCTTCTTTCTCCAACTCATCACGAAGACGTCCACGCCGTTGTAGCGACCGCAGACGGTCGATTGCGCGGTTGCGGGTGAGAGAGATCGCCCAGGTGAGTGGCTTGCCTCTGCTTGGATTAAAAAGAGAGGCTTTTTCCCAAATCTGAACAAAAACATCCTGCATTAAATCCTCGGCTTCACACTCGTTGTTTAGAACTCGAAGGGCGACAGAGTACAGGAGTGTTGAACAGCGATCGTAAAGCTCGGCCAAAGCGTCGCGATCGCCTAAACCAATCCGTCGTAGGAGGTCGGTTTCTATACTCTGGTCACTTGTCGGTTGAATGGTCATTTACCTTCAACCTTAGTCGCGAATGTTCTCCGGCGCAACACGGTATTCGCCAGAATTAGGGATTCTTTCCGGTGTGAACACCAGGGGAAGGTTTTTTGTGAAGTGTGAGATTCTTTTCCAAAAAAAGATTGAACATTTTCAGTTTCTTGCAATCCAATTTTCGCTGAAAGTAGTCTTTGTAGCCTCCCACCACCCAACGAGAAAATGATCGAAGTCCAAAACGTCACGAAATCCTTTGGCCGGAAGACGGCGGTAGAAAATGTAAGTTTTGTTGTCAAAAAAGGCGAGGTGCTCGGATTTCTCGGGCCCAACGGGGCCGGGAAGTCCACGACCATGCGGATGATTACCGGATACCTTGAACCTGACGCAGGCAAGATAACCGTCGGCGGCATGGATATGGCGCAGGATGCTCTGCATGCCCGGCGCCTCATTGGTTATCTCCCCGAAAGCGCGCCTGCATATTCAGATTTAAGTGTGATTGATTTTTTGAATTTTGCGGCAGAAATTCGTGGATTGCGTGGTGCGGCGCGCTCCAAGGCGGTGGATCGCGTGATCGAGATGTGTTTCCTCGGAAGCGTTCGGCATCAAAGCATTGACACACTTTCCAAAGGATACCGCCATCGCACCTGTTTTGCCCAGTCCGTTATTCATGACCCCGAAGTTCTCGTGATGGACGAACCGACCGACGGTCTGGACCCAAACCAAAAACATGAAGTGCGTAACCTTATCAAAGAGATGGGTAAGTCCAAGGCAATTGTCTTTTCCACACACATTCTGGAAGAGGTTGAGGCCGCCTGCACCCGAGCTATCATCATTGATCGAGGGAAGGTGGTTGCCAACGGGACGCCGGCCGACTTAAAAGGACGTGCCCGCAATGCGGGTTCTCTGCTCCTCACATTGAAAGCCACTTCGGCGCCAAATGGGCTCGAAAAAATTCCGGGTGTAGATCAATTAGAAACGCTCTCAGGCTCAGAGGGTGAACATCATTTCCGACTTCATTCTCGTAAATCGGCAAAAGATACAACGATCGAGGAGGCAATTGCAGATCTCGCCCTTAAGAACTCTTGGCGCATAATCAGACTTACTCGTGAGGAGGGACGCCTCGACGAGGTGTTCCGCAGTATCACACTGCCCGACAACGTACGCTGACTTCTCTTCTGGGTTTCCTTACAGCCCAAGCAGCGCTTCCCCTCCTCCTTTTTGAGTTTCAAAAAAAACTTAAACCTCATTTCCATGACTACCGACTCAACAATAACTTCCGAAAATCAAACCGCAGGAACCGACTCCGCGACGGAGGGTGTGGCACTTGCGTGGCATAACATCCGAACCGTGCTCAAGCGGGAATTGTTAGCCAGCTTTTACTCTCCTGTCGGCTACGTTTTTATTGTTATTTTCCTGTTGATGTCCGGTTTTTTCACCTTTATGGTTGGCCAATTTTTTGAGATTGGTGAAGCCTCTCTCTCTCGGTCTTTCTTCCTGTGGCACCCATGGCTCTGGCTGGTGTTTGTGCCTGCGATTGGCATGCGGCTCTGGGCTGAAGAACAACGCATGGGCACGATCGAATTGCTCTTGACAATGCCTGTACATCCTTGGCATGCGATCGTGGGAAAATTCCTTGCCGCATGGCTGGTGGTGGCCCTTGCGCTTGGTCTGACCTTTCCCATAGTGCTCACCGTAGGATGGCTGGGCAGTCCTGACTATGGCGTCATATTCACCGGCTACCTTGGCAGTCTTTTGCTGGGCGGCACCTATCTGGCTGTGACTTCCATGACCTCCGCGCTCTCCCGCAACCAGGTCGTCAGTTTTATTATCTCTGTAGTGCTTTGTCTTTTCCTCATCCTAGCGGGATTTGAACCGGTCACCAATTTCGTTCAGCAAATATTCCCGGATGCGTCAAGATTGGTCGATTTTGTGGCCGGGTTCGGAGTCGTTCCCCATTTCGACGCATTCCAGCGTGGCATTGTAGATGTCCGTGACTTGTTCTACTTCGCCTCCGTGATTGGTTTCTGTCTGTTTGCTACTGCTGTGATTTTACAGGCGCGTCGTGCTTGAGCACATTTGAAATGTTGATTTTGTCTTCTAAAAACCTATGAACATCTCTGGAAAAAATCATCTTCGAACTTTCCTGTTCTCCACTGGCGGACTCGTTGCCGTTCTCATCATTCTGACAGCTCTCAACGCGCTCATCGGCCTGATCAAACTTCGTCTGGACTTCACCGAAGAGAAACTACATACCCTCTCCGATGGGACGAGAGAAGTCCTCAAAAAGCTGGATACTCCTGTCACGATCCGCTTCTATGCCTCACGCTCCACGCCGGAATTTCCAACTCCGTTGCGCGTTTTTGCCGATCGGGTGGGCGATCTCCTCGATGAATACCGTCGCGCGTCAAACGGCAAGGTTGAGGTCATCAAAATTGACCCCAAACCCGATTCTGATGCTGCTGACTCGGCTCGGCTCGATGGAATTCAGGCTCAACCCTTGCCAAGCGGTGTTCCGGTCTACCTCGGAATATCGGTCGGCTTTCTCGACAAAAAATCCACAATTCCTGCCGTTGGACCTGAGCGGGAGCGGTTGCTGGAATATGACATCACAAGGGCCATCTCCGAGGTGATCGCGGAGAAAAAGCCGGTGGTCGGAATTATGGGCGCACTTCCAATCAACGGTTCGCCCGGTGGTATGAACCCGATGATGGGTGGCGGCCAGCGGCCGTGGATTATCGCAAATGAACTCCGGCGCCAGTTTGAGGTGCGCGATGTACCAATGACAGTAGAGAACATCCCAGCGGACGTGGACCTCCTCCTTGTCGCTCATCCGGTAGGCATAAGTGAACAGACGGAATTTGCCATCGACCAATTCTTATTGCGAGGAGGTAAATTGATCGCTTTTCTCGATCCATTGAGTTTCCACACAACACTGCAACAGCAGCAAAACCCGATGGCCATGATGATGGGGATGCAGGCACCTCAGCCGTCAAATTTGCCCAGGCTTCTAGCCGCATGGGGTCTCTCTTTCGACACGGACAAGGTTGTGGCGGATTCGCGTTACCGCACGCAGATTAACCGCGGACGAGGCCCAGAGGATTTGCTTGCCGTTCTGAGTCTGGACAGAGACGCTACAAATAACGACGACACCGTGACAGCTCAGATTGAATCACTTCTACTCCCAATGCCTGGGTCTTTCACTGGTAAACCGTCCGAAGGGCTCAAGATGGATCTCCTCATCGAGTCCTCCACCGAAAGCCAGCTTGTGGAGACTTTCAGGGCTCAAGTTAGTAGCGAGGTATTAAAGAACAACTTCGCCCCCTCCGGCGAAAAAAAGCTTTTGGCCCTCCGGTTAAGTGGCAAGTTCAAAACGGCTTTCCCGAATGGTAAACCAGAGGCGTCTTCAGAGAACGAAAATTCGGACGCACCCAAAGCCGCACAACAATCCTCTGCAGAATCGCTCAAAGAAAGCCAGCGTGAAACCTCAGTCATTTTATTTGCCGATTCGGACATTCTTGCCGACCAGTTTTGTGTACAGGTGCGAGATTTTCTTGGTCAACAGTTGGTTATTCCGTTTAACGAAAACCTGGATATGGTTTTGAACAGCATCGAGCAGTTGGCTGGGGATGCGGAACTTATAAAGGTCCGTAGCCGTGGTGCGGCATCACGACCGTTCAAAGTTGTCGCCGACATGCAGTCCAAAGCCGAGGCGAGATTTCGATCCCGCATTGCCGAGCTTGAATCTGAGCTCTCCACAGCCAGCGCTCGCCTGAGCGAACTGCAAGCCTCAAAAGAGCCAGGTCAAAAATTCATCCTTTCACCTGAACAACAATTGGAAATTCAAAGGTTCCAACGGAAAGAGGCGGAAGTCAGGCGAGAGCTAAAGGAAGTTCGTCGCCAGCTTCGGCAAGATATCGATGCACTTCAAAATAACCTGAAATTCATGAACATTGCCCTGATGCCATTCCTCGTCGTCGTGGCAGGCATCAGCGTTGCCATTTATCGCAAAAAGAAAACTGCCGCTGTATGAAACCAAAACTACTTATTCCACTTGTCGTTGTCGCTGTTCTGACAGGAATCTTGGCGCTTTTTTTCAGCCGAAGTGGGGCCTCTCCCACGAAGGCTCAAGCTGGGGTCGGGGAGCGCCTTCTGCCGAACTTTCCGTTGAACGATGTGGCTCGAATCCGCGTTGCATCCGAAGATAACGAAGCTGTCGTTGAGCGCACTATTGATGGCTGGGTTGTTCCCGCAAAATCATCCTATCCCGCAGATTTCGATCAGGTCAGCGATCTTCTCCGCAAAGTATGGGAGGCAAAGGTCGTCCAGATCGTTCAGGCGGGGCCGTCGGCGCATGGCCGACTAAAGCTTCTAGCCCCAGGCAAAGGGGAAAGCGCACCGAACCCTGACCAGGTGGGCACCTTGTTGGAATTCTTTGATACTACTGGCAAACTTGTCGGAAGTCTCATCCTCGGCAAAGAGAGCTCTTCAGGCGACAATACTACCTCCTGGCAAATGGGCGGTGGTGGGCGATTCGTTCTTGATCCCTCAAAACCAGACCGCGTTGCTCTGATCCCGGAATCCTTTACTGAGGCCGATCCCAATGTGCGCCAGTGGCTCAGCGATGACTTTTTCTCTATTCAAAAAGCGCGTTCTATCGTTGTCACAAATGCCGAAGGTACCGAAGCGTGGCGAGTCCAACGCGAGAACGAAACAGGCCAGTTTGCTTTGGAAAATATTCCAGAAGGTCGCGAAGTAGACACCAACAAACTCTCTTCCCTGAGCACTTTATTGGCCTACCCTCGCATCGAAGACGTTGTCAACAGAGATGCCAGCCCTGAATCTAACGGACTCGAAAAACCTCTCAAGGCAGTCATTGAAACCTTCGACGGATTTATCTATGAAATCTCCGTTGGTGCCACCGGCCCACGTGCCACTCGGCACCTGGCTCTCAAGGTGTCTGCCAACATCCCCGATAAGCGCGATGTACCCGAAGGCGAAAGCGAAGAGGATAAGAAGCGCCTTGATGACGAATTCAGTGCCCGTGTAAAAAACCTTCAGGAAAAGCTTCAGAAAGAAAAGAAGTTTGAGGGATGGGTCTTCCTGGTGCCCGAAACGCAAGTGACAGACTTGTTAAAAACCACAACAGACTTTCTGAAGCCGCTAGAGGAAAAGAAAGAAGAAAATGTGGAACCTTCCTCGGAAACTGCTCCTCCTACCTCCTAGCCCGCAGCTCGGGAGAGGTTTGCAAACAAGAAAAGTTAAATATTTCTCTGTGCGACCTTCTTCAGACACTCTGATCTGCTCAATGTGAGTGGAGGAGGGAGAGAGGGTTTTGTAGGCCTCTGTGACCTCCCCGGAAGGGCTCACTGTTTGAGGTGAGAGAAAGGGCTCAAGATCAGGCATTCCAGAGTGTGTGACGAATTTTTTCGGGGTTAGGCAATGGGCCAAAAATGCCGAGCGCTCGACTCTCCGGTCGGGTAAGATCTGCCGCACAGGCTTGAATATCTGCTCTGGTAACAGTGCGAAAACGGTCGCGGGTTTCGGAAGGATCAATAGCCCTTTGATATCCAATAATCGATTCGCCAAGCCAGGTCATAAAACTGTGAGGTCCCTCAAGGTGCATATCAATCTGTCCAAGAGCATATTCTCGCGCACGATCAAATTCCCGGCTGGTCGGGCCTCGGTTAGCAAGAGAACGAATCTCGTCGAGCATTAGGCGCAGGCATACGAAGGCCCGTTCTGGTTCCGCAGCTGCGTCGAGAATAAGTGTGCCTGTTTCGTGAAGAGAACTTACGGAGCTATTCACTGAGTAGCAGAGCCCGCGGCGCTCTCGAAGGTTTTGAAACAATCTTGAACTCATTGTTTCACCAAGGATCACGCTCAGGAGCCTCAAAGCAAAACGTCGCGGATCATGCCGCCCGTAGGCGTGGAAACCGAGCGCGAGGTGGGTTTGCTCTGCTCGACCCTCCTCAATCCGAACCGGCTCGCTTTGGGTTCGTCGCCCATTCCATCGCTTGAAAGCAAAGCCACGCTCGATTGTGTGGATGGAGCCAAACTTTTTTTCGACGAGATCAACCAATTCCTCATGGCTGGTGGCTCCGGCAGCGCTGACAACGACACCCCGGTTTCTGGCAAGCCGCCGGTGGAGTGCGACAAGATCAGCGCGAGTGATGGCATCCACCGTTTCGAGTGTGCCAGTAACGGGACGCCCTAAGGGGTGGTCATTAAACATCGCCGCTGCAAGTAATTCCTCGACCTTTTGTGCCGGCTGGTCGGTGACCATTTGGATTTCTTCACGAATCACACCGCGCTCGCGCTCCACCTCTTTTTCAGGAAGAACCGAGTGAAGCAGCATGTCAGAGAGCACATCGAGCATCCTGGGTAAATGACGCGCAGCCGCCTGCGCATAAAAACACATGTGATCCTCGGCGGTGAAGGCATTAAGTTGTCCCCCCGCTTCTTCGATCTCGCTGGAAATGCGAAAGGCGTTCCGCTTGCCGGTCCCTTTAAAGAGCATATGCTCCAAAAAATGGAAAGCCCCACCCAGCCGCTCTGGTTCGTGTCGGGCACCCACTGGGAGCCAGATGCCGACACTTGTTGTGAGTGCTGTCGGCATTGTGTAACTCACAACGCTAATCCCCGAGCGAAGCCGTGAAAATAGGAAGTCCAGCTCCTGTGTCATTCGCCCCCTTCCCGATCTTCTTTGCACGCGTGCTGTTTGACAATCAGTGCTTCGGCCAATTCAAGATCTGATTCAAAGGTGATTTTGGGATTCCACCGGCTGCTCGGGACAAGGCGAACGGAGTGTCCCGCGGCAAGCATTGCCGAAACATCGTCAGTCAGCGCCAATCCTGCCGAATGGGCCTGCGCGATCGCAGCAGAGATTTCACCAAGTCGAAAGACTTGGGGTGTCTGCATAGCCCAGATGTTCTCGCGAGGAACAGGCACAAGAGCATTGCCGTTGGCGTCGGCTCGCATGAGAGTGTCAACAAGCGGGGTGGCACAGGCTGCGGCACCAAAGTGCGCCGCAGTTGTGACAACGGCAGAAATGTCTTCCACGCAGGCAAGAGGGCGTGCCGCATCATGAATCGCAACGAGGCGTTCAACGCCACGTGCCAGACGTTTGATGAGGCTCTCAAGCCCCGACGCGACGGAATCTCGCCGCTCTTCTCCTGCATCTGCAAAAACCAAGCTATCGGACGACTGCCTCAGCAACGCCGCAAACTCAGCTCTACGTTCCTGGCGACAGACAACAACAACAGCTTCACAACCTGGCACCGAACGAAGCGACTCAAAAGAGCGCGCCAATACGGTCTTTCCGTTCAGAAGAGCGGAGAGCTTGTCAAATCCCAACCGCCTGCTGCAACCTCCCGCGACAATGACTGCGTCGAACGGGAACGGTGTGTTATTGCGAAGTAGACATTTCATCCAACAGCAACCACTAACTATCGCAAGCCTGTGCGGCAGCTCCAACGTAGGTTTGCGAACTTCTGGCGAATTATCCGCCCAGATGTTTTTTTATTGCAACGCTCAGTGTGCGTCCGTCAATACGCCCGGCAGCTTTGGCGGTCGCTATCTTCATTAGGAGGCCCATTTTCGATGGATCTTTCCCCCCGACCTCCTCAATGCTTTCGAGAATGATGGCCTCAATTTCCTCGTTCGAAAGGGGTTTTGGCAGATAAGTCGACAGGAGGGCCAATTCTTCATGCTCTTTAGCTGCGAGTTCCGGGCGACCTCCTTTTTCAAACGCCGAGATAGAGTCCTCACGCTGCTTTACAAGCTTACGGATGACAGCGGTCGCTTCAGCGTCGTCGAGCTCTGCATCAGCACCCCCTTTTTCTATAGCGGAATTTTTGAGGGCGCTTTTAAGCATGCGAAGAACCGAAAGCCGAAGCTGATCTCGGGCTTTCATGGCTGCCTTGAGGTCTTCGTCAATTTTTTGCTGACACGTCATGGTGCTTACCGGTCAGATGTTGATAGCGTGCCCCATTGCCACGCCAACAGCCTCATGCACACCTTCACTCAGGGTCGGATGCGCATGGATGGTCGCTTCGATTTCCTCGTAGGTCGCCTCCATTGTAATCGCAAGCCCGAGCTCGGCAATAAGTTCGGTCGCCTCAGCGCCAATGATATGCGCACCAAGGATTTCCCCGTGCGGTTCGCCCACGATGATCTTGATGAAACCTTCACTCTCACCCACTGCAAGCGCTTTGCCGGAAGCAAGAAAGGGAAATTTGCCAACACGAAATTTGAGCCCTTTTTCCTTTGCCGCCCGCTCAGTAAGACCAACGCTGGCCACCTGAGGCTGACAGTAGGTGCAGCCAGGGAAAATGGTGACTTTCTGAGGTTTCTTGCCAAGGAACATTCCATTGACGGCTTGGATGGCCTCCCAGCTTGCGACATGGGCAAGCCAAGGTGGCCCAATGATGTCGCCGGCAGCAAAAATGCCTTCGACGCTTGTCTGATAGCGATCGTCCACTTGAATGTAACCCCGATTGGTTTTGGCAAGTTCCAGCCCGCCGGGAAGAAGAGGCATGACACCGATCGCCACAAGAAGCACTTCGGCAGAGATGGTATCCGCTTTCTTATCGTCAGATTCGAAAGTCACCTTCACACCCTTGGTGGAGGCTTCGGCCTTTGTCACCTTGGACCCAGTGTGAATGGTGATGCCCTGCTTGGACAATGATTTTTGCAGAGCCAGACTTATTTCAGTGTCTTCCACCGGAAGGATGTTTGGCATCATCTCAATCAGAGTGACCTTTGTCCCAAAGGAGTTAAAGAAATACGCAAACTCCACACCAATCGCTCCGGCACCTAGGATGACCATGCTTGAAGGTTGTTTTTCGAGAACCATAGCCTGGCGGCTCCCGATGACGGTTGTCCCATTAAATGGCAAATCCGGGAAGGGTCGGCTCACAACGCCGGTTGCTACGAGAATTCGCTCACACTCAATCTCCTGCATTTTGCCTTCGGCAGTGACGACGCGCACAAGCCCAGCAGAGATGATTTCCGCCTCGCCTTTGATGTAATCAACTTTATTCTTTTTGAAAAGCATTTCGATACCACCAGCCAAACGGTCTGCCACTCCACGACTGCGCGAGATGATCTTGTCCCATTCGAAGGAAAGCTTCTCAAATTTGAATCCAAAGTCCGCTGCGCGGTGATTCATTAGATGATAGAGTTCGGCGTTGCGCAAAAGGGATTTTGTTGGTATGCACCCCCAATTCAGGCAAGTGCCTCCAGCACGTTCCTTTTCCACACACGCGACTTTTTTACCGAGCTGCGCCGCCCGAATCGCGCCGACGTAGCCTGCCGGACCACCACCGATGACAAGAAGATCGTATCTCATGAGAATAGGATATTAACCGTCGTGCCTATTACTGCAAGCCCCTCGTTCGGACAATCAATTTTCAACAAACGGCAATTTCGCACCCCACGGTGGCACACTCGCCGGATTGATTTTCCAAAATATTGAAGCAGATTTTTTTAAAAGGGTCCATTCAAACAGCTCAACTTTTGGTGAACAAGGAAATAGGAGAAAAAAATATCAAAAGAGAGAAGCTCGACAAAAAAGCTCCGCGTCAGCGTTCTGTCACCAGGCTCTTTTCGAAAGGTTCGCCCATCAAAAAAGCAGCGAAAGGGTTTGATGAAAAAGCTCATAGCGACGCCACACGTGTCGGGCTTCGTCCGGTGCGTAATCAGACCAAAGGCCGGAGCTATCTTTTGGATGTTCTCTTGCCATCTTTTTTCACAAAACGCCGACATCCCTCATCAGCAAAATCTCTGCCAGAGCTTGCACCCGGCGTCTCCTGCGTAACGTGGATTGGACATGCAAGTTTTTTAATTCGAACTCCTTACGGTAGTATTCTAATTGATCCCATTTGGGCAAAATGGTTGAAAGTTGTGAAGCGGTTAAAACCGCCGGGTGTTCACCATTCGCACCTGCCACCTGCCGATCTTGTGTTGGTGACGCATGCGCATTTTGATCACCTCGATAAAAAAAGCCTTCGCGTTGTGGCGGATGGACAACCGATCGTGGTGCCGTTTGCGGTGGGGAATCTTGTTCAACGTCTTGGGTTCAGCGAAGTTCACGAACTCAATTATTGGGAATCGTTTGAACGCAGGGGGTTACGTGTGACTCTAACTCCCTGTCATCACTGGGGGGCCCGGGTGCTGCACGACAGACATCGCGGGTTCGGCGGTTTTGTCGTTCAGACGCCCTCATTAACGCTTTATCATTGTGGTGACAGCGCTTGGTTTAACGGATTTGAGGAAATCGGACGGCGATTCCAAATCGATGTGGCTCTGCTCCCTATTGGGGCTTACGAGCCGCCAAGTGGACGCGATGTTCATATGAACCCGGAGGAGGCGATCCAAGCATTCAAAGCCATTGGCGCCAAACATTTTATCCCGATGCATTATGGATCCTTTCCCCTTAGCATGGAACCGATGGATGAGCCTCTGCACAGACTTCAGACTCGTGCGCGCCTCGAACAACTTGATGTCTGCGTTCTCGAAGAAGGGGATTCGGCCTTTTTTTAATTTTTCTCTCCTTAAAAGATCCAATCCCTCTGTTCCGGCTCCGTTCCAAACGTCGACCTCGATATCTGCCTGAGAACGAAGGAAAAGGATTGGTTAAAAAACGCCACTCATCTGCTCTTGCTCTGGCGTGTCACAATTTGACATTATTAAGTGATCAAAAATCACCACTTAAAATCGCCCTCTCGTTTGCTGGTCTCTCTCATTAGACTTTTCACCCAAATTTTTTCACGAATCTCGAGATATCTTGTGGGACAAAACCAAAAAAAAATAATTTTATCTGTCTGGCATACTAACTGCTAATCCGCATTTCTTGTTCTAAACATCCGCAAGGAGCCTGGCCGCAGTCGTAGCGCTTCGGGTGTGCTTGCGGAGCCAACCAAAAAATAGACCTCACTCAGAAATGACGAAATATCGCCTCGAATACATCTGGCTCGACGGTTACCAACCAGTACCAAACCTCCGCGGCAAGACGAAGATTGTTGAATCTATTTCCCCTCCGAGTCTTTCGGAGATTCCGCAATGGAATTTTGACGGCAGCTCAACGCAACAAGCCGAGGGAAAATTCTCCGACTGCCTCCTTAAGCCTGTGGCGCTTTACCCAGACGCCTCTCGCACCAACGGCCTTCTCGTAATGTGCGAAGTTCTAAATCCCGACGGAACACCTCATCCATCGAATTCGCGGGCAACAATTTTGGATGATCCTGATGCTTGGTTTGGTTTTGAGCAGGAATACTTCCTCTACTACGATGGACGCCCTCTCGGCTTTCCGGAAAAAGGTTATCCGGGCCCTCAAGGGACTTATTACACCGGAGTGGGTTATAAAAACGTCGGCAACATTGCCCGCAATATTGTCGAGGAACATCTTGACCTTTGCTTGGCAGCCGGAATAAACCACGAAGGTATCAACGCGGAAGTCGCGATGGGTCAGTGGGAATTCCAAATCTTCGGCAAGGGCTCCGCTAAAGCGGCGGATGATGTATGGATTGCCCGTTATCTACTCATGCGGCTCTGTGAAAAATATCATGTGGATGTTGAGTTGCACTGCAAACCGATTCGAGGGGATTGGAACGGGTCCGGAATGCACACCAACTTCTCGACCAAATTCATGCGCGAAGTCGGCGGAAAAGATTACTTTGAGAGACTTATGGCTGCCTTCGAGAAATATCGTGACGAGCACATAGCCGTTTACGGACCGGACAATGAACTGCGGCTAACCGGTCTCCATGAGACACAGTCGATTGATAAATTCTCTTACGGCCTTGCCGATCGTGGAGCGTCCATCCGGGTGCCGCACAGTTTCATCAGCAACGGCTACAGAGGATATCTCGAAGACCGTCGCCCGAATTCCCAGGCTGATCCCTATCAGGTCGCATCTCGGATTTTGAAGACAATATCACTTGTGCCCACGGCTTAAGCGCTTCCTGAGTTCGGATTCTTCAGCGGCACCGCTTCACAAAGCGGTGCCGCTTCTTGTTCTCCAGGTGCTTTATTTTCCAAAGAAGCTTGAGAAAATGTCACCCACCGTTTGAAAGATAGCGTAAAACATCAAGACAGCGCCGGTGATAGAGCCAACGGCGATCAGCAGCGCAAGAAAGGCAAGGATGTAATGTCGGCGAGGAACAGGGCGGCCAGCCCCACCGGCGTGTTCCACCGCCAATCGAAGATTGCGTACATTGCTCTTGAACCAAAAAGAGAAAGCGTCTCCAAAGATCGGAACGAATCCAAGAACGGTGTTGATAATGACATTTAGAATCATCCGCACCACAATAATGATCGGAAGTCGCTCTCCGAGAGAGGTGCAAATAGCCGCCACTGAGACAACGGCACTTATGCTATCGCCGATGCCCGGAAACAAACCGAGAAGCGGATCCAAACCAAAACGCAGACGTGTGCCAGGCACACGGAAGAGGTCGTCCATGATGCGAGCAATTTCCCGGATCGCATCGGGGCCGGGCATTTCGGAGCACTCATCGATGCTCGTTCCCCTCTTCTTCATTCTAGAGGCTTAGGAGGACGCTCCAACATCGCCCACCCTGCAATAAACAGAATGGGCAGCCTCCGCAATCTCAATAAGTCGAAGCTGGATTTGGTCGAGAAATTCGTGAAGCCCGTTGCGTATTATTTGATCTATCTGGCTATAAAAAAGAAAATAACGGAGCGAACCAGAGAGCCGCTCTGCTTCATTTGAAAATCGCCCGGCCCCACCACCGGAAATTTTGTGCAGAGCATCGTCAAGCGACGCAACACTGAAGAGGATAGAGCGAGGAAAATTCTCGTTAAGTATAAGAAACTCGGCGACTTTCCACGGGGCAATCTGCCCAAAATAAATTTGTCGATATGCTTCGAGAGCGCTGCACGTGCGCAGCAGTGCCATCCACTGGAGCGTGTCCACGGTCCCGCCCACAGATTCACCGCTTGGGAGTAAAAGATGATACTTCACGTCCAGAATCCGGGAGGTGTAGTCGCCCCTTTCTATAAACTTCCCAAAGCGGATAAAGTCGTAGCCCTCACCCTGCACCATGGTGTTCTGGGTTATACCCTGAAAGAGGTAGGACCCTTCGGCGATTGTGCGAAAAAAACCATAGGGATTGGCTTCCAGCATGGCACGGGCGTCATTGGAGCGAATGAATAAGTAAATTTTATTGATTTGCTCCCACATTTCCGGTGAAATTCGCTCCCGAACAGTTCGTGCATTTTCGCGGGCATTGGAAAGGCAGGAGATGATGGAGTTTGGATTATCCTCAGCGAAAATCATATACTCAAACACCGTCATCTGGCTGGCTCGATCATGCTTTTTAAAAAAACGCTCCTGGTCCTCCAGAGTGTTGATGACGGGTGCCCAGTAGCGGTCGGGGTCGTCCCCCTCGCGAATCTCGGCATCAAGCGCAAATTGCATGTTCACATTCAGAATGCGAGCGTTGTTTTCAGCCCGCTCGATGTAGCGGCTCATCCAGTAGATCGAATCGGCGACGCGGCTTAGCATTTTGTCGGGGCTTTTTGATGCATTCGGGTTAATGATTATTTTCCACGCGGTCGAGCACCCAGGTATCCTTCGTGCCACCTCCCTGCGAAGAGTTAACAACAAGTGACCCTTTGCGCAGGGCAACTCGTGTCAGACCACCCGGCATGATGGAAACATGTTCCCCAGAGAGAATGTAAGGCCTCAGATCAATGTGCCGACCCTCTATGACATCTCCGCAAATCGAGGGGATGCGTGAAAGTGAGATAACCGGCTGGGCGATATATTCCCGGGGACGTGCTTTGATCGCCTGACGGAATTTCTCGATTTGTTCTTTGGTCGCCTGCGGCCCGATTAACATCCCGTAACCGCCCGACTCATTGGCGGATTTCACGACAAGATGCTCAATATTTTCAAGAATATAGTTTCTTTCAGAATCGAAGTAAGAGAGATAGGTCTCCACATTTCCGAGCAATGGTTCTTCAGAGAGGTAAAATCTGATAATAGCCGGAACGAACTTATAGATCACCTTATCATCCGCTACGCCTGTGCCGATTGTGTTGGCCAGGCTCACATTGCCTAACCTGTAAGCCCGCACCAACCCTGGGACGCCGAGGAGCGAATCTTTTCTGAACACTTCCGGATCAAGAAAATCATCATCAATACGCCTGTAAATCACATCTACTTTCTTGGGACCTTTGGTCGTTCTCATGAAAACGACATCACCTTGAACAAATAAATCCCGTCCCTCAACAATTTCCACACCCATCGAGCGAGCGAGGAAGCTGTGCTCAAAATAGGCCGAATTGTAGATGCCCGGAGTCAAAAGCACAACGGTCGGATTGTCTCCAGAACGAGGCGGCGCAATAAACCGGAGCAGGTTCAGTAGCTCTTGACCATAATGATCCACAGGCCGCACCCGGTTTTTTGAGAAAAGATTAGGAAAAACACGCTTCATTGCCTGGCGATTCTCAAGCATGTAAGAGACGCCGGATGGACAGCGACCGTTGTCTTCGAGCACCAGGATATTCCCGTTGGAATCGCGAATTAGATCGCTCCCACAAATGTGAATGTAGATATTTTTCGGCACATCTATGCCGACAAATTCTGGCCGATAGTGAACAGCCCCATAGACAAGCTCATTGGGAATAATGCCCTCTTTTAAAATGCGCTGTTCGTGATAAATATCCTGAAGAAATAGATTGAGTGCGTTAATACGTTGAACTAGCCCTCGCTCAATACTCTCCCACTCCCTCCGTGGTATAACGCGGGGTATAAGATCGAAGGGCATAATCCGCTCGGTGCCTCGGTCGTCGCTGTAGACCGTAAAAGTTACTCCCTGTTGGAGAAAGGCTTGTTCCGCAGCTGCACTCCGACGTTTAATTTCCGCCAGACCTAGCGTGTCAAATGTATCAAAGAGCGTTTGATAATGTGGACGGACACTACCATCCGACTCAAACATTTCGTCATAATAGCCCTCTTGCTGATAACCCTCAAAAACTCTGCCCACCGAACCCATATTAAAAGTATTAAGTGCAGGCGTCTGATCGCGCAACAAGAAAAGGAATAATTTACAAAGAATTCCCCGTCTTTTAGAGGATATCTTGCCAAATATCTCCCTCCGGCTATGATACGAGACGATGAATATAGCCGACGAACGAATCGCCCGAATAACTTCGGCCATCCGAAATGTGCCTGATTTTCCAAAGCCAGGTATTCAATTTAAAGATATCACCCCCCTACTACTCGACGGCGAAGTTTTTAGAGACACGATTGACCTGCTGGCCGAACGTTGCGCGAATTTTGGTGTGAACAAAATTGTGGCGATAGATGCACGCGGATTTATTTTTGGCTCTGCCGTAGCCTACAAGCTCGGTCTTGGGCTTGTCGTCATCCGCAAAAAAGGTAAACTACCCCACATCACCGAAGCTGTTTCTTATTCGCTTGAGTACGGCTCGGCGACTGTGGAGATGCACGCTGATGCAGTTGAACCTGGTGAACAGGTGGCTTTGGTGGATGATTTACTGGCCACGGGAGGCACCGCAGCAGCCGCTAATGAATTGATTCGGAAGCGAGGCGGCTCGGTTGCTCGGGCAGTTTTTCTAATTGAACTCACTTTTCTCAACGGCCGCCAGGTACTTGAGGGCATCCCAACGGATGCGCTGATCGCTTATTAAGAAGTCTGCTTTTTAAGCAGTAAACAACCACTCAATATTCCGACTTTGGGGCACGCGTCATCAGGTCTGAAAGTGCTTCGGCTGGTGGTTTCCCTCCGAATAAAACCTTGTGAATCTGGTCAATGACTGGGGTTTCTATACCCCGAGAGCTTGCGCACTCTACGGCGCTCCGAGTCGTCGGCACTCCTTCGGCTACCATCTTCATCGTGGCGTTTATTTCCTCTAGGGATTCTCCGCGGCCAAGTCGCTCGCCAACATGCCTGTTCCGGCTATGGCGGCTGAAGCAAGTGACCATCAGATCACCCACCCCACCGAGACCTTGAAATGTTTCGGCTCGCCCCCCCAAAGCTGTGCCAAGCCGGATCATCTCGGCCAGCGAACGAGTAACTAGTGCCGCTTTTGTGTTGTCGCCCAGATCAAGTCCGTCACCAATTCCCGCCGCGATGGCAAAGATATTCTTAAGTGCCCCGCCTAGCTCGAGGCCTGCTGGGTCGGGGGAAGTGTAGATGCGCAACATTCCATGGTTAAGCACCCGTTGAACAAGAGCGGAGGCTGCCGGGTCAGGGGAGGCCACGCAGACCGCTGTGGGCATTCCTCTGGCCACCTCCTCTGCATGACTCGGACCAGAGAGAACGCAAGGAACAACTCCAGGAACCTCTTCAGCTAGAATCTCGCTCATCCGCCGACCGGTGCCTCGCTCAATTCCTTTTGTGCAGGAAACTATCGGCAACCCAGCGTGGGCGAACGGGGCCAGAGTGCGGGCCACTTCGCGGTAAACAGCTGAGGGCACGACCATCAACGCCATGTCCGCGCCAATAAAAGTCTCTTCATCGCGCCAGAATATTTCCAATTCCTCCGGGAGCGGCACACCCGGCAAAAATTTTCGGTTTTCCCCGAGACTTTTTATTTGGTGCACCTCTTCCTCACGGCGCACCTTGAGACGCACCCTGTGTCCGGCTTTTAGGCTGTGCAACGCCAAAGCCGTGCCCCATCCACCTCCTCCGATGACGCTGATCGTCCGCTTAGTCGTCTCTCTCATGCCTGTTTTGATTTGCGTTCCATGCGGGGTTCCGTGCCGGAAAGCAAGCGCTCGATGTTTGATCTATGTCGCACTACCGCAAGTGTTGCGATGATCAAGCTAAACACCATCAATGGCAGAGTTCCCCCGGAAAAGTTTTCTGGAAAAAGCATCAAAAACCCGGTCACAAGAGGCAAGAAAACTGCAGCCCCTATGGACGACACGGAGACGTAGCGCGTGGTAAAAAAGAGAACGATCCAAACCGCCAACGAAGCAGCGGCCGCAATCGGGGTGATCCCAAACAAAACCCCTGCGCTTGAGGCAATCCCCTTACCACCTCGAAAGCCAAGCCATGGAGTAAAATTGTGTCCAAGTATTGCCCCAAGCCCACCGAGAATTGAGGCCAGATCGGTGGGGAGTTCAAACACTTCAGCAGCCAATCCTGCTCCAAGAGCGGCAATAAATCCTTTTAGAAAATCAAAAACGAAAACAGTGATTCCCCATCCCTTGCCAATGACGCGAAAGACATTTGTCGCACCAATGTTACCGCTTCCGTGCGTGCGGATGTCGATACCATTGAGCCGACCCGCGATAAAACCCCATGGAATCGAGCCGAGTGCGAATGCCCCGATAAAAATGCAAAAGGCAGCAAAAGCCGTATTCATGCTAGCGCGCATACCTCCGCCAGCATCACGCGTCAAGCCTGCAATCCACTAAACGCATGTTATTTATCGAAAAGCAAATTTCGCCCTTGTCTCATTCGCAAGAGAAATGTGCTTGCTGTTGGATTTGAACGTCACAACTCGAGTGCTGACGACTGGACCTGCGAACGATGCCACCCATTGCTCCGGAGTCCTTCCCCGCACGGTCACCGGCCTTGCAGCGAGATTATCCACCGCACAAAAAACACCCTTGACCTCTGTCAGAACTACGATGGCGTGCGTTCCTTGCTCTCGGACGGTTGCCCACCGGTAAACCAACAAAGTCGCCGACTGACCCGCCAGCGTGAGCCTCTCCTAGAGTGCAACTGCATAGGGCAGGCACATGCCCCTCACGTATCTGCCTTCGATCGGCAACTCCAATAGCGTACTCGTCGGGCAGGTAGCGGCAAAGGAAATTCCCACCGTCATAGCGAGCGCTGCAAGCAATGGAAGCAGCCTTTTCATCACGCTTTCCCGTAAGCATAAGCTGGGCCATAATCTGGGGCGCCTATATAAAAATCTGTTCATTAGTAATATAAAAGGCATACAACTGTTTTGAAGACTTTGTAGAGGCAAGGAACTACAAAAAAAGTTACACCCTGTGGAAAGTTATTTTCCACATTTTACACTCGCAGCAGGTAGCAACGGTTATTTAGCTCTTGTTTAAAAAGGTTGTTGGCTAAAAGTATTAAGACTATCTGCATCGAGTGAAAACAAAGCGCATTCTCATTGCGGACGATGATGAACTTACGAGGCAAAATCTCGCTCAATCGGTCCTCGCGTTCGGATATGAATGCGAAACAGCGTCGAGTGGTGAGGAGGCTCTCCAAAAGCTCAGACGTGGTTGTTTTGACAGCGCGGTGTGTGACATCCTGATGCCGATGGGTGACGGCCTGGAGGTATTGAAGCGTCTTCGAGTTGCCGGCTCGAAAATGCCGATCGTTCTCATGACGGGATTTTCCACGCCTGCCACGGCAATTGAGGCTACTAAACTTGGTGCGATCGAATATCTCGAAAAGCCATTCACTATTGAGCAACTAAAAACGGCTCTCGACGCCGCGTTAAAAGCTGCTGAACGCATGGCGCTTCCCGTGTTGCTGGGACGTCTACCCGAGGGTGGGGAGGTGGCCATGATTGGACGAAGCCGGGCGATGCTGGAGGTGTATAAGGAAATCGGACGAGTGGCGGCGCTGCCGGTGAACGTGCTGATCCGAGGGGAAACAGGCACAGGCAAAGAACTTGTGGCGCGTGCGATTTAACATCACAGCCCGCGCTCGGACCGGGCTTTTGTCGCTGTCAATTGCGCGGCGATACCCGAAGGACTGCTTGAGAGTGAGATTTTTGGCCATGAAAGAGGGGCTTTTACAAGTGCCGTCACCCGTGTGGCCGGGCGTTTTGAGCAGGCCGATGGCGGCACGCATTTTCTTGATGAAATATGAGATATGTCCCCCCAAACACAGAGCAAGCTGCTTCGAGTAATTGAGGATGGCGAGGTCCGACGTCTCGGCGGAAGAGGCTCTATCCGCGTCGATGTCCGCCTGCTTGCTGCCACTAACCGTCCGCTTGAGAAAATGATCGAAAAACGTGAGTTCCGTGCGGATTTATTTCATCTCCTCAACACAGTCACGATCGCTCTGCCACCGTTGCGGGAGCGTCGGGAGGATATCCCGGAGCTGGCTTCTTTTTTCCTCGCGCGATCAGCGGCAAAGCTTGGATTTTCAGCCGCAACTCTTACGCCGGAGGCATTGAGGCTTTTAACTGCCTTCGACTGGCCCGGCAACGTGCGCCAGCTAAAGAATATCGTCCGGCGGGCTTTGATTCTCTCCTCTGGTTATCCGATTGGCATCGAACATGTTGCGGCATCACTGCGTGAAGGAACCGAGGTAGAAATCCAGACACCACCGACTTTCAACTCCGACTCTGAAAAAGCGCTCAATCATTTGGTCACGGAGGCTCTTCGACTCGCCGAAAAAGGGGCCATTCCTGCGGCCCTGCCTTTTCTCGTTGGTAAAATCGAGTCGGCCCTTTTTACGGCGGCTCTGGCGCACACACATAATAACCGAACCCGGGCGGCTCGACTCATCGGCGTGACAACTCCCACCCTGCGTGGGAAGCTCTTAGAGCATCGAATTTGCGATGTGCCGGAGGAGTCTTGACAGCCTCATCTGTTCATATGAAAACGCAATGACTCGTCTTTTTAAATCGGACCAGATAATTTGCATACAGATGAAAATACGATTGCTTAACTGAACAGACGGCAGGTTTATGTTCTTCCCCCGCATCTGGCTGAGTGACGTTAAAAACCACAAGTTGAAGACCTAAAGCCCCGCCCAGTGTATGAGCCATCTGCTTGTTGTTCAGAAAAATCCATCGAGCAGGAATTTTCTTTGCAATATATTAAAAAGCGCGGGGCATGAGGTATCGGAGGCCTCTGATGAAAGGGAAGCTTTGCGTCTTGCCACCGAGCGGCCTGTGGATCTGATTATTACAGATCTCTTCCATGCCTCGGCAGAGAAGCTTGTCTTATCTTCCAAAGTGCGGGCTGATAGAACTCAGCGTTCGTTGCCGGTGATTGTTTATTCGGACCTTTACGGACAGCTGCGGGGAGAAAAACTTGCCCGGCCTTTTGGGGCGGACGCTTTGATTGTTAGCCCAAAGCAATCGGACGTTCTCCTGGAGATTGTGAACTCACTTTTGAATTTGCGCCGACCGCAAGCAGAAAATGCCGTTGCGCCCGAAGGAGCTTCGGACACTTTTTCCGAGGTGCCTTTTTGCTCTTTTTCGGAGCAACTCTCTCATATATTCGCGCAGTTCGAAGAGGCGACAAAAGCGCCTCGTGCCAGCCAGCGTCTTGTGGATCCGCAGCGCCGTGCACTGGACGCTGCCGCCAACGGAATTGTCATCGCCGATCTCGAAGGAAACATTCTCTGGGCAAACAACGCATTTGAGGTAATTACCGGCCACCCGTTGCGAGAAGTGATAGGTCAAAACCCCCATTTTCTCAAATCCGGGCTGCAGTCGAATTCGTTTTACGAAGAAATGTGGGCCACTATTCTCCGAGGCGAGCCATGGCATGGAGAACTGGTCAACAAACGTAAGGACGGCAGCCTTTATTCCGAAGAAATGACCATCACTCCGATCAAGGATCGTGATGGTGAGGTGGTTAATTTCATTGCCATCAAGAAGGACGTTTCTGCCAGAAAAAAGTACGAGCAAGAACTTGCTGAATCGCGTCGGCTTTACCATGGCGTCTTTCACAATCACCACATTATCATGTTGTTGGCAGATGCGGAAAACGGACAAATTCTCGATGCCAATCCTGCAGCTGCAGCATTCTATGGAAAAACAATTTCTGAATTGACACGCCTGAATCTTAATGATCTCTGCGCGAAACCAGACGAAGATCTGCTCGCCCGACTGAGCGCTTTCACGCGCACGCCGCGCACGCACGTGGATGTTGTCCAAAAGGCTGCCGAGGGTCGTGAGTGTGCGGTTGAGATTTTTTGCGCCCGTATAGAGAGCATCTCCCGTCCTGCTTTCTTCTGTGTTGTAAATGACGTTGAATCGCGCAAACAACTCGAGCGGGAATTACTTCGTGCCCAGCGGTTGGAGAGCGTGGGCACGCTCGCCAGCGGAATTGCTCACGACATCAACAACATCCTCGCCCCGATTATGCTCGCAACGGGTCTTCTGAAACTGGAAAGCGTTTCGAGTGCTCAAATGCAGGCCCTTAACGCTATCGAGAACAGCGCAAAGCGTGGCGCTGATCTTGTCCGGCAGGTTCTCTCTTTTGCACGAGGCATTGGCGGCGAACGTGTTCTAGTGGACTTACGCCATGTCGCAAGGGACATTGCAAAAATTATTGGAGACACCTTTCCAAAAAATATCTGCTTTAACCTTAAAACCCCTCAGGAACCCGCCCTGGTTGAGGACGATCCAACCCAGATGCATCAGCTGTTGATGAATCTTTGTGTAAACGCCCGTGACGCCATGCCATGTGGCGGGCACTTGGGCCTCCTTGTCGCAGAGCAAAGCGTCGACGAACTCTTCGCCACGATGACACCCGGTGCCACTCCTGGCACATATGTTCGCATCACCGTTAGCGATACCGGCTGCGGAATCCCACCCGACATTCAAGACCGCATTTTCGAGCCCTTTTTTACCACCAAAGATCCCGGTCATGGGACGGGCCTTGGTCTGTCCACCGTGGCTACTATTGTCAAAAGCCACAACGGGTTTCTTCGTCTCAAGAGTTATCCCGGAGAGGGCTCCTTTTTTCAGGTTTGCATTCCCAAGGTACGGGCGGCCAGTGTCGTCAGTGATGATCTTGATGCTCAAACTGAAATGGCGTGCGGATCAGGTGAGCTTATTCTGCTTGTTGATGATGAGGAGTACATTTGCCAGGTGGCTGGCGGGATGCTTACAAAGTTCGGTTACTATGTGGTCACTGCGCGCAACGGAGTCGAAGCTGTCAAACAGGCCACGCACAACCCTGGAAAAATTGCGCTTGCCATCGTTGACCTTGCCATGCCGATTGTGGATGGTCCGGCGACAATCATTGCCCTGCGCAGTTTTGATCCCATGCTTCCTATCATCGTCTCCAGTGGACATGCGTCCGAGAGGGAACTTGCTACGGTGCGGCAATTGGGCGTTAAAATTTTGTCCATAAACCCTACGTTGCCGAACAGCTCTTGCGGGAGATCTACCTGCTTCTCTCTACGCAGAAGAAGCCGCAATAAGACCCAATAACATTTATTCCTTCTGGTAAAAGAACCTTTGCGCTGTAAGCGTTGTGTAAGCGGCGAGTTCTTCAAGCGTTTCACAACGCGCGTCAGCGATTTTCTCGGCAGTGAGCCTTACCTGCCATGGTTCGCAAACTGTTCCACGGTGCGGCACTGGCGCAAGATAAGGAGCATCGGTTTCCACCATGAACGAGCCGGGCGGCAGTGTGGCGGCGACAGCCAATGTTGAGGCTCCGTTTGAAAAAGTGACGATGCCAGTGAAAGAAACAAGATGCCCCATTGCGATCGCCTCTTTGGCTTCATCCAGAGTGCCCCCAAAACAATGCAAGACACATCGAATCTGCCCGAGGTAATCTCGCAACACACGAAGAGTATCCTGCCAACAAGCGCGCTGATGTATGATAACGGGCAGCCCGGTTTCCGCTGCAAGATCGAGGTGGAGACGAAACACGCGCTCTTGCATTGTTTTGATGGCTGCAGATTTTTCGGGGTTTTTTGGCAGACGAAAGTGATCTAGGCCCGTTTCACCAATCGCTGAGAATCGGCCTGTTTCGAGAAGACTCACAAGCGCCGCTCTGGTTTGCGCAACATTTGAGGCTGCATCGGGCAGCGTGTCATCGGTGGGGTGAATACCTGCGCTGGCGAGAAGCTCTACCGATTCCCGGGCATGCTCAAGAGCGATCGAAGAACAAGCGCGAGCGCTCTCCAGTGAGGTGGCCACAGCGACAATACGGAAGATGCCACACTCCGCAGCGCGCTCCAGCACTCCTTGCAGGCCGCCTGGTGCTGCCGCGAGGGCTGGGTAATCGAGATGCGCGTGGGTGTCTGTCAGCATCGCCCCGAATCTATTCGTCCATGTGGCGCAGACGGGTTAGGATGCTAAAATCCTCGAGGGTGGTCGTGTCGCCACGCACTTCTGTGCCGGAGGCGATTTCTTTTAGCAACCGGCGCATGATCTTACCACTGCGGGTCTTCGGAAGGGCTTCGGCAAACCGAATATCCTTTTCCTCCGGACGAGCGATCGGTCCGATTGCATGGGAAATCTGGCTACAGAGCGCTTTGCGCAAGGTAGGGCTGCCTTCCTGGCCCTCTTTGAGTGTTACAAAGGCGACGACCGCCTGACCCTTGATTTCATCCGGTCGTCCAACAACAGCGGCCTCCGCGACCGCTTCGTGACTAACAAGGGCGCTTTCGATCTCGCTGGTGCCCAGGCGATGTCCTGCCACATTCAATACGTCATCAATCCGTCCAACAATCCAGAAATTACCGTCTTTATCGCGACGCGCTCCGTCGCCGGTGGTGTACCAACCTTGTGATTTAAAATCGCTCCAATACTGTTTTTTGAAGCGCTCTTTATCTCCGTAGATTGTGCGGAGCATGGAAGGCCAAGGCTTTCGAATGACAAGTTTTCCGCCTTCATCCACGTCGCATTCGTGGCCTGCTTCGTCAACAACTACTGCGTCGATCCCAAAGAAAGGGCGGGTGGCTGTTCCTGGTTTGCAGGGGGTGGCACCAGGGAGTGGAGAAATCATTATCGCTCCAGTTTCTGTTTGCCACCAGGTATCCACGATCGGGCAACGCCCGCCTCCGATGACCTTGTGATACCACATCCATGCTTCCGGATTAATTGGTTCACCTACGGTTCCGAGCAGGCGCAAAGTGGAGAGGTCATGTCTGGCCGGGTATTCGTTACCCCACTTGATAAAAGCACGAATCGCCGTGGGGGCGGTGTAGAGTATTGTCACGCCAAATTGAGCGATGATTTTCCAGAACCGGTCGGGCTCCGGCCAATTTGGAGCACCCTCATACATTACGGTTGTGGCACCGTTTGCTAATGGACCGTAGACGAGGTAACTGTGGCCGGTGATCCATCCCACATCAGCTGTGCACCAGTAAATATCGTCATCCCGCAGGTCGAAGATATATTTAGAGGTGGCTGAAACGCCGGTAAGATAACCGCCGGTCGTGTGGAGAATGCCTTTAGGCTTGCCTGTCGAACCGCTTGTATAAAGAATGAAGAGGGGATGTTCACTGTCGAATTCCTCCGGTGGACAATTCGCATCCACATACTCCATCTCGCGATGCCACCAAACATCGCGCCCCTCTTCGATATGGATTTCGTTGTGAGCTCTGCGAAAAACAATAACACGGCCGACAGATTTTGCGTTCCCGCCCTGTAGAGCGTGGTCTACGTTTTGTTTGAGGGGAATAATAGCTCCGCGACGGTAGCCGCCGTCTGCGGTAATGATCATCGTCGCGCCACAGTCGTTGACCCTGTCGCGGATGGCCTCGGCGCTGAACCCGCCAAAAACAACGGAGTGAACTGCGCCAATCCGTGCGCAGGCAAGCATTGCAATGACCGCTTCGGGTATGAGCGGCATGTAAACAATCACCCGATCGCCTTTTTTAAGCCCATTACGCTTGAGCACATTCGAAAAGCGGCAAACCTCGCGATGAAGTTGATGGTAGGTTAAAACACGTTGGTCACCCGGTTCACCTTCCCAAATGATGGCGGCCTTGTTTTTGCGCGGAGAATCAAGGTGCCGGTCGAGACAGTTCTCGGAAGCATTCAGAGTGCCTCCCACAAACCATTTTGCAAATGGAGGCTTCCAGTCCAGGACTGTTTTCCATCTTTTGTGCCAGAGCAATTCTTTGGCCTCGCCAGCCCAGAATTTTTCCGGATTGCGAATCGAGGCTTTGTAAAGCTCTTCATACTCGGCGGGAGAAGAAATTCTTGCCCTTTTAGCAAAGGACTTAGCTGGTTTGAAAACGCGATTTTCAATAAGATGGGACTCGATATTCTGGTTCATGGGGAAATGAAACGGTGAGATTTGGAGGCTTCAACACGGATGAACGTGAATGATAATTGAGAGACGCCAAAGAGCAACAGACGATTAGCGGTAGGGTTGCAGGAGTTTGCCCGCGTTGTCGATTCTCAGCAACTCCCTCTGGGCAAATTGCGATTGGTCTTATTGTCGCTGGTTTGCGTTGAGGTGGATGTGCCCCCGCCGGGAATCGAACCCAGATTTAAGGTTTAGGAAACCTCCGTTCTATCCGTTGAACTACGGGGGCTATCTTGTCCGAGGGAACAAAGTTTTGTTGGCAACTCCTTAAACCATTGCTGAAAACAGATTTTTTCTCTCGGAAATATCATGCTGCAAGAGATTCAAAAACGTAACCAAAAAGGAGCCACTCGCAACCCATGAGTCAAAAAGAAACAAAAACAAAAGCGCACCGTCGCAAGGTCGTTATTATTGGTGCCGGATTTGGAGGGTTGAGCGCGGCTAAGACTCTTTGCGGTGCGCCTGTCGATGTGGTGGTAATAGATCGCACCAATCACCACCTCTTTCAGCCCCTTCTCTATCAGGTGGCTACGGCCGGCTTATCTCCAGCTGACATCGCAGCGCCGGTTAGAGCGCTGCTCGGGAGGGAGCGAAACGTTCGCGTGGTTCTCGGCGAAGTCGAGCGGATTGAGGTCGCAAACCGCCAAGTTTGCGCCAACGGTCGGGTTTTCGACTACGACTATCTCATACTCGCGGCAGGAGCTCGCCATTCATATTTCGGTCATCATGAATGGCGGAGGTACGCGCCCGGGTTAAAAACCTTGGAGGACGCGCTTGATCTCAGGCGGAGAATACTTTTGTCGTTTGAACTCGCAGAAAATGCCATGCACCCTATCGACCGCAGCCGCTATCTCACCTTTGTGGTCGTGGGCGCCGGACCAACCGGGGTGGAGATGGCCGGTGCGATCTCTGAGCTGGCCCGGCACACGCTCCGTCAACAATTTAAAAACATTAACCCCTTGGAAGCTAGGATTGTGCTTGTTGAAGGTGGACCTCGTGTGTTGCCAGGTTTCGACACCAAGCTTTCGCAAAAGGCACTTGTTCACCTTGGCGAGCTTGGCATTGAAGTCCGACTCAATACTGCCGTCAGCGATGTAGATGAAACGGGCGTTGTGGCTGGCGGTGAACGGATCGCTTCAGCCACCGTGGTTTGGGCAGCAGGGAATGAGGCCTCTCCGCTTACGCGACTGATCGGGACCGAGACCGACCGCGTTGGGCGCCTCAAAGTGGACAGTTTTCTTCATCCACCGCAGCATCCGGAGATTTTTGTGATAGGCGATAACGCACACTGTCTGGGGGCGGACGGCAAGCCTCTGCCCGGGGTTTCACCCGTTGCAATTCAACAAGGCAAGTGGGCCGCAAAAGCAATCATGAACCATTTGCGTGGGAAACAGCCCAAACCTTTCTCGTATTTTGATAAAGGCAGCATGGCAACCATCGGCCGCCATGCCGCTGTGGCTCAAATTGGTCCGCTGAAGTTCGGCGGATTTCTCGCATGGCTCGGCTGGCTTTTTGTTCATCTTATTTTTCTTGTCGGCTTTCGTAATCGTCTCTTTGTGCTGTTGCAGTGGGCCTACGCGTATATCACTTTTAGGCGTGGTGCCCGCTTGATCACGGGGGAAGTTCCGGGCTTTTTCCGCCATCAAAAGGCCCCTCCGGAGTTATCTGGTCAAGAGGGAGCGACCGTCCAGTAAACGACACTGAACGGCCTCTTCCCTACTTTGTTTTTTGCAAAGCCGACCTTGTTTAAAGAAAATTGAGGTTCGTGGTTAATCTAACGACAGATGCTGCCTGGTGCGGCATATTGGCGAGGTATTGAGTTGGTGAAAGTGCCAAGGAGGTCGAAAAATAAGAGCTTGCAGAGCAATGCGTTCCGGGGCTTACTTTTAACTTACCAACAATTTTATCCTACCGCCATCCATCATGTTCAATCGCAGAGTTGTCATCACCGGTATCGGTGTAATCTCGCCAATCGGCAACGACCTACTGACCTTTTGGAAAAACGCAGTGGCCGGCACGAGCGGTGTTGGTACCATTACGCTTTTCGATGCATCGCAGTTTGATTGCCGCATCGCCGGGGAATCGCGCGATTTTGATCCGATTGGCTTCTTTAAAAATCCAAAAGATGTGCGGCGAACCGATCGCTACACCCAAATGGCCATAGCGGCGTCAAGATTGGCTCTTGATATGTCCGGCTTGGATTTGGAGAAGGTGGACCGTGACCGTTTCGGGGTCGTGGTGGGCAGCGGCATCGGGGGATTGAAAAGCCTCTCCGACAACCACATCAACATGCTTCAGAAAGGCCCGAACCGTATCTCGCCTTTCATGATTCCGATGATGATCAGCAACATGGCAAGCGGTCTCATTTCAATGGAACACGGCCTGCGCGGACCCAACATTTCGATCACATCTGCCTGCGCAACGGCCAATCACAACATCGGGGAGGCATGGCGGATGATCAAATTCGGAGACGCCGACATTTTTCTTGCCGGAGGATCTGAAGCTGCGATCACGCCGATCGGGATTGGAGGGTTTTCTTCCATGAAAGCCCTTTCTACACGTAACGACGCACCGGAAAAGGCTTCGCGCCCTTTTGACAAAGATCGGGATGGATTTGTGATGGGCGAAGGAGCCGGCATCGTTGTGATTGAGGAACTCGAACATGCCAAACGTCGCGGAGCGGAAATCTATTGTGAGCTTATTGGCTACGGTTTGAGCGCGGATGCCTACCACATCACCTCGCCTAGCCCAGACGGGGATGGGGCAGCTCGTTGCATGGCCATGGCCCTGAAACATGCCGGCGTGAGTCCTGAACAGGTTGACTATATTAATGCCCATGGCACTTCCACAGATATAGGTGATGTGTGCGAAACCCGGGCAATTAAACGCCTCTTTGGTGACCACGCATACAAGCTTGCAGTCAGTTCAACAAAGTCCATGACGGGACATTTGCTTGGCGCAGCCGGCGGAGTCGAAATCGCGGCTTGCGTCATGGCTGTGCGCGAGGGGGTCATCCCCCCGACCATCAATCTCGACAACCCTGACCCTGAGTGTGATCTGGATTACACTCCGCACCATGCACGGGAGCGGAAGGTAGTTGTGGCATTAAGTAATTCGTTTGGATTTGGCGGACACAACTCCACGATTGTTGTTAGGCGATTCGATGGGTGATTTTCTGTTGCGGTCATGCATTTATTCAGTCTAAGGAGGTGTCTATAGACCGCCGGAGGAGAAAACCCATACAAAGGCGGAAAGACCGCACCCTCACTCCCTATCTGGCCTGTTCAGGGGCATGCTTTTGATCCATCAATCGTACCTGCTCAGGTTGTCTCACCATGGGACCATCAGTAACCGAAGAATAAATTACCCCCCCCGAACGCAACAGAAAAAAGTTCGTTTTTTTGCTGGATTCACCAGGGGGGGCTGCCATAGCTTGCTCGCCATGACAAGCGTCTTGGTAGTGCAAGGGCGACAGTTGAGCGGCGCGGATATCGCTTGGATCCGGGGGCTGCTGGACGAACATCCCGAGTGATGTCGCTCGCGCCTGAGCCGTGAGATGTGCGCGTGCTGGAACTGGCGCAATGCGCTGGGCCGGCCCAAGGATATGGCCGCACGGTCGCTGTTGCTGAAGCTCGAGCGCGCCGAGCATATCCGCCTGCCGCCGCGGCGCCGCTCTTCGCCCAACGGTCAACGCAAC